>DATEZA010000266.1:0-20284 GCA_035255945.1 Thermoanaerobaculia bacterium
TGCATCGATCGGCAACAGCGCTTCGCGGCGCATCGAACGGCGCGGCGGAACGATCCCGGTCGGCGGCATGCTGCGCCGCATCGCGAACGAGCGCGCGCTGCTGATCGGCGACGCCGCGGGTGCCGTCTCGCCGCTCACCGCAGGCGGACTCGATCCCGCGATCCGGCTCTCGTCATTCGCCGCGGACGTCGTCACCGCCTGGCTCGACAGCGGCGATCGCGACGTGCTGCGCCAGTACAGCGGCGATCGATTCCGCGCGCGGTTCATGGCCCGGACCTGGATGCGCCGCATCATCCGCGCCATCGAATCACCGCTGGCGATGGAGCTCGCCTGCGCGATGCTGCGCACCCCGCCGATGCGCGCCCTCGCCGCGCACGTCTTCTTCGCGCGCCGCTCGTTCCCTGATGCTGTATGGAGCGCGGGCGTCCCGCCCGCAGTCAGCGAGCGTCTCGCTCGCTGACAACTCGACGCGGTCAGCGCCCCACCACCCGCCCAGGTCCCTCGACTACGCTCGGGATGACGATGATCATCACAACCTCTACCTCGTCGAACGTGGTGTACGACAAGCTCTCAGCTTGTCGCCCTTGGGACAAGCTGAGAGCTTGTCCTACACCACCAGGCTGAAGATTACGCGTTATCCAGCCACGCGGCGAGCTCATTGAAGCCGCGCTCGCGCGCGATGTCCGCCGGCGTCTTCCCATCCGCCGCCTTCGCGCGCGCATCCGCCCCCTTCGACACGAGCAAACGCGCGGTCTCGTGATCGCCGCGTCCCGCGGAGCTGTGCAGCGGCGTGTAGTCGCTCTGCTGCCGCGCGTTCGGATCGGCGCCGCGCTCGAGGAGCAGCCGCATCATCTCGCGATCGCCCTGTGTCGCCGCGGCATGCACCGGCGCGACCTTCATCGCGTTGCGCGCCGGCGCGACCACATCCGCACCGCGATCGATCAGCAGACGCGCGATCTCCGGATGCTGAAAAAAGATCGCCAGACCGAGGGCGTTGAAACCGTCGTCACCGAAGGCGTCGAGGAGCGATGGATCGGCGTCGAGGAGCTCGCCGGCGCGCGCCACATCGCCGAACGCGGCGGCTTCAAAGTACGTGAGTCGATGCCCGCGATCGAGGAAGAGCTGCGCGACATCGCGGCGATTGCGATAGAGCGCCTGCAGCAGCCCGGGACCATCGAGCAGCGACGGATCGGCATCGAGGATCTCCGCGACGCGCGCGGCGTTTCCGTGGCGAATGGCTTCGAGTAATTCGTCCATCGCGCGATGCTACAGCTCTACCAGTTGAAGAGCATCGGGGCTCATCGAGCTCGAAAGCTCGATGTGGCTCTACGCGCGCTAGAGAAACGACGGGTTCAGCCGCAACTGCCTGACCATTGAATGCGAAGAGATGGCAGGTGATTTGATGCAAATAACGTTTATGAAGAAGGCGCAGCCGTGTCCCAAATGCGGTCATTCGCGTGCGGCTCACATCGACGGAACCCGTTGTGCGCTCTGCGGATGCGCACCACTCCGTGATGACGTGGTGCAGGAGTTGCTGCCGTTCCGGTCACTCATACCTTTGCGCGTGACGACCAACACACGAAAAAGGTGAGCTGATCCTTAGGATTAACGGGAGCGTAACAGCACGTTGCGAATCATATGGACGCACAAGTGAGAAAGACTCCAAAGCTCATCTCCGTCTCCGACCGCAATCTCCAAAGCGCCGCAACCCGCCTCCTGCCGAAGCACAACAAGCTGGTGTCTCCCGAGCTGTTGTACCTCCGGCGCGTCCTTGGCGATAAAGCGACGCAGGGTGAGATCGACGAGAAGGTCGTCGCCGTCCGGCGCCTTCCGTGGGCGGAGATCGTCAGCTCCGCCGAATGACGGATTCGCTGTCGATTGATGCCGGAGAGCTTCCCGTGGATTTCGGCTCGAACAACGAGCCGGCGGTGAATTCTCATCGCCCTGAAATCCGCCCCGCATCCGAGCCCACATGCTGCGGCTCGGGATGTGCAGACTGTCCGTTCTAGGGGCCTTCAATTCTTCATTCTTCATTTTTGAATTCTGAATTCTGCATTCATCCCGCACGTGTCGCATAAACGCGTCCGTTGGATGAATTCAGAATTCAGAATTTCAGAATGAAGAATTGAAAAGCCCCAAGTAGTAAGACTCACTTGTTCGACGTCATCATCATCGGTGCCGGCGCCGCGGGACTCGCCGTCGCGCGCGAGCTCGCCGGTCATCGCATCGCAATCCTGGAAGCGCGCGACCGCATCGGCGGCCGCATTCACACCCTCCATCCCGCCGATCTCGCGCTGCCGATCGAGCTCGGCGCGGAGTTCATCCACGGCGACGCGGAAGCGACATTCAACGTCGTCGACAACGCGGCGCTCCTCGCGTACGAACTGCCGGACGATCACTGGTGGTCCGACGACGGCGCGTGGAAAGAGATCGACTTCTGGGAAGACCTCGACCGGCTCTTCGCGAAGATCGGCAAGCGCGAACAATCGTTCGACGCGTTCCTGCGCACGCAGCGAGTCGATGCGCGACTGCGCGAGCTCGCGTGCGGATTCGTCGAGGGCTTTCACGCGGCGCATGCGAATCTCATCGATGCGCGCGCGGTCGAAGCGCTCGATGACATGCACCAGTACCGCATCGCGAGCGGCTACGACTCGCTCATCGCCTGGCTGCGCGCCGGAGTCGCCGACCTCCACGCCCTCCGCCTCGGCACAACCGTCTCCGAGATCCGCTGGAAGCGCGGCGGCGTGGAAGTGGTCACGAACAAAGAGACGCTGCGCGCACGCGCCGCAATCATCACCGTGCCGCTCGGCGTGCTCAAAGCGGGATCGATCCGCTTCACGCCCGAGCTGAAAGAAAAGCAGCACGCCATCGACAGGCTCGAAGTGGGACACGTGGTGAAGATCGTGTTCCGCTTCCGCGAGCCGTTCTGGAAACCGCACATCAACTTCGTGCACTCGATCGATCGCTTCATGCCGACGTGGTGGACGTGCGCGCCGGCGCGCGCGCCGCTGCTGACCGGCTGGTGCGGCGGACACGCGGCCGATGCACTCGCCGCGGAGAGCGATCCGGTCGATCGCGCACTCGATTCGATGGCCCGCATCTTCGGCACGCGGCGCAGCACGATCGATCGTCTTCTCATCGGCACGTTCACCCATGACTGGCAGCACGATCCGTTCAGCCGCGGCGCGTATTCGTACTCCGGCGTGGGCGGCATCGACGCGCAGAAAGAGCTTGCCAAGCCGTTGCAGTCGACGCTCTTCTTCGCCGGCGAAGCGACGAACGGCGAGCAGACCGGAACGGTCGCCGGTGCGATCGTCAGCGGCCAGCGCGCGGCGAAGCAGGTGCGCAGAATCATTTCTCCCGCACATTCGCCATCAGCACGACGATCACCGCGCGGTCGCCCATCGTCGTCGTCCCGATGACCACTTTTTCGTTCTGACGGATCGACACCGGCGTGTTGAATCCGACGCTCCGGTACTGCTCGCCCTTGGCCGTCTTCGCCGGCACTTTCAGCGAGAAGGCGAACCTCTCCACGCTGATCGACGGCCGCTCGGCGGCGGTGTCCATGTGGATGTTGTGCAGCTGATAATCGTAGAGGATCGGCTCGGTCGCCGTGGTTTTGAGCACGCCCGGCTCGGCGATGCCGGAGCCCTCCACGCCCTGCCCCGCTTTGGTGTGATGGACGTTCGCGGCGAGCAGTGCGAAGTGCGTGTAGCGCAGCGTGGAGCGCAACTGTTTGATGACCGGATCGAGGTCTTCCGGCAGCGAAGCATCGGGCAGCGCCGTCTTCGACCCGATCAGAATCGAGATCTTCAGCTCCACATCGGGCACCGCGGGCATCGGCTTGTCGAGGCGTCCGAGAGCTTCTTCGATGGCCGCGATGTTCTCCGGAAAATCGCGGACTGTGATCGTGTGCATCTCGTCATTCCAGCTGAAATCGGTCCCGTGCGATCCGCTGCCGAGTCCGCGGATGGCGAGCGAGAGATCGCGCACGCTGCGATTGTGGACTTCGAAAATCTTCGTGCGGAACTTCGGATCCGGCTCCTGCGCGAGCACTCCGGCTGCAAGAAACATAACGGCGAGCAAAAGGATGATGCGTTTCATGATGTGTCTCCCTATCTGCCGATCCAGATGATTCGTACGTCGGGATCGGCGGTCGTGATGTTCATCGTGACGTCGCACGCGCAATCGTGTGTGGCGGCGACGGGCTCTTTGGATGACGAGGACAATGCTTCTGCGATCGGCGCGGGTGCAGGCTGAGGAGCCACAACGACATGAACCTTCGGAGGCGGCAACGGCTTCATCGGCTCGACGTCCTGCCGCGGCATCACCAGCAACACCAGCAATACAACCGCGGTCGCCGCGAGTGCCGGCATGTAGGACAGGCGCCCTCGCCTCTTCTCCACCGCCGACAGCACCTTCGCGCGCACTGCGGCGAAGTCGCGATCGGTGAGCGGAAGCGGACCACGAAAATCGTTCATCGGCCACTCTCCATGAATTTGCGGATCTTGATGCGCGCCTTGCTGATCTGCACCCGCACCGTCGCCGGACTGCTGCCGAGAATCTCCGCGACGCGCTCGGTCGGCAGCTCTTCGAGATCGCGCAGGATGATCGCAAAGCGCTCCTTCTGCGGAAGCGTCTCGATCGCTCTCCTCAGCCGCGCGACGTCATCCTTTCTCGCGAAATCCTCCTGCGGCGCCTCCACATCGCACGCGTGCTGGATCGGCAGGAAGAATCGCCAGAAGCGCCTGCGCGATTCGAGATCGCGGCAGACATTCACCGTGATGCGATACAGCCAGCCGAAGAAATCGCGCTGTTCGTCGTATTTGCCGAGGAAGCGATAGACGCGGAGAAAGGTCTCCTGCAGCGCTTCTTTGACGTCCTCGGCATCGCCGAGGAGGCGCCAGGCGAGTGAGGCAACACGTCGTTCCGTTGCGCGCATGATCGTTTCGAACGCTCGACTGTCTCCCGATCGCGCCGCCCGGATGCTGTCGAGAAGATCCTCGGGTTCGTCCATCATCACTGGCAGCGCGGTCATGTCTTCGCGTCTCAACTCTCTCTACCGAGGTAGGACGCGAAGCGTTTATCGCGGGATACGAGCGACAATCTCTTCGGCGGCTGCGTATCAATGGCGGAGGAGATGACGATGACCGAGCGGAGACTTCGCGCATTCATTGCGGCGATCGTGTTTTGTGTGGCTCCCGCGCTGTTCGCGCGCGTGGTGTCGTACGCGCCGTACAGCAACAGCGTGTCGTTCGCCGGGGTGCAGAGCCGGCTCGATCGCTACTTCGCCGTCGTCGAAGGACCGAACCCCGCGTACTTCGGCGGTCCCTCGCTGACGTCGCCGCTGCCGTACTGGGGCAACTACGCGTACGGCCAGGTCGTGCTCTACGACTTCCAGGGACGCGAAGAGCCGCGCGTGATCTTTCCGAAGGACGGCTCGCTCGCCGCGTTCTCCGTGCTCGCCGTTCGCGAAAATGCGCAGCACGTGCCGTCGATATTGATCCAGACGAACTCCACGCTCGGAGGCCAGAATCCGTCGCAGCAGTTCCTGATGATGCTCAGCACCGACGGCGGCGCGACGTGGAAGCACGTCCTCTTCGGCAACGACGTCATCTTTCAGCTTCCGAATCAAACGCCCGACCTCGGCGGCCCGTTCGCGCGCTCGCGCTATTCGCAGGTGCGCATGGGCACCGACGACACGCCGTTCATCGCCGGCACGTTCAACGCGGTGTACGGCATCACGACCGACGCGTACGCGCGCCCGGTCGCATCGATCGGGCAGGTGCTGTCGCTGATCGGCACGAATCGCGACGGCTCGCTGTTCCTCGCGCGGAACGCGCAGGACAGGATCAATGTCGGCTACACGAGCGGCATCAGTCCCGCGGTCGTGCGTCCGTCGATCAACGTCAATCCCGCCGCGGCGTACGAAGGCTGGATCGCGGACGACGGCTCGGTCTACCTCGAGCAGTACCTCAACAATCAGCGCTCGCTGTTGCGCGACGTGAACGGTGTGACGACGACGATCGCCGGTCCGGATGGCGCGAGCGCCGATGCGATGTCGTTCTTCGCGATCCCGACGAACGACTACAACGGCGCCTGGATGATTCAGCGCGGCACCGGCAAACCGACGAAGCTGCTCCGCTACACGCCCGCGGAGGGAGTGAGGGAACAGTGGCAGGACGTCACCGGGCCGCAGGTGGAAGCACTGATCGCCGGAAGCTCCGGCACGTCGCTGCTGATCCAGGTGCATCGCGAACGTCCGCAGGCGGACCAGCGGCTGTTCAAGGACCCGGCGCTCGCGGTGTGGCATGTGGGCGAGCCCGCGCCGTCGAATTACGACGAGCTCTATCTCAACGAAACGCAGAGCAAGGGATTCGTGCACATCGACGTCGACAAAATCGCGTCGGGCGAGCCGTTCGTGTTCGATTCCGGACCTCCGGGCAACGGTTCGGTGCTGCGCGTCTCGCCGGTGCCGGCGGGCGGCAGCGATGTCACGCAGGAGTGGGGCGTAGTGCGCGCGTCGCTGAAGCAGACGCTCGTGCTGCCCGGCGTCGGACGCATTCAGGGCGCGTACGGCAGCTTCTGGTACAGCGACGTCGTGCTCTACAACCCGATGGCGAAGTCGCAGAACGTGCTGGTGCGCTATGTGCCGAACGGTTCCGGTCCCACGACGCAGGAGCTGCACGAGAAGACGCTGACGCTCGCGCCGGCGGAGATCCGCGTGATCACCGATGCGCTGAAATCGATCTTCGGTCTCGACTCGGGCAACGGCGCGTTCTTCCTCGAGCCGGAGAGCGGCATCAACGCGACGAGCCGCACGTACACGCGCTCGAGCGCAGGCTCGTTCGGCTTCGGCATGAATGCGATCGACATCTTCGCCGCGACGCGTCCGCGCTTCCCGGTCACGTTCTCCGGCGCGTTCAACGGCTCGAACTTCCGTACCAATCTCGTGCTGACCGACGTCTCCGGCCGCGGCACGAACGTGCAGCTGTTCGCGGCGGACATCTACGGCGCGTTGGCCGCGACCGACATCGGCTTCATCGTCGATGCGAACCGGCAGAATCAGGCGAGCAGCATCGCGCCGGCGTTCGGAATTCCGTCCGAGGGAACCGGGGCGCTGTCGGTGCAGCCGAGGTCCGGGGAAGCGATCGCGTCGCTGTACCTCATCGACAATCGCACGAACGACGCCACGTACTTCCCGCCCGATCTCCCCGCGCCGACGGTGCGCACGATTCCGGTCATCGGCCACGTCGACGGCGCGAACAACTCGCAGTTCCGCAGCGATCTTTATCTATTCAATCCCGCCGATTCGACGCGCACGGTGACGCTGCAGGTGCAGCCGTGGGATCTGTCGGCCGGCTCGACGCTGCAGCTCACACTGCTGCCGAACGAAGCGCGCGTGATCCGCGATGTGCTGCGCAACGCGTTCGGCAAAACGGGACTGGCGCGGCTGCGCTATCAGTCGACGACTGACTCATCGAGCGTGCGCGTGACGTCGCGGACGTACAACATCGACGCGAACGGCGGCACGTACGGCTTCCTCATGCCGCCGCTGAACAATTTTCAGACCGCCGGTCCCGGCGACACGTTGGAGATCCTCGGCGCCGTCGGCGACAAGAACTTCCGCACGAACCTCGGCTTGGTCGAGCTGACATCGTTCCCGCAACAGAGCAGCGCGAACGTGAAGGTGGAGATCGTCGACGACGCCGGCCACACCATCGATTCATTCACCACCCTCGTGCCGACCGCCGGCGGCATGCAGATCAACGACCTCTTCCATAACCGCAACCTCGGCGACGGCCCCGCCGCGGCGCTGATTCGCGTGTCGCCGATCAGCGGCATGATCGGCGCGTTTGCCACGATCATCGACAACGGAACGAACGACGCAACGTATCTGGCGGCGCAGCTGGGCGGTAAATGACGTGCGCGAAGCGCCACCACAATTCTGAATTCTTCATTTTGAAATTCTGAATTCTGCATTCATCCAACAACCGCGTTTCTGCGACGAGCGCGGGATGAATGCAGAATTCAGAATGAAAAAATTGAGAATGAAGAATTAAGGTGGCGCTTCGCGCGACATTCCTTCACACCCGGTAATCCCGCCCCTGCTCGCCCGTCTTCCCCGATATGCGAGCACTCGTCGCCCTTCTCGCTCTACTCACGAGCTTCGTCGCGGCGGCGCAGGACTGCACGTACGATCCGGCGCGCGTCGCCGGACCGCGCCAGGTCATGCGCCGCCTGTCGCAGACGGCCGAAGCAGTAGCGCCGTCGTCCTCGCACCGGCGCACGTCGACTGCGCCGGCGCCGCCGAAATATCCGATCCGGAACTTCATCGACACCGAGGTCTTCGGCCTGATGGAGCGCGACGGGATCGCGTGGACGTCGATCTCGAGCGATGAAGAATTTCTTCGCCGCGTGACGGTCGATCTCACCGGACAGATTCCGGACGCGGCAACGGTGCGGGCATTCCTCGCGGACACGAGCGCGGACAAGCGCGAGCACGCCATCGACCGGCTCCTGCACAGCGAGGAGTACGTCGATCGCTGGACGCTCTGGCTGGGCGATCTCGTGCAAAACGTCCAGTCCGCATCGAACACGATCCTGTTCGAAGAAGGACGCGACCCGTATTACTTCTGGATGCGCGATTCGATCCGCGCGAACAAACCGTACGACCAGATGGTGCGCGAGATGCTGGCCACCGACGGCGGCAGCTTTCACGACGGCCCCGCGAATTACGTCGTGCGGCAGTGGCAGAACAACGGTCCGATCCAGGACACCTACGACAACCTCTCCGCGCACTCGGGCGAAAAGTTCCTCGGCGTCACGATCAATTGTTTGTCCTGCCACAACGGGCTCGGGCATCTCGAACAGGTCAATCCGAGCCTGGTGAAACGGACGCGCCAGGAGTTCTGGCGCAATGCCGCGTTCTTCGCCCAGATCACGCTGAAAAATGCGAACAGCGACGACGATTACGAGTGGAAGGTGGGCACGAATCCGGCGGGCTCGTACCAGCTGAACACGACGTCGGGGAACAAGACCGTGCGCGCGCCGACGCAACAGCAATCGTCCCCCGTACTGCCCGCATTCCTCCTGACCGGCGAAACGCCGAAAGACGGTGAGAACCGCCGCGTTGCGTACGCGCGCATGCTCACCGCGCATCCGCAGTTCGCCCGCGCAACGGTGAACTATCTCTGGAAAGAGATCTTCGGGATGGGACTGGTCGAGCCGGCCGACAATTTCGATCTGACCGCGCAGGACACGCAGCCGACGCATCCCGCGCTGCTCGCGCACCTCGCGGAGTGGTTCGCCGCGAGCGGCTACGACATCCGCGCGCTGCTTCGCCTGATGGTGAATTCGAGCGCCTATCAGCTCTCGTCGCGCTACACGCCGGGTGCCTGGCAGGAGAGCTACACGCGCTATTACGCGCGGCACTATCCGCGGCGCATGCTTTCGGAGTCGGTGCTCGATGCGGTCGCGCGCGCGACGAACGTGCCGATCTCCATCCGCGTTCCGCTCATCGAGGAGCCGTTCACGCGCGCGATGGCGCTGCCCGACACGCGCGAGCCGTTCGTTCCGCAGCGCACGCCGAATCCGTACAAAACCATCCTCGACACCTTCGGCCGCGGCGACCGCGATACGAACGCACGCACCCGCGAAGGATCGATCGCGCAGGCGCTGGAGATGCTGAACGATCCGGTGATCACGACGCGCGTGAAGACACGCATCGATACGCTGCTCGCATCGACGCACGATCCGGGCGCCATCGCCGACGAGTTGTACCTCGCCACGCTTTCGCGAAAACCGAAAGACGCCGAGCGCGCGGCGGCGATCGCGTATCTGCAGGACGGCGATCTGAAAGCGAACGCGGAAGACCTGCAGTTCGTGCTGATCAACAGGCTCGAGTTCCTGTTCAACTGAGGCGGCAGCGATGAAAAAAGACGATTGCACCTGCACCCAAAACAGCTCGCCCTTCTGGAGCGGTGGCTTCTCGCGGCGTCGCTTCCTGCAGATCGCGGGCACGAGCCTGATGGCGTCGTATTTTCCCGATGTGCTCAACGCCGGACTGCTGGAGAGCGCGACGACCGCCGCGCCGTTGCTGCAGAACAGCGCGAAGAACTGTCTGCTGATTTTTCTCGCCGGCGGCATCAGTCAGGTCGACACGTTCGATCTCAAGGAAGGATCATGGACGCCGCCGGCGCTCGCGCCTGCGACCGCCGGCTCCGTGCGCTGGCCGCAGGGACTCTTCCCGAAGATCGGCCAGCACCTCGACCAGCTTGCACTGATTCGCAGCGGTCTCGCCTGGGCCGCGGTGCATCCGCTCGCCCAGAAGTGGGCGCAGATCGCCCGCAATCCGAGCGGCGCAACGGGAGGCATCGCGCCGCACATCGGCTCGGTGGTCGCGCTCGAGGCGCAGTTGCATCGGCGCTCGACCGACGTGCTCCCGGGATTCGTCGCGCTGAACGGCACCGTCGCCGGTGCCGGTTACTTCCCCGCGTCGAACGGACCATTCGCCGTGCAGGCCGCGCAGAGCGGACTCGCCGCGCTGACGCATCCCGACGGCGCCTCCCGTCTGACGAAGCGCTGGAACCTGTTGAACGCGCTCGACGACGCGCGCAAGAGCGGCGAGCTCGGTAGCGATTCGGCGGACATGGCGGACTATTACGACGAAGGAAAGGCGCTCATCGATTCGCCCGATGTGAACGCGCTCTTCACGTTCTCCAGCGAGGAGCGCACGCGCTACGGCGCCTCCGTCATCGGCGACTCGCTCATCGTGGCGCGCAATCTTCTCGCCGCCGATAAAGGGACGCGCTTCGTGCAGGTGACCGATACGAATTGGGATCATCACTCGAACATCTACGGCACGACCGGCATCTCGCTGCTCACGAAAGGCAAGGCATTCGACGACGCGCTCGGCGCGCTGCTCAGCGACATGTCGACGCGCAACGGCTCGACTCCCGGCAAGACGCTGCTCGACGAAACCCTGGTCGTCGTCCTCGGCGAATTCGGCCGCACCGTCGGCCCCATCACGCCGAACGGCGGACGCGATCACTACCTCCGCATGTCGGTGATGCTCGCCGGCGGCGGCGTGCGCGGCAGACGGGTGATCGGACGGACGAACGCGGACGGCAGCGCGGTGGCGGAGTTCGGCTGGAGCGCCAATCGCGACGTGCGCCCCGAGGACATCACGGCGACGATGTACTCGGCGCTGGGGATCGACTACACGACCGTGCGTCACGACGATCCGCTGAATCGCGGATTCGAATACGTGCCGTTTGCGAAGGACGGGACATACTCGCCGGTGAAGGAACTGTTCTAGCGCGCATGTCTTACTGCGACATCGCTCCCGGTCACCCCGAGCACGGCCCCTATCACGATCGCGAGTACGGATTCCCGCTCGCCGGCGACGACGCGCTGTTCGAGCGGCTGATCCTGGAGATCAACCAGGCCGGGCTCTCGTGGCTCACGATCCTGAAAAAGCGCGAGGCGTTTCGCGACGCGTTTCGCGGATTCGAGATCGAGCGCGTGGCGCGCTTCAACGAGCGCGATCGCGCGCGGCTGATGAACGACGAGCGCATCATTCGCAACCGGCTGAAAGTCGATGCGGCGATCGAGAACGCGAAGCGGCTCCGCGCACTTGGCTCATTTTCGAAATGGCTCGATGCGCATCATCCGCGCACGAAAGACGAGTGGGTGAAGTTGTTCAAGAAAACGTTCGTCTTCACCGGCGGCGAGATCACGTCGTCGTTCCTGATGAGCGCCGGCTATCTGCCCGGCGCGCACGAGGAGTGGTGTCCCGTCTACGCCAAGATCCTGAAGAAGAAGCCGCGCTGGAGTGCGGCGGCCATGCCGCCGCTGTAGTTGGCGAACGGCGGCCATGCCGCCGTGTGCGACGCGGCATGGCCGCGTCGGGGAGAGTCAGCGGCGGCATGGCCGCCGCACTCCGTCATAGATCACTGCCCAGCGCACATCAGTTACGCGAAGATCCTGAAGAAGAACCGCGGTGGAGTGCGGCGGCCATGCCGCCGCTGTAGTTGGCGAACGGCGGCCATGCCGCCGTGTGCGACGCGGCATGGCCGCGTCGCGGAGAGTCAGCGGCGGCATGGCCGCCGCACTCCGTCATAGCCCCATCGCGGACGCGTATAAGCCGTGGAAGTGATGCAGGCCGTTCTCGCGCTGCGGTGAATAGCGGCCGGTGTCATACGTCGCGGACGCCAGTCCGCGCTGCACCGCCTCGCAAATCTCGATGTCCTCGAGCTGGATCTCGTCGCTGAACGCGACCGTCTCGTCGATCTGCTTGCGCACCGAATCGGGATCGCGGAAGAACCACTCGAACACCGTCCGCGTGCGGCCTTGCCCGAGGGGGAGGATGAGGTTCGTCGAGAAATTGTCGGGATAGACGTTCAGCATCAGGTTCGGATAGACCCAGTAGTAGCTGACCTCATCGCCGCGAATGCGCTCGGCGCGTTTCAACGGCGCGTGCTGGATCGAGAACCACGGCTTCGTCTCCGTCCGGTACTGCGGGTAATCGAGCTCACGGAAGAGCGACGGATGCACGATCGGGATGTGATAGCCCTCGAGGTAGTTGTCGACGTAGACCTTCCAGTTGCAGTCCAGCTCCCACTCTTTGCGCGCGGCGAGGCGATAGCCACGGAAGTCGTGGCGCACGATCGTGCCGAGGAATTCGGAGAGCGCGGGGACCTCATGCGAGATCGAGACGAAGAGCAGATCGCTCCATTCCTCGATGCGGAACTGCGGCAGGCACGGCTTCCCGAAATTCTGCACGCCTTCGAACTCGGGCGTGCGGAAGAGCGTGCCATCGAGGTTGTAGGTCCAGCCGTGATAGCCGCACTGCAGGACGGGGCGTTTCCCCTCCCCTTTCGCGACCGGACCGGCGCGGTGGCGGCAGACGTTCGACATCGCGCGGAGCACGCCGTCGTTGCCGCGCACGATCAGCACCGGCTCGGCGCCGACGGTGGTGGTGAAGAACTGTCCCGGCTCGCGCGCCTGCTCCGCGCGGCCGGCGAGCTGCCAGATCGCGCCGAATACATCGCGGTACTCCTGCTCGAGCACGCATGGATCGAAGTAGTAGCGCGACGGAATCGTCGATGCGTATTCGAGCCGCTCGTCGAATGTCCACGTCATTTCGCGATTTTAGCCGGTGTCATCCCGAGCGAAGTCGAGGGATCTCCTGCAGCCGCGCTGTCCCTGCTTCGGGAGGGGATGCCTCGACTTCGCTCGGCATGACACCGTCATCTGCGTTTCATCACTCGATAAATCGGATAGCTGAGCGCGAGAAGGATCACCGTGTAGACGCTATTCCGTGTATCGCTCGCCATCGCCGCGACGAGAAACGTGACCGACGCGATGAGCGCGACGCCGGTGGTGATCGGATGTCCCCACGCTCGGTACGGCCGCGCGGCATCGGGCTCGCGGCGCCGCAGCACGAAGAGCGAGATGAACGACAGCGTGTAATTCGCCACGAAGAAAAACGACAGCTTGGCGATGACCGTTTCGAACGTGCCGGTCAGCACGAAGATCGCGGAGATGATGCTGCTGAACATCAGCGCGATGTCGGGCGTGCCGCCTTCGTTGACCTCGCGCGCGCCGCGCCAGAAGAGGCCGTCGCTGGCCATCGCGAAGAGCACGCGCGGCGCCATCAGCACGTTCGAATTGACCGCGCTCAGCAGCGCGATGATGAAGAGCGAGCGCAGGATCGGATCGGCGTACCCGCCGAAGATGTGCTCCGCCACGACCGCCGCGGCGAGCTTCTTTCCGGCGATCGACCCGAGTGGTACGACGCGCAGGAACGCGACGTTGATCGCCAGGTAGATGGCGATGATCAATGCCACGCCGCCGAACATCGAGCGTGGGATGTCCCGTCCCGGATTGCGCACCTCTTCCGAAAAGTAGATGACACCGGTCCAGCCGTCGTAGGTGTAGATCACGGCGGTGATGGAGAGCATGAAGGCGGCAAAGAATGACATGTCCCCTTCGGTGATGAAGGAGTCGTGGAACGGCGGCCGTCCGCCGAGGTGGAAGCAGGCGGCGATCAGGGCAATCAGCACGACCGCTTTCATCACGCTCGTGATGTTCTGCGCCGCGCCGCCCCAGCGCACGCCGAGCCATTGCACGCAGGTGAGCAGGCCGATGGTCAGCAGCGCGATGACTTCGAACGCTCGCATCGCAGGCAGGTAGATCAGCGCGTATTCGCCGATGGTGATCGAGACGAGCGCGGTCGTGCCGCAGGTCGAGAGCCAGTCGCTCCAGCCGACGATAAAGCCGGCGTAATCGCCGAGCGCGTGCCGCACGAAGACGTACTGGCCGCCGCTGCGCGGGACGAGCGTCGCCAACTCCGCGAGTGCGTTCGCGCCGAGCAGTGCGTACAAACCTCCGATGACCCAGACGGCGAGGTACGGCAGGACGCTCGGGAGATGCGCGGCGATTTCACCCGGAGTGCGGAGGATGCCCGCGCCGATGGTGTTGCCGATGGTGACCGCGATTCCGAAGCCGACGCCGAGGATCGCCAGAAGGCGCCGCGGGGCGGTCGCGGTGAGCGTCGCTGAGTCCGGCATCGGGCGCCCGTAAGTGTACCTTGTGCTGAGTGCACGCAAAATTGCCGGTTACCAGGTTGTCCGTCGCCTGGTCACAGAGCGACGCGACAACCGATAACCGGCAACGGGGTACCGCAACTGCTGCTATCACCGCTCCTTGATCGACAACGGTCCGTTGTTCGTCGAAACGTGGATCACCGTCGGACCGGAGCCGAGCTCGATCCGGCGGTTCTCGTCGTCGTCCCACGTTCGCTTCGCGCCGCTGCAAAAGTCGGCTCTGCACGACACCGGGCCATGTCCACGCGCCTCGGCCAGCACGCCGGAGCGATAGTTGCGCGGGAGTTTGATCGACAGCGGACCGTTCTGCGTCGACGCATCGAGCGAACCGTTCCACGAGTCGCCGTCGAGCTTCACGGAGATCGGGCCGTTCTGCGCGGTGAGCTTCACCGTGCCGCTGCCGCCGTCGCCGAAGGAGATCGGTCCGTTGACCGTCGTCGCGTCGATCGTGCCGCTCGATTTCTTCAGCGAGATCGGACCGTTCTCCGCGTTCAGCCTCACCGTTCCGTTCACGTCGTAGAGGCCGATCGGTCCATTCGACGAATCGACATCGAGCGTCGCGTTCCTCGGCGAGCGGATGATGAAGTAGACGAACGCGTCCTGGCCGAGGGATTCGGAGCTGAGCTCATCGCCGCGGAGGTTGACGTGGATGTCGCTCAGCGCGCCGGCGCTCGCCGCCATCTTGCAGGCCTTGATCGACCAGCCGCTCTGGTCCCAGCCGGTGACGCGGACGCCGCCATGCCGCTCGGCGTTCACGCGCAGACGGGAGAGGCTGCTGGCTGGAATGTTCTCTTCGGCGCGCACGGCGGGCTCGTCGTCGAAGGTGACTTTGATCTGATTGCAGTCGACGACGCCGAGGTCGTCGTCGGCATCGATTGACACACTCATGTTGCGATCGCTGTCGCTGTGATGACTTCTGTGGGAGCTGCTGTGTGCTGCAGTCACCGGCAAGATTGCCAGCGTGGCGGTCGTGAGAAGGCTGACCAGGATCTGCTTCATGTTTCGTCCTCCGTCCAAGTTGAGGGTATAGACGGCTCCCGTTGGGAAAAGTTAGGGAGTGGTGTAGGACAAGCTCTCAGCTTTGTGTAGGACAAGCTCTCAGCTTGTCTGGACAAGCTGAGAGCTTGTCCTACACCACTTGGGGGATGACAGAATCAGCATATGAATTCGGAACAGGTTCGAGCTCTCGGCTGGATCGTGGCGATCAATGTGATCGCGCTCGGGCTCTGCTTCGCGTCGCAGGTGCGGGATCCGGGGATCGTGCTCTTCGCCTTCGCGTCGAGCGTCGTGATGTCGTTCCCCGCCGTGCTCCTCGGCACAAAGCTGACGGCGACCGAAGGACAACCGGTCGCCGTCGCCGCGCTGTTCGCGCTGGGTGGTTCGATGCTGATCTGGACAATCGCAGGGTGCGTCGTCCTCGCTTTACTGCGTGATCACTAACTCCACGCGGCGGTTCTGCTGACGTCCCGCCGCGGTCTTGTTCGTCGCGATCGGCTCCGATTCGCCTTTGCCGGCCGCGGTGATGTGATCCTGCGGCACGCCTGCGCTGACGAGGAAGTCGCGAACGGCACTCGCGCGCTTGTCCGACAGCTCCTGATTCTTCGCCTCCGTCCCGACGCTGTCGGTGTGTCCTTCGACCGCGATCTTCGCGTCGGGATTCGTCTTCAGCTGATCGGCGATCTTCGTCAGCGTCGATTTCGCGCCTGCCTTCAACACGTTCTTGCCGGTGTCGAACAGCACGCCGCCCGACAACGCGACGACGAATCCACGCTTGTCGTTGCGCGTCGATGCGATTCGCGCGAGCGCCGCTTCCATCTGCAGGCGACGTGTTTCCGCATCGCGCTGCGCGAGCTGCTGTCTCGTGCGATCGAGCTCGGCCTGCGTCGCCGCCGCCTGTTTCTGCGACTGCTCGGCCTGCGAGCGCGCCTGATCCGCCGCCTGCTGCGCCTGTTGCGCGGCTCTCTGCGCCGCCTCGGCGGCCGCCTGCAGCGCCTGCGCCTGCGCTTCCGCCTGCTGACGCTTCATCTGCGCGTCGGCGATCGCGTTCGCATGCTGCTGCTGCAGATTGAGCAGGCGCTGCGCGTCGGCTTCGCGCTCTCTGCGCAGCGCTTCAAGCTCGCCCTGCCGCTGCTGCAGCTCAGCCTGACGTTGCGCGAGCAGCTGCGCGTCCGCTCCCGCCTGCTGCGCGCTCGTCAACGTGCCACGCATGCCTTCGAGCTCCGCGGACATCTGCTGTTCGCTCAACCGCTCGCGGCTTTCGATCTCCCGCAGCGCGATCTGCTGGTCTTCGAGCTGACGGCGCAGCGTCTCGACATCGTTCGGCGTGCCGGAGACGATCGCCGATTCGTATCTGCCGTACATGTCGCTGAGCGATTTCTCCGCCGCGGCGCGGGCCTGACGATCGGCTTCCATGCGTGCCTGCTGCTGGCGCTCGGTCTCGGCGATCTGCGCGTGCAGCTTGTCGAGCTCGGCCTGCTGTGCGGCGCGATTCGACTGTTCCGCGGCGAGCTGGCGCTGCAGGTCCGCGGCCTGCCGCTCCGCCTCCTCGCGCTGCTGACGCTCGAGCGCCGCCTGACGCTCCGACTGCGCCTGCGCCAGTTGCGTGCGGCTCAGCTGCAGCGGCGTAACCTGCGTCGTCGCCTGGTTCGCGCGAGCGAGGTAGTACGCGCGGCGCGCCATCATCTCCGAGGTGTACGCGAGATAGTCGGCGGTGTCGTTGCTGCCGCCGCCGGCCTTCGTCACCTTGCGCGCGGAGTCGAGATTCTTCTGCGCCGACTCGAGATCATCCGGCGCGATCCGCGCGCCCCCCGCGGCTCTCGCCTGATCGAGTGCGGCCTGCGCGAATGCGATGCGCGTCGCGGACGTGTTGCCGCGATTCAGCACGTAATTCGAAGGCTCGTCGGTGAGCGTGACATCCGATGTGCCGCCGAGGCGGTGGATGTCGTTCTGCAGATTGCGGATCGCTTCGTTCGTGCCGAGCCAGTTCGCTTTCGCGAGCGAGGCGCGCGCGGCCCACAGTCCTTCGATGGCGTTCACCCGAGCCTGCGCGCGCGCGTCGGACTTCGATGAGCTCCAGTTCTCCTGCGCGTAGCGAAGGCGATACGCCGCTTCGTCGTAGAGCGAGGTCGCGTACGTGCGCGCGCCCGCCTGTTCGGCCGAGTGCAGCACCGCCTGCGCCTGCTGAACGATGTCGGCATCCTGCTGCGCCACTGCAGGCAGCACGGCGAGCAGAGCAACGGCTAATGCCAGTGTGATTCGATGCATGTGACCTCCTTCGGTGGAGCGCGGACGTCCCGTCCGCCGTCGGCGGCCGTCCCGGCCGGCGACTTCTGCGCGGCTCCCGCGACCGGGCGGGACGCCCGATCGCTGCGGGCGAGACGCCCGCGCTCCTGCAAACCGTTCTCTGCAAGAAAAATGCAACATCTACATCCGCGCTCTTGACCCTGGAACCGGTTCAAGGGGTTAGGTTGTGCGCATGAAGATCGGAGACGTAGCGCGCGCCTGCGGAGTGAGCGCCGACACCATTCGCTACTACGAAGCGCGCGGCGTGATTGCGGCGATTCCGCGCGATGCGAGCGGCTATCGCGACTATCCACCCGAGGTGATCGAGCGCGTGCGGATGATCCGGCGCTCGATGCGGCTCGGGTTCACGCTCGATGAGCTCGCCCGCATTTTCAAGCAGCGCGCGGCGGGCAAAGCGCCGTGCCGCGAAGTACGCGCGCTCGCGGAGCGGAAGCTGCGCGATGTGGAGACGCGCATCGCCGAGCTGAACGCATTGCGCGAATCGCTCGCATCGACGATCGAGACCTGGGACGAACGGCTCAGTGCAACGGCGGAAGGTGAAGCCGCGCACTTATTGGAAATGGAGTGATAGAGGAGAGCGGAGTGATAGAGAGATAGAGGCTCTCACTTCAGCCCTCTATCACTCGGCCTCCTCTATCACTCGGCCTGCTCTATCACTCACAACATGGAGGACTTGCGATGATTGCCTTGCTACTCGCGTTTTTTCTGGAGTGCCCACTCCACCAGCAGCACATGGCCGACGCGCGCCACGACACCTTCGGGATGTCGCACGAGACCTCGCAGCACTCGTTCCGATTGTTCGCCGACGGAGGAGCAATCGAATTGCGGGGAGATGCTGCAGCTGCGATTCAGAAGCACATGCGCGAAGTCACATCCGACTTCTCACGCGGCGATTTCGCGAAGCCGCTCTTCGTGCACGGCGTGATGCCCGACGGCGCCGCGCACATGAAGGAGCTCGGCGACGCGATCGCGTACAAATTCGAAGAGCTGCCCGAGGGCGGACGGATTCGCATCACGACGACGAATGCGGACGCACTGAAAGCAGTCCACGAATTTCTCCGCTTTCAGATCAAGGATCACGGCACCAAAGACAGCGGCACCATCGAACGCTGACGCCACAGCTTCACGTCCCGCCCGCGCACATCGAGAATCAACTGATAGCGAACGCCGCCGCCGCGGATCTGCAGATCCGTGGCGCTCGGCTTCGCGGGCGCGGACGGGTGCGAGTGGAAGATGCCGAGGAATGTGCCGCTGCCCTGCTTTTTGGCGGCGAAGAAATCGGTGCGGGTCATCGCGAAACGGCGAGGATCGGACGAGATGTTGCGAACGAAGATCAGCGAGATGCGATGCGATTCATCCGCGAAGAAGAGCCCGCACACTTCGTGCTGCTTTGCGCGAGTGGCGCGCGTCTGCAAACGCCGCAGCTCGCGGCGCGCGATCGTGAACGACCTCACCCGCCGAGGTACGCCTTCTTGATCCGATCGGACGCGAGCAGCGCTTTCGTGTCGTCGGCGAGCACGATGCGGCCCGTCTCCATCACGTAGCCGCGATTCGCAGTCACGAGCGCCATGTGCGCGTTCTGCTCGACGAGCAGGATCGTCGTCCCTTCGGCGTTGATCTCGCGAATGACGCGGAAGATCGTCTGCACCATCTGCGGCGCGAGTCCGAGCGACGGTTCATCGAGCAGCAGCACCTGCGGCTTCGACATCAGTGCGCGCGAGATCGCGAGCATCTGCTGCTCGCCGCCCGACAACGTCCCCGCGTTCTGCTTGATCCGGTCCTTCAGCACCGGGAAGAGCGTGAAGACGCGGTCGTATTCGGACTGCTGAACTTTGTCTTTGCGCAGATACGACCCGAGCTCGAGGTTGTCCTGCACCGTCAGGTTCGCGAAGATGCCGCGACCCTCGGGCACATGCGAGATGCCCATCGCGGTCACCGTGTGCGGCTTGCGTCCGCAGATCGAGGAGCCGTTGTAGAGCACATCGCCCGATTTCGGCTTGAGCAGACCGCTGATCGTGCGCAGCGTCGTCGTCTTGCCCGCGCCGTTCGCGCCGATGAGCGTGACGATCTCGCCCTTCTGCACGTCGAGACTGATGCCGTGCAGCGCGGTGATCTGGCCGTAGCAGACCGAAAGATCGTGGACGCTGAGAATCACGCTCATAGCTCCACGGTCTCCGCCGGCTCGCCGAGGTACGCCTCGATGACGACCGGATTCGAGCGCACGTCGGCCGGCGTCCCCTGCGCGATCGTCTTGCCGAAGTTCAGCACGAGGATGCGCTCGCAGATGCCCATCACCAGCTCCATGTTGTGCTCGATGAGCAGGATCGCGATGTCGAAGCGATCGCGGATGTCGTGGATCGTCTCCATCA
>DATEZA010000267.1:0-9075 GCA_035255945.1 Thermoanaerobaculia bacterium
GTGGGCCTGGCTCCACAGCGGCCCGGCACAGCTCATGATCGCGAAGGCGAGCGAGCCGGTCGTCGCGTCACAGCAGGCGGTGCTGTTCTACGTTTACGTTGATGACGTCGCGGCCAAACACGCCGAGCTCGGAAGCACCGAAACGATCGCTTATCCGTTCTACGCCCCGCGTGGCGAGTTCCGCGTTCCGGACCCCGACGGGTACGTCCTGATGATCACGCACACGTAGCCTTTCGTGGACGCGAGTGTCCTCGCCAGAGGAGAGTTTCGGCCGCGAATTCACGGCCCGCAGAGAGCGCGCGGCTGGCTCATCTATCGCATCGAGCGCCCGCGGAGGTGCACCGTGAAGCGATTGTTTACTGCAGTTGCCGTCCTGCTGTTCATCGCCGCGGCCGCGCCGGTTTTCGCGCTTGATACAACGCCCCAGTCCCAGGATCGTCGTGCGGCGGCTTCCATCGTCGACGAAGTGATTCGGATGTCGCAGGCCGGGGTGGCCGATCAGGACATCATCGCGTTCGTGAACAAAAGCCGCGAACGCTTCGATGTCTCGGCCGATGACATCATCGCGATGACCGAGGCGAAGGTCTCGAAAGACGTCATTCACGCCGTCATCAATGAAGCGGACGTGCGGAATGGCGATTACGATCGGGACCGTCGCGTGACGCGGACCGTCGTGCAGCCGGCTGTTTATGTCGGCTCGCCGTGGTTTTGGGATCCGTTCTACTACTACGACCCGTACTGGTATCAGCCGCGGTTGTCGCTGTCGTTCGGATTCGGGCATTACTGGGGTGGTGGCCGGCATCACCACCGGTAACTCTGCAAGACCCCTCACCCCTGGCCCCTCTCCCCGCAGCGCGGGGAGAGGGGGAACTGTTGCGATTACCACACGAGGCAGCGCTTATCCGCCGGACGCACCATCGGATCGTCCGCCTTACAGCCGAATGCGGTGGCGAACTCGGGCATGTTCGTCAATGGCGCATTGGCGCGGAATCGATCGAGCGGATGCGGATCGGTCGTCGCCTGCAGACGCTCCGCCTCGGGGCGTCCCTGTGATGCCCACGAGTGAGCGTAGCCGAGGAAGAAGCGCTGCTCCGGAGTGTATCCGTCGATGATCTTGCGCTCTTTGTCCTGCTGCGATTTCAAGTAGGCCGCGTACGCGATCTTCAATCCTGCGAAGTCCGCGATGCTCTCGCCGGAAACGAGCTTGCCATTCGTGTGCACGTCGCCGACGGCGAATTCATCGAACTGCTTCTGAATGCACTCGGCCTGTTTCTGGAACGCGGCGAGATCGCTCGGCGTCCACCAATTGACGAGATTTCCCTTCGCGTCGTATTTCGCGCCCTGATCGTCGAAACCGTGGGTCATTTCGTGGCCGATCGTCGCGCCGGTCGCGCCGTAATTGTAGGCATCGTCCTGCTTCGGATCGTAGAACGGCGGCTGCAGAATGCCGGCCGGAAACACGATCTCGTTCATCGACGGGTTGTAATACGCATTGACCGTCGGCGGCGTCATGCCCCATTCCGTGCGGTCGACCGGTTTCCCGATCTCGTTGATGTCGTGCTTCTGATCGAACACGCGCGAACGGAGCACGTTCGCCACATAAGGACCTTTGTCCACTGAGAGCGCCGAATAATCGCGCCATTTGTCGGGATAACCGATCTTGCGCGTAAACGCATTCAGCTTCGCAATCGCGGCTTTCTTCGTCGCCGGATCCATCCATTCCAGGCCTTTGATGTCGGAGCCGAGCGCATCGGCGAGGTTATTCACCATCTCGACCGTCTTCGCCTTGGCCTCGGGCGGAAACGCTTCCTTGACGTATGCCTGGCCGAGCGCTTCGCCGAGCGCGCGATCGGTCGCGGCGACGCAGCGTTTCCAGCGCGGGAGCTGTTCCTTCACACCGCGCAATGTCGTGCTGTAGAACGCGAAATTCGCATCGACGAAATTCTTCGACAATGCGCCGGCGAGCGAATTGACGGTGTGGAAGCGCAGATACGTTTTCCAGTCGTCCAGCGGAACTGCAGTGAGGTCTTTGTCGACTTCCTTGAAGAAATCGATGGAGGAGACATTGAGCGGCGCATTGGCCGGGACACCAATTGCGGCGTAATACTGCGACCACGCGAAGGTCGGCGTGAGCTTGCTCGCCTCTTCGACCGTCATGCGGTGATAGGTGAGCTCCGGATCGCGCCGCTGGACGCGCGTGAGCGACGCGCCGGCGAGCTTCGTCTCCAGTGCGATGACGTGCGCGGCTTCGGCGCCGGCCGCTTCTTCGCTGTCGCCCATGAGCTGGAAGAGCTTGCGGACGTACTTCGCGTACTCGTCGCGGATCTCTTTCGATTTCACGTCATCCTTGAGGTAATAGTCGCGGTCCGGCAGGCCGATGCCGCCCTGAAACGCGCCAGCGATCACTTCCTCGCTGTTCTTCTTGTCCTGTTGTGATCCGAAACCGAACAGTGGTGTGAAACCGGACGCCCGCAGGTGTGCGATCTCGGCCTGCAATCCGGCGACGTCTTTGATCGCCGCAATGCGATCGAGCTCCGGCTGCAGCGGCTTGAGGCCCTGCTCCTCGGCCTGCGCCTCGTTCATGCAGCTCGCGTAGTAGTCGGCGATCCTGCGATCGTTCGAGCCGGGCTTCGCATCGCTCTTCGCGGCCGTTTCGAGGATGGCGCGAAGCTTGTCGCGGTTCTGTTCGCTCAGGACGTTGGCCACGCCCCAGTTCGAATACGCCGCGGGGATCGGGTTCTGCTTGTACCAGCCGCCGTTCGCGTACTGATTGAAATCTGTGCACGCCGCGACCGATGTGTCGAGATTGGTCTTGTCATAGCCCGCGGCCAGTCCCGAACCGGCGACGAGAAACGCAGCAAGGGCAAATCGGAAAATACGCATGCTTGTCCCCTTCGTGGAAAGAATCGGGAAACGGTATCACGCGGCGGCGCGGAGGGGCCGCAACAGATCGGAAAATGGAGCGCGGCCGTCCCGGCCGCAGCCGATGAGCGTCTCGCTCGTCGGCAACGTGCTTCGCGTTCCAGATCGTCTGTTTCGAAATTCGCAACGCGCGAACTCCACTCCGCTTAAAACAGTTCGACGACCCGGTTTGCGAGGTCCTGATAGGAGCGACGCAGTGATTTCAGATCGTGTGTAAACATGAGGTGCATAAGGCAGGCCTTTTCTATTGAACGTCAACCCCTGAAATCGTATTTACGAAATCTTTTCCCAATGCGCGCGACGGCGTGTAACTGCCGGGTTTCGGATTTCGCAGCACACGCTCCAGCGCATCCAGGGCCGATCGCACCGTGAACTGATATCCCTCGGGCGTCGTCATCGTCATCGTGATCTCGTCCCGTCCGTTCGACACACGGCCCCACAAGTACGTCCGGCCCTTATTGCGCTTTTCTTCGTCCGGTCCCGGCGTCCGTTCCGCGAATTTCAGCAGAATCGAGCGCACGGCACGCAGGCGCACGATCGGCAACAGCCGCTGCAGCCATCGCACGCGGCGGATCGCACGCGGCGACGCAGCGTTGTAGACGCGGATGTTCGGAATTCCGGTCGTGTGAAACGCGGTCGAGACATCGCCCCACGGAATGGTCATTGCCGTCCGCTTGCCGCACGAGAACTCGATCTCGCGTACGTCGTACGCAAGCGGAACGCGAACGATCTTCCCGTCGCGCCGGATCGCGCCGCCTTCGCCGATTCCTTCGATCATCGTTTTGAGCGTGCCGCGGCTCACCTCACCGCGCGGTGAATAGAACGCGAGCGAGAGCTCGGTCGCGTCGGGCATTCTGTCTTTGAGCATCGCGGCGAGGCAGTCGGTCGGGACGACATCGAAGCCGCTGCCCGGCAACAACATCACGCCGCGCGCGACCGCTTCGTGATTACGCGCCATGATCGCTTCGAAGACGCCGATCTCGCCGGTGATGTCGAGGTAATGCACGCCGGCGGCGAGGCATGCGTCGACCATCGGCTTGCTCGTGCGGATAAACGGCCCCGCGCAATGCAACACGGCCTGCACGCCGGAAAGATCGATGTGCTGGAGATCAAACGCACGCCAGTCGCATCCAAGCTCGTGCGCGAGTGGTTCGATCTTGTCCGCGCTGCGACCGGCGAGAATCGGACGCTCGCCGCGGCGCGCGGCTTCGCGCGCGATCAGTTCGCCTGTGTAGCCGTTTGCGCCATAGAGGAGCCACATCGTTTTCACCGTCATCCCGAGCGTAGTCGAGGGACCCGGGTGGAGGGAAGGCGCGGGTTCGTATGCCCGCCGCCCCGCCCAGGTCCCTCGACTACGCTCGGGATGACGGTGATCGTAGCGCCCACAAGCCGATGCCTGCCAGGATCGCCAGATTCGCGAACAACAGCGGCGCGAAAATCGGCGCACCGTACAAAAACCGATCGAGCACGTTCGGCGCGGATCGCAGCAGATTCGCTTGCAGGTGCAGTGCGAAGCCGATCGTCCCGACCAATACCTGCAACGCCATCGTCCACGCGGTCCAGCGCCAGAGCACTCGATCCAAAGGCCGCAGCACGAGCATCAGCAGGAACGCGCATGCGATCGCGGCGGAAACGACCGGGATCCATTCGCCGCGATTGAAGAAGCCGTTCTGCGCGTGATCGGCGAGGCTCAACGCGAGATTGCCGGCGAAGCCGCCGAGGGCGAGGAAGAGGATCCATTGCGCCCACTCGATCGTGTTGGGGCCGACCATGCGATCGAGGATCAGCAGCATGCCGAGGCCGGCGTAGGCGAGCGGCGCGACAAACGGCGCGGTGTAGACCAGATTGCGGATCGTCTGCTCGGCGAAGAAATGCGATTGCAGGTGATAGAGCATTCCGCCGACGCCGACGAGCAGCGACGCGCATCCGGCGAGCCAGCCGAGCCAGCGATTGTTGATCATGATCAGAATCGGCGCGGCGATGGAGAAGATCACCGGCAGCCATTCCGGACGCCGCTCGAACGCATTCGTCAGATGCGCGACGTACACATCGATCGCCAGGAACGCCAGGTTCCCGATAATGAAGATCTCGACGATCGTGCGCGGCTTGCGCAGTGCGTCAGGGATGCGCATTCGCTGCGTGCTGAATCTCCGTCAGCTTCGTCACCAGCTCGTAGTTGCCGTGCCACTGCACGAAATCGGCGCCGCCCATGAACGCGCCGTGCTTCGACGTGCGGCCGTCGTAGTGCCACATGTTGAAGTACGTGTACTCGAGCGGCTCATCGAACGGCTTCGGCGTGAGCTTGCCGGTCGCGTGCAGGTTGTCGATGATCGCCTTGGCCTGCGACACGATCGCATTCGTCGATTCGAGCTGCGATTCGGCCTGCTGATAGAACAGGTCGATGCGCGGCTTCGTGTGGCACTTGAGGCAGACCTCTTTCATATTGGACTGCGCGAGCGCGTAGTTCGGACGCTTCGTCGAGATCTCGGCGAAGAGGTACCACGACAGACGCTCACTCATGTCGTGCGTGACGTTCTGGCCCTCGAGGCCCGACATGTGGCACGTCGCGCAGGTCGGCACCGGCATGTCGCGCGCGGTGAGCTTCTTCGCCGGCGCATCGAGATGCATCGAAGCGCGCTGCGCGTTGAACAGCACGCCGTGTTTGGACTCGTGGTAGATCTCGATCTGCGAGTGATCGGGCCCCATGTGGCACTGTCCGCACGTCTCGGGCAGGCGCGCCAACGCGACCGACGCGGAGTGCCGCGCGTGACAGTTCGTGCAGCTGCCGATCGAGCCGTCGGCATTCGGACGCCCGACGTTGTGGCACTTCTCGCAGCCGCCGGTGATCGCGGCCGGACCTTCCAGCGTGGCGATCGCATTCGCCGGCCGATTGATGCTGCCGGGGTGGTACTGCTCGGCGAACGCGATCTGATCGGGCTTGAAATCTTTCGGACCGCTGACCGCCGCCCATGACGGCGCGGCGTGGCGGCTGCGGAGGAACTGGCGGTATTGCGTCGCGTGACAGCGCGCACAGTTTGCGGAGGTGAGCGACTTCGCCATCACGAATCCGCGATGATCGAACTTCGGCTGATTGTCGGCGGCGCCGTGGCAGTCGAGGCACGTGACGCCGGCCGCCGCGTGCTTCGACATCTCGAACTCATGCACGATGGCGGGCGTCTCGCGCGAGTGGCACTCCGCGCATTTGCCGCTCGCGCGGATGTTTGCGGGCGACGGCTGTTCCGTTTCCACGCGCGGCCTGCGGCTGTTGAGGATGAACGCGGCCACGACGATCGCCGCGGCAATCACGACGGCGATGAAGACACCAGCGAAGGAACGCACGATGCAGCCTCCCGCGCGAATCGTAGCGCCGAATGGATGGGCAGCGGGAAGTGCTCCGGCGCGCGTCATCCGTGTGCCGCAGTAGACTGCCCGAATGCGATATGTCTGCGCCGCGATGCTTCTCCTGATCCTCGGCTGTGCCTCCACCGAGACGCACACCCGCTATCTCGCCCTCGGCGATTCCTACACGATCGGCGAGAGCGTCGCGGAGTCGGAGCGCTATCCGGTGCAGCTCGCGGGTGCGTTGAAGACGGGCGCGCCGGAGATCATCGCGAAGACCGGCTGGACGACCGACGAGCTCAATGCCGCGATCGACAAAGCGGATCCGCACGGACCGTACGGACTGGTCACGCTGCTCATCGGCGTCAACAATCAATACCGCGGCCGCAGCGCGGATGAATACCGGCAGCAGTTCATCGGCCTGCTGAATCGCGCGATCGGATTCGCAGGCGGCGCGAAGAAGAACGTCGTCGTGATCTCGATCCCCGACTGGGGCGTGACGCCGTTCGCGAAGGGTCGCGATCGGGCGAAGATCGGGCGCGAGATCGATCAGTTCAACGCGATCAATCGCGAAGAGGCGATGCGCGCGGGTGTGCGCTACGTCGACATCACGCCGGAGTCGCGGAAGGCCGCGGATGATGCGGCGCTCGTCGCGGGAGATGGACTGCATCCATCAGGGAAGATGTACTCGGAGTGGACGCAGATGATCGTAAGCCAGATAACAGGCGGCAGATAGCAGATAGCAGACAGCAGGAGAACCAACTGCGATTCCGCGAGCTGCTATCTGTTATCTGCCGTCTGCTATCTTTCCCCCGCAAATGACAGCCGAGACTCCCGCCAAACCAAAAGATTTCATCCGCGAAATCATCGAAGAAGATCTGAAGAGCGGACGGACGCAGACCGTCATCACGCGCTTCCCGCCCGAGCCGAACGGCTATCTGCACATCGGCCACGCGAAGGCGCTCCTGCTCAATTTCGGTGTCGCCGGCGAGTTCGGCGGCTACTGCAATCTGCGCTACGACGACACGAATCCGACGAAGGAAGATGTCGAATTCGTCGACGCGATCGAGGAAGACATTCACTGGCTCGGCTGCCAGTGGAAGAACCTCGTGCATGCGTCCGACTACTTCGAGCAGCTCTACCAGTGGGCCGAGTATCTGATCGAGCACGGCAATGCGTATGTCGACAGTCTCAGTGCGGAGGAGATGCGCGAGTATCGCGGCACGCTGACCGAGCCGGGAAAGAATTCGCCGTATCGCGATCGCTCGGCCGAAGAGAATCTCGATCTCTTTCGCTGCATGCGCGCGGGCGAGTTCCCCGACGGCGCGCATGTGCTGCGCGCGAAGATCGACATGGCATCGGGCAACATCAACATGCGCGATCCGGTGCTGTATCGCATCCGGCACGAGACGCATCACCGCACCGGCGACACGTGGTGCATCTATCCGATGTACGACTACGCGCATCCGCCGTCGGATGCGATCGAGCACGTCACGCACTCGCTCTGTTCGCTGGAGTACGAGGATCACCGTCCGCTGTACGACTGGGTGATCGAGAACCTGCCGGTGCCGGCGCGGCCGCATCAGTGGGAGTTCGCGCGGCTCAACCTCAATTACACGGTGATGTCGAAGCGGAAGCTGCTGCGGCTGGTCGAGGAGAATCACGTCAGCGGCTGGGACGATCCGCGCATGCCGACGCTGGCCGGCTTGCGCCGCCGCGGCTACACGCCGGCGGCGATCCGCGATTTCGCGGAGCGCGTCGGGATCGCGAAGCGCGACAACATGATCGATGTGGCGCTGCTCGAGTACTGCGTCCGCGACGATCTGAACAAGACCGCGAATCGCGTCATGGGCGTGCTCGATCCGCTGCGTGTGGTCATCGAGAACTATCCCGAGGGAGAGAGCGAAGTGCTGTCGACGCCGAACAATCCCGAGGATGAGTCGGCGGGAACGCGCCAGGTGCCGTTCTCGCGCGTGCTCTACATCGAGCGCGAGGATTTCCTGGAAGATCCGCCGAAGAAATTCTTCCGCCTCGCGCCGGGACGCGAAGTGCGCCTGCGGTCCGCGTACTTCATCACCTGCACGAGCGTGGTGAAGGACGAGAGCGGGAACGTCGTCGAGCTGCGTGCGACGTACGACCCCGCGACGCGCGGTGGCGATGCGCCGGATGGCCGCAAGCCGAAGGCAACGCTGCACTGGGTGTCCGCGGAGCACGCGATCGATTGCGAGGTGCGGCTCTACGATCGGTTGTTCAAGTCGGAAGATCCCGAGGCCGGCGGCGATTTTCTGGCGAACCTCAATCCCGATTCGCTCCAGGTGATCCCACACGCGAAGCTCGAGCCCTCCGTGCGCGGCGCCGCCCCGTTGTCCCGCTACCAGTTCGAGCGCCTCGGCTACTTCTGCGTCGATCGCGATTCATCCCGCGAGAAGCTGGTGTTCAATCGCACCGCGACGTTGAAGGATACGTTCGGAGCGCGGGCGTCCCGCCCGCAGTGATCGGGCGTCTCGCCCGGTCACTGATTCGTCGCCGGCCGGGACGGCCGCCGACTGCGGGCAAGGATGCCCGCGCTCCTTACCGCAGCGCCAAAATATCGTCCGGACCGACAACGCGATCACCACAATCCCGACGATCGCGAGCAACGGACGCGGCGAGAAGCTGGTGTTCAATCGCACCGCGACGTTGAAGGATACGTTCGGAGCGCGGGCGTCCCGCCCGCAGTGATCGGGCGTCCCGCCCGGTCACTGATTCGTCGCCGGCCGGGACGGCCGCCGACTGCGGGCAAGGATGCCCGCGCTCCTTACCGCAGCGCCAAAA
>DATEZA010000268.1:0-6866 GCA_035255945.1 Thermoanaerobaculia bacterium
CCGGCGTCCCCTGCGCGATCGTCTTGCCGAAGTTCAGCACGAGGATGCGCTCGCAGATGCCCATCACCAGCTCCATGTTGTGCTCGATGAGCAGGATCGCGATGTCGAAGCGATCGCGGATGTCGTGGATCGTCTCCATCAGCGAGCGCGTCTCGCTGTCGTTGAGTCCCGCCGCCGGCTCGTCGAGCAGGAGCAGCTTCGGTTTCGCCGCGAGTGCGCGCGCGATCTCCAGCCGGCGCTGATCGCCGTACGGCAGGTTCTTGGCGTAGCTATCGGCGCGATCGCGGAGATCGAAGATGTCGAGCAGCGCCAGCGCCTCGACCTCCGCCGCGTCTTCCGCGGCATGAAAGCGATTGGTGTGCAGCACCGCCGAGGTGCCGGAGTATTTGTAGTGGATGTGGCCGCCGATCTTCACGTTGTCGAGCACCGTGAGCTCTTTGAAGAGGCGGATGTTCTGGAACGTACGCGCGACGCCGAGCGCGGTGATTTCGTACGGCTTGCATTCCGTCGTGTCCTGGCCGCCGATGAAGATGTGTCCCTCGGTCGGTTTGTACACGCCGGTCAGCATGTTGAAGACCGTCGTCTTGCCGGCGCCGTTCGGGCCGATCAATCCGACGAGCTCGTGCGGCTCGATCCGGAGATCGAAATCCGACACCGCGGTCAGTCCGCCGAAGCGGATGGTGACGCTTTTCACCTGCAGGATCGGTTCGTTTCCGTTCATTGAATGGGCGGACCGGCTTTCTCGTCGCGCTTGCCGCCTGTGGAGTCTTTGCGACGCGTCAGCACTTGCCACAATTCGCGGCGTCCGAGGAGTCCCTGCGGACGGGTGAGCATCAGCACGATGAGCATGATCGAGTAGATGACCATGCGCGGATCTTTACCGGCCAGCGGACCCGGCATGTAGTCCTTCACCACGCGCAACCCCTCGGGGAGGAAGGTCAGGATGATCGCCGCGACGACGGAGCCGGAGATGGAGCCGAGACCGCCGAGGACGACCATCACCACGACCTCGAACGACTTCATGAAGGTGAACATCGTCGGGTTCAGATACATCATGTAATGCGCGTAGAGCGCGCCCGCCGCGCCGGCGAGGAACGATCCGATGGTGAACGCTTTGACCTTGTACTTCGTCGTGTCGACGCCCATGGCCTCGGCGGCGATCTGATCCTCGCGCACGGCGAGAAACGCGCGGCCGACCGAGGATTTCACGAGCCGCCACGAGGTGATGATCGTGATGGCGACGAGCAGGTAAACCCAGAAGAAATTCGACCACTTCGGGATGCCGGAGAGTCCGCGCGCGGCGCCGATCTGGTCGATGTTGAGGATGAGCACGCGAATGATCTCGCCGAATCCGAGGGTGACGATGGCGAGGTAATCACCGCGCAGCCGCAGCGACGGAAGTCCGACCAGATAGCCGGCGATCGCCGCGAGCGTTCCGCCCGCGAGGATGGCGACGAGGAGCAGCGCGTTCTGCGCGATCCAGTGCTGCGTGGAGTCAGGCGGAAGCTTGTCGACGTACGGCGAGAGATACGTGACGGTGAGAAACGCCGCGAAGTACGCGCCGATGGCCATGAATCCGGCGTGGCCCAGCGAAAACTGTCCGGCGTGACCGTTGATGATGTTGAGCGAGACCGCGAGCGTGATGTTCACGCCCATCAGCACGATGATGCGGTTGTAGTACGCCATGCCGGCGATGGGAAGCGCTTCGAGGCCGTAGCTGAGAGCGATGAGAGCGGCGACGAGGATGGCGAGGGAAAGGGCGTCGCGGAGGAACCAGGGGAGGCGCTTCATCGCGCCGCCACCCTGAATGCAGAATGCAGAATTGAGAATTGAGAATTGAGAATTGAGGTGGCGCTTCGCGCACGTCTCTTTTCTAAATTCTTCATTCTGCGTTCTGCGCTCTGCATTTTCAGACTTTTTCCGCCTGATATTTTCCGAACAGCCCCGACGGCCGGAACAACAGGATCACGATGAGGATCACGAACGCGATCGCATCGCGGTAGTTCGAGAACGAGCTGCCGCCGACGAACGCTTCGATCACGCCGATCACCAGTCCGCCGACCACCGCGCCCGGCACGTTGCCGATGCCGCCCAGGACTGCCGCGACGAAGGCTTTGAGTCCGGGCATGATGCCCATCAGCGGATCGATCTTCGGATACGCGAGGCCGTACAGGATTCCGGCGACCGCGGCGAGCATCGAGCCGATGACGAACGTGATCGAGATGACGCGGTCGGTCGGGATGCCCATCAGCGACGCGGTCTCGAAGTTGTACGAGACGGCGCGCATGGCGCGGCCGAACTTCGTCCCGTAGACGATGTACTGCAGCAGCGCCATGAAGATGATGGCCACGCCGAGGACGATCAGCTGGTAGTTGGTGGTCGTCACGCCGCCGAAATTGAGGATGTGCTTCTCGACGAGCTGCGGGAAGAATTTCGGATCGGGCCCGAAGACGAACTGGCCGCCGTACTCGAGGAAAAACGAAACGCCGATCGCGGTGATGAGCGACGCGATGCGCGGCGCGTTCCGCAGCGGACGGTAGGCGATGCGCTCGTTGAAGTAGCCGAAGAGGCCGCAGACGACCATCGCCAGCAGCATGATCAGCGCGGCGACGCCGAAGCCGGTCCGGCCGCCGTGCGAGGCCACCCAGCCGCCGGCGTAGTAGCCGACGAAGGAGCCGAGCATGAAGACATCGCCGTGCGCGAAATTGATCAGCTTCAGGATGCCGTACACCATCGTGTAGCCGAGAGCGATCAAGGCGTAGATGGAGCCGGAGGCAATCCCATTGAGCAGATTCTGTAAAAGGGTCTGCATGCGGGCCGAGTAAAAGCGAAAGTCCGGCGAAAACTACTCGCCGGACCTCCGCTTTGTAAAGAGAAATGTCGGCAACAACTTCGGTTAGTGCGTGCCCGTCGCAGCCGGTGCGCCTGCTGCTCCGGCGCTCGGATCGATCGACTTCCGCAGCGTGAGCTGTCCGTTCTTCACTTCCTCGATGATGATCTTCTTGTTGATCGGATTGCGGTCCGGTCCGAGGGTGATGATGCCGGTGACGCCGTGGAGATCCTTCGTCGCGGCGATGGCGTCGCGCAGATCGGCGCCCTTCGGCGACTTCGCGCGCTTGAGTGCATCGGCGAGCGTGTGCGCCGCGTCGTAGCCGAGCGCTGCGAGCGCGTCGGGCGTCTGACCGTAGCGGCCCTTGTACTTCTCGACGAACTCACGCACTTTCGGCTCGGGATCGCCGAAGAAGTAATGGTTGGCGTAGAAGCAGCCGTTGAGCGCCTTGCCGCCGATCTCGAGGAGCTTCGGCGATTCCCAGCCGTCGCCGCCGACGAACGGCGCGTTGATGCCGAGGTCGCGGGCCTGGCTGACGATCTGGCCTACGTCGGTGTAGTAGCCGGGGATGAAGATCACGTCGGGACTGGCGGCCTTGACCGACGTGAGCTGCGCGCGGAAGTCGCTGTCGCCGTTCGAGTAGCTCTGCTTGGCGACGATCGGCACGCCTGCTTTCTTGTACGTCTCCTCGATGACGGCGGTGAGGCCGGTCGAGTAGTCGTTCTTCACATCGGTGAGGATCGCGCCGCGCTTCGAGCCGAGGTCCTGCAGGGCGAACTGCGCCATGACCGGACCCTGGTAGTTGTCGATGAAGCACATGCGGAAGATGTAGTCGCCGACCTGGGTAACTTTTTCGTTGGTCGATGACGGTGTGATCATCGGCGTCTTGTTCGCCTGGCAGATCGGACCGGCGGCCATCGAGGCGGACGACGCGACTTCGCCGAGAACCGCGACGACGTTCTGCTGCGAGATCAGCTTGGTCACCGCGTTGGCCGCTTCTTCCTGCTTCGACTGGTCGTCTTCGGTGAGGACCTTGATCTTGCGGCCATTGACGCCGCCGGCGGCGTTGATCTCGTCCATGGCCATCATGATGCCGTTGTGCGTCGACTGGCCGAAGGTGGCCTGCGGACCGGTCAGCGAGCCATATTCGCCGACGAGGATCTCGCCGCCGCCCTGCGCCGTGCTCCCGGTGGTGCCGGTCGTCTCGCTCCCTTTGGGCGGACAGCCGAGGAGCGCGAGGGACGCAATGGCGAGAAAAACGATGAGGGTTTTCGTTTTCATAGATTTCGTCTCACTCCACGTAAGTTAGTGAACGGCGGCATAGTAATGCAGAAACATGCCGTCGCCGAAAACGTTGGAACGAACGGTAGGACCTTTGATGTTTTGATGCCTGAAATCGTGATGCTAGGATGCCGGCATGCGGACAACGCTGACAATCGACGATCGCATCGCCCGCGACCTCAAAGAGCTCGCACACCGTTCCGGGAAGCCGTTCAAAACAGTCGTCAACGAGACGCTGCAGGCCGGCCTGGCCGAAAGGAACAAACCGGGCAAAGCGAAACGGTACCGGCTGAAGCCGATGTCGCTTGGCTCCGTTCGTCCAGGTCTCAATCTCGACCAGGCACTGGCACTTTCGGATTCGCTGGAGGACGAGGAGCTGATCCGAAAGATGGAGCTTCGCAAGTGAAGCTCGTCGACGCGAATGTGCTGATCTACGCGGTCAATGAAGATGCGCCGCAGCATGAACCTTCGCGCCGATGGCTCGAGAACGCGTTATCGGATACGGAGCCGATCGGTCTCGCCTGGAGCGTACTGCTGGCGTTTCTTCGCATCACCACGCGGCGCGGGATCCTCGAGCGGCCGATGACTACCGCTGGCGCGATCACATACATCGATTCGTGGCTGCGGCAACCGCAGGTCGAGCTCGTCGCGCCGGGACCTGGTCATTGGACGATTCTGCGCAACCTGATCGCTGCTTCGGGAACGGCGGGCAACCTGACGTCAGACGCGCATCTCGCCGCGCTCGCCATCGAAGGCGGCTGGACCGTCGTCTCGATCGACAACGACTTTCTGCGATTCAGCGGAGTCGACGTGCTGAATCCGTTGTCCAACTGAGCTCACTGCGCATCCTTCCGGTCCGACCGTCTCAAAAACCGCGAGGATTGAACGCAGAACGCAGAGTGAGAAATAAGAAAGGGAACGACGCGGGAAGCGCAGGCTCGCTGATTCTCAATTCTGACTCTGCGTTCTGCGTTCTGCGTTCAATGCCTGATGGGTGGGCGGCGGCAAGCCGCCGCAATCCGGGCGGCAGCAAGCTGCCGCACTCCTACAAATTCACCCACACGCTCTTCGTCTGGGTGTACTTCTCCAGCGCGTCCTTCCCCTGATCGCGGCCGAAGCCCGACTCCTTGAAACCGCCGAACGGCAGCGCCGGGTCGTACAGGTTGTACGTGTTGACCCACACCGTTCCGGCCTTGATGGAGCGCGCGATGCGATGCGCTTTCGACACGTCGCGCGTCCACACCGCGGCCGCGAGTCCGTACACCGTCGCATTGCCTTTGGCGACCGCATCCTCCGCATCCTTGAAGCGGATGGTTGCCAGCACGGGGCCGAAGATCTCCTCGCGCGCGATGCGCATCTGCGGATCGACATCATCGAAGATCGTCGGCTTGACGAAGTAGCCCTTGCCGGTGCCGATGTCCGTGCGCTCGCCGCCCGCGACGAGCTTCGCGCCTTCGCTCTTGCCCGCGTCGATGTACGACAGCACCGTCTCCATCTGCTCTTTGGAGACGATCGCGCCGAGGCGGGTTTTCGGATGGAGAGGATCGGCGGCGACCATTTTCGAGACGCGCTCCGTCACCTTCGACATCAGCTCGTCATGCACCGATTCCTCGACCAGCAGCCGCGAGCCCGCCGCGCAGACCTCGCCCTTGCCGTAGAAGATCGCGTTGAGCGCACCGCGCGATGCGGCGTCGAGATCGGCGTCGGCGAAGACGATGTTCGGCGATTTGCCGCCGAGCTCGAGGGAGACTTTCTTCAATGTTTTCGCCGCTCGCGCCATCAGCGCCTTGCCGACTTCGGTCGAGCCGGTGAACGCGATCGCGTCGATGCCGGGATGATCGACCATCGCGTTGCCGACCACCGAACCGCGGCCCGGAATCACGTTGAGCACGCCGGCGGGCAGTCCGCACTCCTTCGCGTACTCCGCGAACTTCAGCAGCGACAGCGACGTGTTCGACGCCGGCTTGATGACGACGGTGTTGCCGCACGCGAGCGCCGGCGCGATTTTCCAGACTGCGAGCATCAGCGGGAAGTTCCACGGCGTGATGGCGCCGACGACGCCGACCGGCTCGCGCAGGGTGTACGTGAACGCGTTGTCGGCGATGGGAATCGTGTCACCCGTGACCTTGCCGCTCCAGCCGGCGAAATAGTAGAGGCACTCCGCGGCCGCGGGCGTGTCGACGAATTGCGATTCGAAGATCGGCTTGCCGTTGTCGAGCGTCTCGATGCGGCCGATCTCGTCTGCTTTGGCGGTGAGCATGTCGGCGATACGCCAGAGGACTTTCGCCCGGTCGCGCGGCTTCATCTTCTGCCACTCGCTGCCCGGCTCCATCTGCGCGCGCGCCGCTTTCACCGCCGCATCGACATCCTCGGCGCCCGCCGACGCGACGTTGGTGATCGTTTCTTCGGTGGCCGGGTTGATGGTGGCGAAGGTCTCATTCGACCTCGCGTCGACGAATTCTCCGTTGATGAAGAGCTGGTTCTGCATGGCGCCCGATCGTACCACTGGGGCCGGAGTGCGGCGGCCATGCCGCCGCTGCTTCGTCTGTGTCGCGGCCATGCCGCGACACCCGCGCGGCATGGCCGCGCGGCAAAAAGCGGCGGCATGGCCGCCGCACTCCATATTTGCGCGGCTACAGCGATCTCGTGCGGACAGTGACGTGGGACGAAGCGCTTGCATCCGCCGGCGATCCGATCGAGCGCGGCAAGCTGGCGCAGGCGATCATCGATCACGAGTTCCGGATTCACGGCGAGG
>DATEZA010000269.1:0-50646 GCA_035255945.1 Thermoanaerobaculia bacterium
GTGGTGAAGAACGCGGTGGTGAAGGCATAACTGTCATCCCGAGCGTAGTCGAGGGACCTGGGCGGGTGGTGGCGCGATCGGCCGCGCCGCCCGCGCACCCGGGTCCCTCGACTACGCTCGGGATGACGAAGAGGTGAGGCGCAATCAGATGACAAAAGCATCCTTCGGCATGATCGGCCTCGGCGTGATGGGCGAGAACCTCGCGCTCAACATCGAGGAGCACGGCTTCCCTGTCGCAGTCTGGAATCTGGAAGGCGAATGGGTCGATCGATTCGTCGCAAAAAATCCGAAGATCATCGGGACGAAGACGTTCGAAGAATTCACGGCGTCGCTCGAACGGCCGCGCCGGATCATGATGATGATCAAGGCCGGCGATCCGGTCGACATGACCATCAAAAACATCGCGCCGCATCTCGAAAGCGGCGACGTGCTGATCGACGGCGGCAACTCCTGGTTCAAAGACACGCAGCGCCGCACGAAAGAGTGCGAGGCGCTCGGCTTTCACTTCGTCGGCTCCGGTGTTTCGGGCGGCGAGGAAGGCGCGCGTTTCGGTCCATCCCTCATGCCGGGTGGATCGCAGGAGTCATGGCAGGCCATCCGTCCGGTCTTCGAAGCGATCGCGGCGAAGAGCGACTCCGGCGCGTGCGTCACGCACGTCGGCCCGGACGGCGCCGGTCACTTCGTCAAGATGGTGCACAACGGTATCGAGTACGGCGACATGCAGCTGATCGCCGAGGCGTACGAGATGCTGCGGCGCGTCCTCGGCGCGCGTCCGGACGAGCTGGCGGAGATTTTTGACGAATGGAACAAGGGCCGGCTCGAGTCGTTCCTGATCGAGATCACGTCACACATCTTCCGCGTGAAGGATCCGGAAAGCGGCGGGCCGCTCGTCGACAAAGTGCTCGACAAGGCGGGGCAGAAGGGGACGGGCAAATGGACCGCGCAGGTCGCGCTCGATCTCGCGGTGCCGGTGCCGACCATCGCGGCGGCGATCGACGCGCGCGTGTTGTCGTCAATGAAGGACGAGCGCGTTACCGCGAGTCAGAAAATCAATGGTCCGTCGGTCGTGAAGCCGGGCGATCGCAAGCAGTTCATCAGCGACGTGCACGACGCGCTGTACGCGTCGAAGATCTGCTCGTACGCGCAGGGCATGGCTCTGATTCAGGCCGGTTCGACGGAGTGGACGTGGAGCGTCGACATGCGCGAGATGGCCCGCATCTGGAAGGCCGGCTGCATCATCCGCGCGAAGTTCCTCGACTCGATCATGCAGGCCTACGAGCGCAATCGTGCGCTGCCGAACCTGCTGCTCGACGACGAATTCAACGCGCGCGTCGCCGACTCACAAGGTGCATGGCGACGCGCCGTGGCGACGGCGCAAAGCAACGGAATCGCGGTGCCGGCGATGTCGGGAAGCCTCGCGTATTTCGATGCGTACCGGTCGGCCGAATTGCCTCAGAACCTCACGCAGGCGCAACGCGACTACTTCGGCTCGCACACGTACCAGCGCAATGACAAAGGGGGGGACGCGCCCTTCGTGCACACCGATTGGGCGCATGTGTAGGGCAAGCTCTCAGCTTGCATGTGTAGGGCAAGCTCTCAGCTTGCCCCGGGACAACCCCCGGACAAGCTGAGAGCTTGTCCTACACTACTGCTACAGCTGAGGGCGCAGGAGCGCGGCGATCTTCTCGCGTAACTTCTGAAATGCGGGACGCTTGAGCCACCTGTACTCCTTGATCTCTTCGCTTCGCGCGAGGTCTTCGCGGAACATCTCCTCGAGCTTCGCCGCGATCCCTTTGTCGTACACGTTCACGTTCACTTCATCGTTCAGCCGGAAGCTGCGCACATCGAAATTCGACGAGCCGATCGTCGACCACAGCCCGTCCACCACCATCGTCTTCGCGTGCATCATCGTCGGCTGATATTCGAAGACGCGGATGCCGTGCTTGAGCAGCCGCTCGTAATACAAACGGCTCGCATGCCGCACGATCGGCACGTCGGTGTGCTCGCCGGGGACGATCACACGCACGTCGACACCGCGCCGCACCGCGCCTTCGAGCGCGCGCAGCGTGTCGGCTTCTGGGACGAAGTACGCGTTGCTGATCCAGATCGATTTCTCCGCGGCCACGATGGAGATCGTGTACAGCAGCTTCACCGTCGAGCTCCCCTCGGACGGCGATGACTTGATCACCTGCGTCAGGTGCTCGCCGCGCGGCTCGACCTGCGGGAAGTAATCGAGTCCGGTCAGCAGTTCGCCGCGGCTCTTCACCCAGTTGTCCATGAACGCGAACTGCATCTGCGTCACGACCGGGCCTTCGACGCGGATCATCGTCTCGCGCCAGTGATCCTTGCTGTCGGCGTCGCCGAGCCATTCGTCCGCGATGCCGACGCCGCCGGAGAAGCCGACCGTCCCGTCGACGATCAGCGTCTTGCGATGCGTGCGGTGATTGAAGGTACCGATCGTGTACCAGCGCAGCGGGTGATACCACTCGATGTCGATGCCGTTGCGCAGCAGGAACTCGATGAGATTGCGCGACATCGCCGCCGAGCCGACCGCATCGAGAATCACTTTCACCTTCACGCCCGCGCGAGCGCGCTCCGCGAGTGCTTCGGCGAATTGCCGTCCGACCTCGCCGTCCCAGTAGATGTAGAACTCGAGGTTGATCGTCTTCCGCGCGCTGCGGATCGCGGCGAGCATCGACGGAAAGATCTGCACTCCGTTTTTGAGGATCTCGCAGCGATTGCCCGGCGTCATCGGCGCGCCGGTCAGCGCGTGCATCGTCTGCAGGAACGCGACGTCGTTCACGCCGAACTGATGCTTCATGTGGTAGCGCATCGGAATGCGCCGCCGCACGATCGGCAGCACCGGACGGTGCGGATAACGATGCGGCTTGTGTCGGTGGAAGAACATCAGCGTTTACCAGCCAGCCAGATGATGCCGGCGATGCTCCCCGCGAGCACGGCGAGTGCGACAGCGAGGATGATCGCGACGATCACCGTCGCGGCGCCGAAGATCTGCGCGATCGAGCGCGGCGGCCGCGTCGGATCGCGATACTCCATCAGCAGCCGCATGTTCATCATGTTTTCTTCGAAGAGGAAATCGAAGATGTCGCCGAGGAGCGGGACGGCGCCGACGATGATGTCGAGCAGGATGTTGAACAGCATGCGCAGGATTTTTCGGGTCGGGACGCGATGCCGCAGCGCGCCGATGACGATCCACGCGGAGAGGACGCCAGCGATGACATCGCCGACACCGGGAACGAGTCCGAGTGCGGCGTCGAGTCCGACGCGACGCCCGGTCCCCGGAATCGCAACAGCCTCATCCATCAGCGTCGCGAAACGCTGCAACGCGAGCAGATCGGGCGGTAGCACTTCTTCAGGCCGCAGGCGAGCCATCCTGAACATTATGCAAACCCTATGACGGAGTGCGGCGGCCATGCCGCCGCTGCTTCTCGTAAAGGACGGCCATGCCGTCCGCCCCCCATCGTAACCGCCCCCCCACCCGGCCCGCCGCTTGCGTTTATAGTTCCTCCAACAATGACTGCCGAGCCTCGGCCGAAACGTTGGGAACGCTGGCGCGACGGTGTCGTCGCCTCGCGGAACTACATCTGGTCGTGGCTGACGGACCCGGCCGTGCTGCTCTATCGCCGTGAAGCGCACGGCCGCCATCGCGCGCGCGTCACCACCGTCGAATTTTTTCTGTTCATTCGCGAAGTCGCGCGCGAGTTCTACGAGATCCAGGGAACGTCGCGCGCGGCGTCACTCGCGTACACGACGCTGCTTTCGCTGATCCCGCTGCTCGTCGCATTCACGCAGGTCCTGCAGCAGTACTTCAAGAACATCTTCCCGTCATTCCAGTCGCAGATCGACAGCATCCTCAACGTCGTCATCCCGTATCAATCGCCTGTCCTGACCTATCACCTCGCGCGCTTCGCCGAGAACGCGCAAGCCGCCTCCACCCTCGGCGCGATCGTTTTCATGGTCATCGCCTACCGCCTCTTCCTCGCGGTCGAAGCGACGGTGAATCAGATCTGGAAGGTGCGCAGTGCGCGCGGTTATGGGCCGAAGATCGTCGCGTTCACCATGCTCTTTTTCTGGGGCCCGCTGTTGATGGGCCTCTCCTTCACGACGACCAGCATGCTGCAGCACAACCGCTACCTGCGCGTGCTGTTCAAGCAGGAGATCGTCTTCCAGATCGCGCCGGTTTTCGTGCTCTTCATCGCGTTCGCGATGCTCTTCTGGCTCGTGCCCTCGACGCATGTGCGCTTCGGCGCCGCGGCGATCGGCTCGCTCGTCACGACGATGCTCTTCACCCTGGTGCGCTGGGGCTTCGGCGTGTACGCGAACCACCTCTTTCAGGGCCGCTTCAATGTGATCTACGGTACGGTCGGATTGGCCGTCATTTTCCTGATCGCGATCGAGGTCATGTGGGTCGTGATTCTGCTCGGCGTAGAAATCAGCTACGTGTTCCAGAATCTCTACGGCCTGTTGCGCGCGACGGAACAGAACATCGAGGACGAGCCGCGCTACGACCTCTACTTCGCGTTGCGCGCGTTGATCGAAATCGCACGCCGCTTCGATCGGCGAGAGGACGCGCCGTCGTCGTACCGGCTCGCGGAGCAATTCGCCGCAACCGACTCGCAGATGCTGCGCATCCTGCGCAAGCTCGAAACAGTAAAACTCGTGTCGCAGACCGGCGGTGAATGGGCGGGCTGGGTGCCGGCGTGCGATCCCGATCGCATCACCATCGAGGAAGTGATTCACGAGCTGGAAGGCGGGAGACGTGCCGTTCCGGAGCTCGGTCCTGACGCATTGGAGCGGGAACGGATCTCCGCACTCTTCGACCGCCTCACGCTCTGCACCTCGGAGGCGCTGAGCCGGATGTCCATCGGCCATCTCGTGCGCGAGATCTACGCGCCGCGCGTCACCCGCTCCGAGGACCGCGCTCGCTCATAGGAGCGCGGGCCTCCGGCCCGCAGCCGGCGAGCGTCTCGCTCGACGGCGGGTGTCCGTGAAGAAGCGCAATGTCGCGCGATGAGGCGGGACATCGTTGACGACGAAGGGTTTGCTTCCGATAGCCGCTCGCTTTGTTACGCCTACTTCGACGATGGCCCGCATCGCCTGTGTCTTCGGCCCGTTTACTCGCCGGGCGGGACGCCCGCCGAGTGCGGGCGAGGACGCCCGCGCTCCTTTGCGCGTAGCGCGCGGGCGCGGCGCAGGACTTCGTAGGCGACGGTCGTCACTGCGACCCACAGCATACCGGCGCTGATGCCGGCGCCGATGTCGGAGATCCAGTGCACGCCGAGGTAGACGCGAGACAACGCGACGGAGATCACGAGCGTGCATGCGAGCGCGATCGCCGCGGATTTCCAGCGCCAGCGCGTGAGCACGCGCGTTGCGAGGTACGCGAGTGAGCCGAAGACGATCGTCGATCCCATCGCGTGTCCGCTCGGGAATGAATAGCCGTGCGCCTGACGCAATGCTTCGGCGAGCGCCGGACGGGCGCGGGCGAAGTAGTGCTTCAGTTCGAGATTCAACAACGCGCCGCCGCCGCAGGTGATCGCGAGATAGACCAGCCACCGCCAGCGACGTCTGATCGCAAGCACACCGCCGACGATCAACCCGAGGATTGCAAGTCCTAGCGGACCGCCGGCCGTCGTCATCGTGATGAAGAAGGTGGTGGAGCCCGTGCTGCGATGCGCCGCCGCCCACGCATGCGCGAGTGTGTCGAACTCGCTCAGTCGTGGCGCCTTCGCATGCAACGCCTCCGCGAGATCGATGAACGAGTCACCCGCCCATGCCGTGATCGCCGCGCCGATCGCCACGATCAGCACGATCGGTCCATACGCGCGCAATCGCGAGACGTGCTTCTCGACGATGGCGTAACGCGTGATGCGATTCGCGACGAATGCGATTGGGTGGCGGAAGAGCGGGAGGGCGACGTAGAGGAGCGACCAGAGGGCGAGGAAGATCAGAAGGAAGATTGCGAATAGCACATTAGAAGCCACCCGACATGTACTTCCACTGCACGATCTTGTCGTTGATCTCCCGCAGGCGCCTGCTGATCATTCGGCAGAGCAGATTCAAAAACTGCAGCGACGCGTGCGGGTCCATCGACAGGATTTCGTTCAGTGTCGCGCGGTCGATCGAGAGCACCGTCGCATCGCCTTCGTGCGCTTTCGCGTCGGCGGAGCGCGCCTTCTCGTCGATCAGCGCCATCTCGCCGAAGAAGTCGCCGCGATCGAGCACCGCCAGCGCTTCCTCGCCGACACCGGGGATGAACTTCGAGATGCGCACGCGGCCGCCGAGGACGATGTAGAGCTTGTCGCCCTGATCGCCCTCGCGGAAGATCATCGATCCGTCGCGGAAACGCTCCTCGGTGGAGAACGTCGCGAGCAGCTTCATTTCAGCGGCGGACAGGCCACGCTCGCGGAACAGATCGACCTTGTCTTCCGAGGCGACCGTCACCTGCTGCGTCTCGCGTTTTCCTTCCGCCCGCTTGCGGCCCTGGCCCTTCTTCGCATCCTCCTGGAAGAAGAGTTTGAGCTGTTCGTTCGCGTCGCGGACTTTCTCCGTCAGCGAGCGCCAGAACGCCCAGTGCAGGCCGACCGCCATCTCCTTGTCCTCGTCCATCATCTGATCGAGGGCGCTGAACGAGAACGTGTAGCAGGCGGACGGCTCGACCGCGATCGCGTCGCTCGAGCGATGCGTGCGATCGATGAAATTCATCTCACCAAAAATCGTGTCGGACGTGAGCGCGCCGAGGATCTGCGGACCGAACGGCGTCTCCTTGCGCACTTCGATCCGGCCGTCTTTCACGACATAGAAATCCATCGAGCGATCGTCTTCGCGGAAGACGTAGTCGTTCGACGTGAAGCCTTCCACGCGCACGAATTTCGAGAGGCGGAAGATCTGCTCGTCCTTCATGTGCTGGAAGACGGCGAGCTTGCGCAGTTCGGACGAGATGACGATCAGGTTGTCGCGCTTCTCCGCATCGCGGGAGATCTTGCGGACGATCTCCTGGATGTCCTTCTTCGACTCGAGCCGGAAGAGATTTTCCTTGCGCAGCTCGAGGCGCTCGGTCGACATCTGCAACTGCTCGACGCGATCCTTGATCTTTGTGTTGAGGTCCTTCGTTTCGATGTTGTTGATGCGCTTGAGCGTGTTGATCATCCGGCGCACCGGCTCTGTCGACTCGCCCTTCTGATCGGTGGCCAGGAGGAACGCATCGATGAAGTCGTCGAGCGATTCATCGAAGTGCTTCAGCTCGAACTGCACGCGGCCGGAGATCTCGGCGAGTCCGCGATCGAACGGATTGAGCTTGCGCGCTCTGGTGATCTCGTCGTGCGCCGCGTCCCATTCGCCTTCGGAGTAGTAGAGGCGCCCGAGGATCTCGAACGGGCGATAGTTGTTCGGCGTTTTCAGTTTCGCGATCTCGAGCAGCTCGATCGCTTTCGAGGTCTGGTCCTTCGCCATGTAGAACTGCGCGAGGCCGCCGTACTGCGATGAATCGATCTCGTCGCGTGCGCGTTCGGCGAAGACTTCCTGGCGGACGGTCGAGAAACGCGACTCTTCCGCTTCGCGTTTGAGATCGCGGACGCGCGCGAGGTTGATGCGGATCGCGACCGAGCCGGGCTTGAGCTTCTCCGCCATCTCGTAGAGGTGGATCGACTCGTCGAACATCCCCTGATCGGCGTAGCGGCGCGCGAGCATCGCGAGGTCGTCCGCCTCGATGGCGACATTCACCTCGGTGGCGAGAGTGCGGAACCGCGCACGAGCTGGAATGGGCTGCTCGGCCATGTGCAGCCGCAATTATAAGCCGCGCTGTCCGGCGCACCCCGAGGCATTGGAATCGCATGTGCGTTTCGCGGCTGGAGGGAGACGCTATGAAAGCGCTGCGTTCGCTTGCCCTGGTGCTGCTTGGCGTATCGACGATCGCCGTAAGTCCCGCGGGCGAGACGCCGCACATCCTTCGTGCGGCCGACCCTCAGACGTCCTATCCGATCTGGGTCGCATTCGATGCGGCGCTGACCGAAGGGAAGCTCAATGCGCAACTGATCGCACCACAGGCGCGAGCCCGCCTGGAGCATCTGCTCGCCACGCGCGCCGAACAGGCGAAGCGCGCCGCTTCGCAAGGCGTGTCATCCGGCATGTCCGATATCTGCTTCGGCGAGCCGCCCGCGGAGATCGGACTTCCCGATTCGAATCTGCCGAGTCTCGTCCGCAGCTCGATGGCGATCTTCGAAGGACGAATCGAAGAAGTGCTTCCCGGTTTTTACCGCGGCACGCCTGCGTCGCTGCTCGCGGTGAGGGTCGACGCGATGCCGCGTGCGTCCAGCTCGTACGCAACGACCGTCGGCGGACGCATCTACGTTTATTACCCGAGCGCCGTCATCCGCGCTGAAGGCGTCGTCGTCTGTACGCGGCCTGCCACTCATGAGGCGCGGCCGAACGCCGGTGACCGATTGCTCGTCTTCGCCTTGCAGCCGCCGGAGGACAGCGGGCATGTCTTCGTCTATCCGCAGGCCAGCCGGCATCTGATCTTCGAGACGGCCGGCGGCGTTCTGCAGCTTCCGCAACAACTGAAACGGAGCCTGGCGGGCTTCAACGATCTCGACTCGCTGATGACGCGTGTCGACTACGAGCTCGACGCGCAGCGCGGCGGCCTGACTCCGTCGGAGAAGCGGCAATGATCCGGCGCCTGATGTTGTCGATGATTCTCACCACGGCCGTCATCTCGGTTCCGCGAGCGCATGCGCAGAGCTGCACGGGTTATCTCTACCCGAGCAACGTCGGCGGATCGATCGGCGTGACCTGCACGGGCTGTTCGGGCACGAGTCTCAGCACCGCGAAAGGGATGTGGAACGGCTGCGCGGGGGCGGGCAGCGGCTTCGCTTCGTTCACGTCGAGCACGACCGGGACGCGCTTCAACATCAGTGTCGTCGTTGGCGATCGTCCCGACGGCAGCGAGCCGATCAATGTGCCGGGCTGCGGCTGGTTCGACGACCATCTCAATGCGCAGGGTCAGGTCGCTGGCGGCACGGTCCACGTTTACAACTTCCGCAAGGACGGTTCGTCCTGCTCTCCGCTCGACAAGACGATCGCTCACGAGCTCGGTCACGTTCTCGGCCTCAATGATTCCGATTGCTATGACACGCACATCATGTCGCCGCGGCCGTCGGGCACGGATACTCGCTACGTGCACACCGACGAATGCGATGCGGTCGATCAACACTGGACGACTCCGGCCGAACAGACCGGCGGGGGCGGAGCCATCGATCCGAATCAGAACAACTGCACCGGACCGGATGCCTGCTCGCCGCTGGTGCTCGATCTCGCCGGCGATGGCATCGCGACATCGGGCGGCGACGATCCGGTGTCGTTCGATCTGACCGGCGACGGCGTGCCGGAGACGATCACCTGGCTGGCGGCCGGCCGCGACGATGCGTTCCTGTGGATCGACATCAACAACAATCATCGGGTGGATGACGGCCGCGAACTTTTCGGCGTCGGAACATTGCTGCCCTCCGGCGAGACCGCGCGCGACGGCTTCACTGCGTTGCAGGTTTACGATCGTCCCGAGAATGGCGGTAACGGCGATGGCGTCATCTCTGTCGACGATCACATCTGGAGTCGTCTGCGCCTGTGGGTCGATCGGAATCATGACGCTGTTTCCGATCCGACCGAGATCGCGCCGCTGCAAGGTTCGCAAGTGATCTCGTTGTCGCTCGCGTATGTGCGCGATACGACGCCCGACGCCAATGGCAACCTGCATCTGCTGCGCGGCACGTACATGCATCGCGACGGAAACAGAGTGGACATCCTGCCCCTCGACGACATCTACTTTCACGCGCCGCCATGATTGCGCTCGTGCTCTTGATCGCGTTTCAACCCGCCCTTCCCGGCTATCAATTCGAATTCCCGCGCGATCACGGCACGCACGACAGCTACAAGACGGAGTGGTGGTACTACACGGGACATCTGCGCACGGACGACGGTCATCGGTACGGCTTCGAGCTGACGTTCTTTCGCGTCGGGCTCGACACCGAGGAGAAAACGAATCCGTGGGAGCTGCGGCAGCTCGCGCTCGCGCACTTTGCGATCAGTGACATCGATGGGCGCGACTTCCGTTATTACGAGAAGCTGAATCGCGTGTCGCCGTTCACCGCGAATGAGGCCGAGGGGAAGCTCGATCTCTTCAATGAAGGATGGCGGGCGACGACGTTGCCGGACGGCTCGTGGCGAATCGTCGCGCGCGGCGACAAAGATGCGATCGATCTCGTGTTGCGCACGCGCAAGCCGCCGGCGATTCATGGCGAGAACGGCGTGAGCGTGAAGGCTGCGGGCATCGGCGGCTCCGCCTCGCACTACTACTCGATGACGCGGCTCGAAGCGTCGGGCGCGATCGATGGACGCAAGTGCAACGGCCTGGTCTGGATGGATCACGAATTCGGCAGCTCGCAACTGCGCGAAAACCAGCGCGGATGGGACTGGTTCTCCATCCAGCTCGATGACGAGACGGAGCTGATGCTTTACATCATTCGACTCGCGGATGGCACTCCGGACATCACGTCATCGGGCTCGTTCATCGCGAAAGACGGCACTGTCACGCATCTGCGCCGCGATCAGCTCGCGGTGCGCGCGACCGGCTCGTGGAGGTCGGCGAAGAGCCGCGCGAAGTATCCGATGGGATGGGAAGTCGATGTGCCGGATCATCATCTCGTCCTGACACCGCTCCTGAACGATCAGGAGCTCCTGACGAAAGGCTCGGCCGGCGTGACGTACTGGGAAGGCGCGGTGAGCGTCAGCGGCACGGCGAAGGGCGAGGGCTACGTCGAGATGACCGGTTATCAAACTGCCTTTCGCGCGCCTTGATCTCGCCACAATCACGAAAGAACATTCGCGTTCATGTTCGCACTGCTGCTTGCCTTCACGCTCGGCTACCACGCGATCGATCTCGACACCGGCCGCACGATGTCGATGAATGCCGAACAGCGCTTTCCGATGGGAAGCGTGTTCAAGTTTCCGCTGGCGATTGAAGTGCTGCATCGCGTCGACGAGAAGAAGCTCGATCTCGAGCACGTCTACACGATCGAGGTGTCGGACTTCAGTCCCGGATGGAGTCCGATCCGCGACAACGCGCACGGCCAGCCGGTCGTGCTCCCGTTGCGCGAAGTCATCCGGTACGACCTCGCCGAAAGCGACAACACCGCCGCCGACTACCTGCTGAAGCTGATCGGCGGCCCGCAGAACGTGCACACGCCGCCCGGCATCCGCATCGATCGATCCGAAAAGCAGATGGCCGCCGATCTGCACCAGCCCGGCGGCCGCGAGAGGTACGCAATCGATCCGCGCGATACGTCGACGCCGAAAGCGATGGCCGAGCTGCTGCGCATGTTCTACGAAAAGCGCGAAGGTCTCTCGCCCGCCAGTCACGACTTCGCGATGAAGGCGATGCTGGAGACGAAGACGGGACCGAAGCGGATCATCTCGGTGCTGCCGAAAGGCGCGACGCTCGCGCACAAGACCGGCACCATGCCCGGCACGTTCAACGACGTCGGGATCATCACCTCGCCCGACGGGAAGCACCACATCGCGCTCGCGATTTTCGTGAAGGAGTCGAAGAGCGAGAAGGACGAGCAGGTGATCGCGAAAACGGCGGAGAAGGTTTATCGCGCGCTGACTGCGCGTGTCATTCCGAGCGTAGTCGAGGAACCTGGGCGGGTGGGGACACGCGGCGCGCCACCACACACCCGGGTCCCTCGACTACGCTCGGGATGACACGGGTTAGATCACGCTGACGCGGCGCTGCTCCAGCCTGCGGATCTCCCATGCGTGTCATTCCGAGCGTAGTCGAGGAACCTGGGCGGGTGGTGGCGAGATGAGCGAGCCACACGCCCCCCAGGTCTCTCGACTACGCTCGGGATGACGGGGTTAGATCACGCTGACGCGGCGCTGTTCCAGCCTGCGGATCTCCCACGCGTGTCCTTCCGAGCGTAGTCGAGGAACCTGGGTGGGTGGTGGCGAGATGAGCGAGCCACACGCCCCCCAGGTCCCTCGACTACGCTCGGGATGACGCGGGTTAGATCACGCTGACGCGGCGCTGTTCCAACCTGCGGATCTCCCGCACGAGCTGCTCGCGCGCGCTCTTTCCCTTCTGCACGAATGACGTCACTTTCGACTGCAACTCGCTGCGGTCGGAGTTGGTGAGGTCTTTCGAGGTCAGGACGAGGATCGGGATGTTGGCGGTCTGCGGATTGTCCTTGAGGCCGGTGGCGACTTCGAAGCCGCTCATGCCGGGCATCATCAGGTCGAGGATGATCAGGTCGGGATGGATCTCGCCGGCGGCGCGTAGGCCTTCTTCGCCGGAGTACACACCTTCGATGGTGTAGCCGAGGCGCTCGAGCTCTTCGTCGAGGAGTGCGTGGACGGATGCGTCATCGTCGATGAGCAGCAGCTTCGGCCGGGCGGCGCGGGTGACGGCGGCGGTGATCTCGCGGATACGTTGCAGCAGGCGATCGCGATCGACCGGCTTGACGAAATAGTCATCGGCGCCGAGGGCGAGGCCGAGCTCGCGATTGTCGACCATCGAGATGATCACCACCGGGAGCTCGCGCGTGGCGGCATCGCTCTTCAGTTTCTTCAGCACTTCCCAGCCGTCGAGTCCGGGAAGCACGAGGTCGAGCGTGACGGCGAGCGGATGCGCTTCGCGCGCGAGCCGCAGAGCTTCTTCGCCGTGACGTGCGCGGATGGCGAGATAACCGGCTGATGCGAGCGCGGCGGCGAGCAGCTCGTACGCGTGCGCATCGTCTTCGACCACGAGAACGCGCTCGGCGGGACGTCCCCCTTCGATCGCTTCCTCCAGCTCCGGACTGCGCGTGACCACCGCCGCACGCGACTTCACCGGCAGCGAGAACAGGAACGTGCTGCCTTGTTGGGGCGCGCTCTCCAGTCCGATCCGGCCGCCCTGCAGCTCGACGAATTTCTTCACCAGCGCCAAGCCGAGTCCGGTGCCACCGAACTCGCGCCGCGCCGTGCCGTCGACCTGGCGGAACTCCTCGAAGATCAGCTCGTGATGCTCGGGTTGGATGCCGATCCCCTCATCGCGAACGGCGACGGTGATCCAGCCGTCTTCCTGATTCGATCCTTCGAATTGCGCGGAGATGGTGATCGGTTTTTCGGGCGGCGAGAACTTCACTGCGTTCGAGATCAGGTTGAAGAGCACCTGCTTGAACTTGGCGAGGTCGGCCTCGATCTGCGGCAGATCGGGCGCGACATTCACCGCAAATTGCGGCCGCGCTTTCGACATGCCGCGCATCACGTGACAGACGCTCTCGATCACCGGACCGATGGCGAAGAACTCGGGGTAGATCTCCATCCGTCCCGCTTCGATCTTCGAGAGGTCGAGGATGTCATTGATGATGCCGAGGAGGTGCTGACCGGAGACGAGGATGTGCTTGAGGAAGTTGAGATGCTTGCCGTCGACGCGATCCGAGAGCCGCTCGACGAGGATCTCGCTGAAGCCGATGATCGAGTTCATCGGCGTGCGCAGCTCGTGCGACATGTTGGCCAGGAACTGACTCTTGAGGCGGTCCGCCTCCTGGATGTGGCGGTTCGCATCCGCGAGCTCTTCGGTGCGCCTCTGCAGCTCTTCCGCGAGCCGCTTCAGCTCATCGATCTGTTCTTTTTCTTCCACTTCGAGCTGGCGGATGCGCAGCCGTTTCTGCTGCAGGTTTGCGATGCCGGTCAGGAAGAAGTACGACGCGCCGAAGAGGAACATCATCCGCGCGACGGCGACGTAAAACGTCTGACCGGGAATCGACTCGTGGCTGAACCAGACGACGATCGCGATGTATGCGGCGGAGTTGACGATGCCGCAGAGGTACGCGGCCTTTCTGCCGATCACAAACGCGGCTCCCGCGGCGGAGGCGAGATACCAGAGGTACCACGGGCTGTCGATGCCGCCGGTCATCCAGACGCCGATGGTGATGAAGACGATGTCGGACGCGATCCAGAGCGGATTGAGGATGGCGCGCCGCACCGCGCCGCGTTTGAAGAGGAAGTAGAACACCACGATGAAGCCGGAGGACGCGGCGTACATGCCGATCGTCTCGCGCAGGGTGATGTCGAAGACGTGCAGCCAGCGGCCGATGACCGTGGTGATCAGCGCGGCGAAGTAGACGAGCAGCCGGCTCTCCTGTACCGCGAGGTCGAAGCGCTGCACGCTCTCACGCGGTGGTTCGAGCGAAGGGCGATCCACGTTGTTCACTGGAATCGGTCGATTGTACGCCCGTGCCTGCTGGAATGACGGAATGCGCGTTGCTATTGCTGCAAATCGTGCCTGCCGCCCTTCGGCTGTTCCTGATCGCCATCCTTGCTCTCCCCGCCCTCGCGAACGCGATCACGGACGAAAACGCGCGTCCCGGCACATCCGACTGGATGCTCTTCAGCCGCGCGACGACGCAGATTGAAGGCTACGCATCGCTGACCGGCGCCGGGCCCGGCGAGTCGATTCGCTTCTACGTGTCGACGCCCGAGCCGTCGTACACGCTCGAAGTGTTCCGCATGGGCTGGTACGGCGGAAAGGGCGGGCGGCGGATGACCGATGCAGTGACGCGCAGCGGATTCGTGCAGAGCGCGCCGTCGATCGATGCATCGACCGGACTCGCGGAGTGCCACTGGACCGATCCGTACGTGCTGACGATTCCGAACGACTGGGTCAGCGGCGTCTATCTGGCGAAGCTGACCGCGACGTCGAGCCGCAAAGGCGCGTACATCATCTTCGTCGTGCGCGCGCCGGCGGAGCGCGTGCCGCAATTCATCGCCGTGACCGGCGTGACGAAGTACCAGGCGTACAACCCGTGGGGCGGCAAGTCGCTCTACGGATTCAACAGCAGCAACGGACAGCCGGCGGTGAAGGTGTCGTTCGATCGTCCGTACGCGATCGGCTCGGGCGACGACGAGTTTCTCTATCGCACCGAGTACAACATGGTTCGCTTTCTCGAGCGCGAGGGATACGACGTCGAGTACATCACCGACATCGATCTGCACGAGCACGGCGAGCAGCTGCTGCGCGCGAAGGCGTTTCTCGATATCGGTCACGACGAGTACTGGACGTGGCAGATGCGCGATGCAGTCGAGCACGCGCGCGACGCGGGAGTGAATCTCGCGTTTTTCTCGGCGAACGATTGCTACTGGCAGATCCGCTTCGAAGATGACGACCGCACGATCGTCGCGTACAAGGAGCAGGCGGCGTCGCGCGATCCGGTGCTGTTCGATTCGGATCCGTCGAACGATCATCTCGCCACCGGACTCTGGCGCGATGCGCCGGTGAATCGTCCCGAGGATGCGCTGATCGGGACGATGTACACGTGGGCGCCGGTGGCAGGCGATGTGGTGATCGGCGATGTCTCTTCATGGATCTTCGCCAACACCAACCTCCATCCCGGCGATCGCCTCCGCGGCCTCCTCGGATACGAAGCCGACCGCGCCACGGGAAGCGCGTATCCCGGAACGCTCGTGCTCACGCACTCGCCGTTTCAACATGTGGACGGCACATTCGACGAATCGAACATGACGCTCTACACGGCGAGCAGCGGCGCGATCGTCTTCGCGACGGGGACGATTTACTGGACGTGGGGACTCGATGATTTCAATGCAGCGGCGCGTCCTGATTCGCCGCCGAGCGCGGCGGTGCAGCAGATCACGCGCAATGTTCTGAACCGGATGGCGGATTCGTCCGGGAAGCGGCGGCGGCGCGCGCTCGTTGCCCGTTCCCGTGCGTCCAATCCTCCTGGCTCTGCTGTTCGCGGTGTTGGCGTTGCCTGCGTCTGCGTACGAGATCGCGGTCTGGATTCCGCCCTGGGATGCGAATGCGCTGATGTCGATGCAGCTGCACGGCGGCGCGATCGGCGAGGCGAATCCGATCTGGTACGGACTCGATGCGAGCGGAGCGATTGCGAAGAACTGGAACGCGGAGAATCCGTCGCTGCGCGCGGCGGTGACCGGCGCGCGGCTGGTGCCGACGATCCAGAACTACGTCGCCGGCTCGTGGAACGCGGCGCTGGTTGCGAACCTGATCGCCACCGATGCGTCGCGTGACGCGCACGCCGAGGCGTTGCGGCAGCTCGTCGTGACGAACGCATTCGACGGGATCGATATCGATTACGAGTCGCTGCCGTTGTCGGCGCGTCCGAGCTTCAGCGCGTTCGTCACGCTGCTCGCGCAGAAGCTGCATCAATCGGGCAAGACGCTGTCCGTGACCGTGTCGCCGAAGACGAGCGATTCGCAGACGTGGGCCGGGCCGGGCGGGCAGGACTGGACGGTGATCGGCAGCGCTGCGGACTCGATCAAGATCATGGCCTACGACTATCACTACTCCGGCGGACCGGCCGGCGCGCTCACGCCGCTCGACTGGCTCGATGCGGTGGCGACGTATGCGGAATCGCGCATGCCGGCGAACAAAGTGCGGATCGGGCTGCCGTGGTTCGGACACGACTGGCAGGGCACGAGCGCGACGAGCGTGACGTACGCGAGCGGGATGGCGCTTGCGAGCGGCGCGGCTCCGTCACGCGATGCGAGCGGCGAGCTGACGTTCACGTACGGCGGACACGTCGTGTACTTCCAGGACGCGGAGAGCTACGCGCGGAAAGTCGATGCGGTGCTCGCGAAGCATCCGCTCATCGGCGGCTTCGCGCATTGGGCCGCGGGTCAGGAAGATCCGGCCGTGTGGGCGAAGGTGGCGTCGCTGCGGAATGGAGGCACGTCGGGTGCGACACCGGCGCCCGCGCCGCCAAAGCCGGGAAGACGGCGCGCGAGTTAACGCGTCCCCTCATCCGGCCCTTCGCTTCGCTCAGGGCCACCTTCTCCCCGCAAGCGGGGCGAAGGTCACGACGGGGTCAATCCAGCGTAAATCCCAGAAACGCGATGCACATCTCGTCCGTCGTCGCTTCGCCCCACGACACCGCCCGGTTCGTTGGATTGTCGTAGATCGCTTCGAGCGAGAACTTCGTTCCTCTCGGGAACGCGAGCGGCGACGAGTACGGATAGATCCCCTGCCAGTTGAACTCCCAGTTGTCGATGTTGATGAGGCACTCTTTGTGGCCGTCGGGGAACGTCGCGACGACGTTCATCTTGCGGCCGAGGAGGTGCATGTGCGGAGCGACCATCCAGAGGTGCGTGGCCCACGGCGTGGCGACCGGGAATTGTGCGGTGACGCGATAGTTGTCCGTCAGTGCGGGGATCGTGAAGTCCTGATTGATGACCGGCACGATGGTCAGCAGCTTCGCCGGTTTCTTGTCTTTGAAGTAGACCGCGATCTTCGTCTGATCGGGCGACGCCACACCGGTGTGCACGTGATAGTGCACCTGCAGCACGATGCGTGAGTTCGCAGGCAGCGCCATGCCGACGTCGTCCGGCATGACGAACGGCCGCGCGCCGGGAGCCCATCCGCCGAGCGTGCCGACGAGCGTGAATCCTGCGCCGCCGAAACACTGGTAGCCCGGTCCGGGCGATTCGTCGTCGAGGCGTTGCGAGTCGCCGAAGGTGTCGAGGTAAACGATCACGTGATGCACTTCCGCGCGATCGCCCGGCTTGATGTCGATGGCCGACACGTACTTGTCCTCGGTCAGTCCCGACGGCATCGTGAAGCAGCGGTACTCGTCGCGATCGGAGGGCGGCGTGTAGGGCTCGGCACTGCCGGCGACGAGATCGGGCTCGCCGAGCGCCCAGCCGCCGCTGAAGTCCATCGGCTGCGGGAGATCTGCGGGATTGCCCTGCGGCGCGCCGTTGTCGATCCATTTCGCGATCAGATCGATCTCGCCCGCGGTGAGCGTGCGCAGCTGCGCGTCGGCGAAGGCGCCGCAGTCGGGCGACGGCTTCCATGGCGGCATCTCGTGCGACTCCGTCTTCGATTTGATCAGCAGCCGGTTCGCCTTCGCATCCTCGTAATTCGTCAGCGAGAACGGCGCGATGTCGCCCGGGTGATGGCACGACTGGCAATGCGCCTGGAAGAGACGCACGATCTCTTTGTCGTACGTCGGACCGGCGACGGCGGGCGGCGGCGCGGGGACGCGCACCGCGCGCGGATGACCGAGCGACAACATGGCGATGAGGGGGGCAATCGGCACGAACATGATGTCTCTCCGTCATCCCGAGCGTCAGTCGAGGGACCTGGGGGGGGCGGGTGGCGCGATTTGCGCGCCTCCCACCCACGCAGGTCCCTCGACTACGCTCGGGATGACGTTCAGGTTACTCGCTCTTGATCGCGGTGGGGATGTGAATTCTGTATGTCTCTCCGTCATCCCGAGCGTCAGTCGAGGGACCTGGGGGGCGGTGGCGCGATTTGCGAGCCACCACCCACACAGGTCCCTCGACTACGCTCGGGAGACGTTCAGGTTACTCGCTCTTGATCGCGGTGGGGATGTGAATTCTGTTGGCCAGCCGCGCGGGGACGAGTCCGGCCAGTGCGGACGCCGCGAGCGTGACGGCGAGCGAAGTCGCGATCAGCGCCGCCGGCGTGTGGAACTCGATCGTCCAGCCGAACGACTGTTTATTGATCACGTAGATCAGGATCCACGACAGCACGTAGCCCATCACGATGCCGGTGATGGTCGAGACGATGCCCAGAATCGTCGATTCGAGAACGAGCATCGTGCGCAGCTCGCGCGCGGTCACGCCGGTGACGCGCAGCAACGCGAGCTCCCGGGTGCGCTCGAGGATCAGCGCCGCGAGCGTGTTCACGATGCCGAGGACCGCCACGATGATCGCGACGCCGAGGAGCGCGTACGTGATCAGAAACGTCTGATCGAAGATCTTCATCACCTCGCCGCGGATCGAGCCGTTCGTGATCGCGAACGCGTGATACTTCGGGCCGAACTCCTTTTCGAGCGCGATGCGCGCGGCGTCCCGGCTGATCCCTTTTTTCAGATAGATCACGACCGTGTTGATGCGATCGTCGTGGAAGGTCTTGATGTAGAGCGGCCGGTCCATCACCACGATGCCGCGATCGTTCGAGTAATCGCGATAGATGCCGACGATCGGAAAGTCGGCGCCGCTGATGCGGATCACGTCGCCGACGTCTTTTTCGTACTTGAGCGAGAAACTCTCCGACACGATCACGCCGTTGCGCCGCTCCGCCTCGAAGAGCGCTTCGCGCGAGGAACGTGGCTTGATCATCGGCAGATCGCCGAAATTCGCGACTTTCGCGAAGTCGCCGCTGCCGACGGAGATGAGCGAATCGCCGTACAGCACGCCGCGTCCGCGCACGCGATCGATCGCGGCGATGAACGGTACTTTCGCGAGGTCGTCCGCGATCTCCGGCGGAAAGAGTGCGGCGTCGGCGTTGGTCAGGCCTTGCGTCGGCCGCAGCCAGAGATCGGAGCTGATCGTCTGATCGACCCAGATGCGCACGGTCTCGCGAAAGCTGCCGACCATCAGCGCGACCGCGACCATCATGCCGGTGGCGAGCGAGAGTGCGGCGCTGGCGACGGCGGTGCGTCGCAGCGACGCGGGCAACGAACGCGCGGCGAGCTGGCCGACGACGCCGAAGAGTCCGCGCATCAGCGGCGCGAACGCCGCTGCGATCAGTCGCACGATCGACGGCGCGAGGAGCGAGAAGCCGCCGACGACGAGGAGCACCGCGACGTATCCCGCCACCGCGATGCCGTTCCACGGCGGCAGTTGCGAGACGAGCGCGCCCGCGATGAAGCACGCGATCGCCGCAAGTGCGAGCGTGCGCTCGCGAGCGCGCGAGATCCGCTGCTGCAGTCCCGGGCGGATCATCGCGTCCGGCGGCACATGCGCCGCTTCGAGCGACGGCTGCAGCGCGGAGACGAACGAGAGCGCGACGCCGACGGCCAGTCCGAGCGCGATGATCGACGGCGTCAGCGCGATCTCTTCCGGCCGCGAAGTCACGTACAGCGCGTTGATCGTGCGGCCGATGAGTTTGAGGATGCCGTACGCGATGCCGTCGCCCATCGCGATGCCGAGGAGCGCGCCGGCGATGCCGAAGAGCAGCCCTTCGCCGGCGAACGCGAAGAAGATCTGCCGCGGCGCCGCGCCGAGCGTCTTCAGTACGCCGACGTCTTTTCGTCTGCGCAGGATCGAGATCAGCACCGTGTTGTAGACGAGGAACATGCCGACGAGCAGCGCGACGCCGGCGAGCGCGAAGAGGTTCACGCGAAACGCGCGGAGCATTTTCGAGACGCGCTCGTTGCGCCGCGACGGCCGTTCCATCCGCAGCCCCGGTGGCAGGTTCACCTTCACGTCCTCGGGCAGCAGCAGATCGATGCGCGTGAGCCGGCCGCGCATGCCGAACGATTCCTGCGCGACGGCGATGTCGCAGACGACGATCGCGCCGTTGAACGCAGTCGCCGGACCGCGCGGCTCGAGAATGCCGCGCACCGTCAGCGTGCGCCGGTTGCCGAGGAAGTTGAGGGTGATCGGATCGTGCAGCTTCAGGTGCTGCTCCCGCGCGAACGACGCGGGGATGACCGCGCTGTCGCTGCGAAAAAGGTCGAACGCCTGCTCTTTGCTGATCTCCGCATATCGATAGTCGCGAAAATGCAGATCGGACATCAGATCGACTGCGAGCAGCCGGACCGGAATCTGCGCCGGCTCGATCACGCCTTCGACATCGATGACCGGCGCGAACCGCGTACCTTTGTCCCACAGCGGCTGCAAACCGAGCAGCGTCTTTTCATCGATCGAGCCGCTCTCGCTGACGATCGTGTAATTTGCGCGGCCGGCGACCGCATCGACCGATTCGCGAAACGCGCGCAACGCGCTCTGGTTCGACAGCTCGATCGCCACGATCACCGCGACGCCGACGGCGATACCGAGAATCGTCAGAGCGGAGCGCATCTTCTCGCGCAGCAGCGGACGCAGGACGAGCGCGCGTGCGATCATCGCGAGGCTTTTCCGTCGGCGACGGCGATGGTGTAATCGCCGAACGATGCGGCCACATCGGAATGCGTCGCCATCACGATCGTCGGCCGCTCGTTGCCGTGAATCGTACGGATGAGCTCGAGCACACTCACGCCCGACTTCGAGTCGAGGTTGCCGGTCGGCTCGTCGGCGATGATCAGCGGCGGCCGATGGATGACGGCGCGTCCGATCGCCACGCGCTGCATCTCGCCGCCGGAGAGCTCGCTCGGGTAGTGCTTCGCGCGATGCGTGAGGCCGATTCGCTCGAGCATCGCGTCGACGCGCTCTTTCGCCGGCGTTTTGGCGAGCGCGAGCGGGAAGGCGACGTTCTCGAAAACGGTGAGCGTCGGAATCAGGTTGAACTGCTGGAAGACGAAGCCGATCGACTTGCGGCGGAGCAGCGTGAGCTTTGCTTCGTCGAGCGCCGAGGTCTCGAGGTCGCCGAGGAAGACGCGGCCGGAGGTCGGCCGGTCGACGGCGCCGATCAGGTTGAGAATCGTCGACTTGCCGCTGCCGGAGGCACCGCGCAAAACCGCGAAATCGCCGGACGCAATGTCGAGGGAAACGTCGTCGAGGACTTGCACCGCTGCGGCTTCATCGGAGCCGGCGTAAGCGTGGGTGACGTGATCGAGTTTGACCCGCAAGAGGTGTCATCCCGAGGCGCGCAGACGCCGAAGGATCCGTCCATCGAGCCCGAGTTACGGGTCTTTCGCCGTCTGCGCGGCTCAGGATGACATAACGCGGCATTCCGTGTGCTACGTCGATTGCGATACGCTTCTGCACGGCAGTACAGGAGGTTTTATGGCTGACGAAACAACGACCGCGACGAACGACAGCGAGGCCGCGGGTGACGGACGCTTCGGCAAGGCCAAGGCATTCGTAAACGATCAATACAGCGCCGCATCCGACGCGGCTCGCAAGGGCTACAACCAGATGCGCGAGAAGGTCGAGGACGTCGATTTCGGCGCCGTGGCCGATCAGGTCCGCAGTTACGTCCGCTCGAATCCGGGCAAGGCGCTGCTGCTTTCGGTCGGCATCGGATTCGTCATCGGACTCCTTCTGCGCCAGGATGAGAAGGAGTGAGCATGGCCACGAACAATCAGGAAGACCACGAGCGGGCGGCGGCCGGACTCGATTTCGATTTTCCGATTCGGGAGAAGGCGGCGTCGCTCGGGCAGTCGATGGCGGAGAACGGCCCCGAGGCGCTGCTGGAGGAGATCGAGAACCTGCTGCCGGAGAGCTGGCGTGAGCAGATCGGGACTTTCCCCCTCGCCGCGATGATTCTCGGCGTCGGTGTCGGCGTTTTCCTCGGCATGAAGAAGGGCGACGAGATCATTGCCGCCGGCACCTCCATGCTGTCCGCCGCCGCGATCTCGAACGTAACCTCGGCGATGGAGCGCGCAACCGGCGGAGCGCCAGAAGAGTAGCCGCTCCCGCCCGTAGTGTGGCGCCGGCGACCCGCCGGCGTCATCCGCCGCCGTCATCCGCCGCCGAGTCGGCGGCGCCACACTACGCTTGCGCCATGCGGCGTCGGCCTTCAAAATAGAAAGCCGATGCCGGGCATGTTCCCGCTCCCTATTCAGTCGCACCATCATCTCGACTCGCTCGCGGCCGAGGTGCATCGCACCTACTTCTACAAAGTTCCGCCGCTGCCGGTGCGTTGGGGGCAGCAGATTTCCCGCAAACGCCGCCGCAGCATCCGCCTCGGCTCTTACAACCATGCGACGGCCGAGGTGCGCATCCATCCGTCGCTGAACGCGCCGAATGTGCCGGCGTTTTTCATCCAGTCGATCATCTACCACGAGTATCTGCACCACGTCCTCGGCGCGAGCCACAACCGCCGATTCCACGCGCACGAGCGGCAGTTCCGCTATTACCGCGAATCGCAGGAGTGGATTCGCCGGAACCTGTTCATGCTGCTCGGGACGAAGCGGAAGCGCGTGATCGCGCCGGTCGCGCAGGCGCCGCAACTGGCGTTGTTCTAGCGCGCAATCCAATCAATTTCCAACGAAATCCCCATAACTCGCTCTCCTGCGCGACCGATATTGGTCGCCATCAAAACAGGGGAATGGAGATTTCATGACAATGAGGTTCAGGTTCACTTTTGTCGTACTCGTGTGTCTGTTCGTGGTGCCTGCCGCGTGGGCTTGTCGCGTCGACGATCCCGCGTTCACCAGCAACTATCGGTGGAACGATCTGGAAGGAAATCTCGCCGACTATGCGCGCATCCACATGGACGCTGAGAGCCCGTCGTGCGCGCTGAAGGCGGACTACGCGCTCACAGACAAGGTCCGGAACACCATCGATGCGAATTCGAGCGAATTCCAGGGATGGCTGCGCGGCGCGCACGTTTCGTTGATCTTTGCGGCGGCGCAGCGGATCGGTGCAAACGGATTCGCGACGAAGGAGCTCGATGCGCAGTTGCGGCGCCTCGAAACGAACTACGCGTTCGTCAAGGATGCGGGCTGCGACAACATCAACGGCACGAACAACTGTCTCGACGACTATTCGCAGGCGGCCGTCGGTTATGCGTGGATCGCCGCGTACAAGTACCGGCGCGGTGATTCCGATGCGAGCGTGAGCACCTTCCGCAGCGCGGCGATCAACCAGATCGACAATTTCTTCAGCAACGTCTGCATTCATTCGTCCACCGGCAACCCGACGGTGCTGTGCAACGGCAGCGTGAGCGGACTGCAGGCCGGGACGGACGAGACGATCACCTTCAATCACGGCCAGCAGATGCCGTCCTATGGCTTCGGTCTGATGACCAGTCTCGCCAGCGCGGCCATGGGCCTCAAGGCTTCGGGTTACGCGTATTCATTCAGCTATCCGAATCACTGGACGATCGCGTCAGGACTGATGAAGGAGATGCAGTTGCATGTCGACTCTTCGAATGCGTTCAAGAACGACTGCTACGCGATCTCGCGTGATGGCGCGGGTGTTTACTCGTTCGATCCCAGCAGGCCTTGCGGCGGACCGGACGGCTACAAACCGGAGATGTACGCGCTGAACGCGTTCTACAGCCAAAAACTCGGCGGCATCCCGCAGAGCGGCGTGCCGGGCGTCTACCAGGCGAACTATTTCAACAGCTCGCTGTTCGACACGAGCTCCACATCGATGCAGTTCTTCGGCATGGCGCGGTACGTGGTGTACGGCAAGCACGGTTACTCGTGGTGGGTGACCACTCCGGAATGGATGCCGAAGGATCTTTACAATCCGAAGGGCTACCTCGAAGCCGTCAGCAGCACCGGTCTGGCGCAGGGCTGGACGTGCGATCAGGACGCACCGTCGAAGTCGAACGTCGTCGATCTATACGCCACCAACACGAAGGTAACGAACATCGTCCGCGCCGACTCCGGCAGCGAATCGGCGATCGCGAGCGAATGCAACGGCGGCAGCTACCACCGTTTCTGGATCCAGCTGCCGAGTTGGACGAAAGGCCAGACGATCACCGCCTACGGCCTCGATTACACGTGGTTCGGATTCACGCAGCTGCCCTGCCTCCAGCCCGGCGGATGCAAATGGTGATCGTTCGTCACAACCCCAGCGGGAACGTCAGGTTGTAGATGTAGCGTCCGCGTGCCACGGACAGGACGATCGAACTGCGGTCGACGGCTTTGGTCAGCTCGTTATTGAGATCGGCCGTCGACCGCACCTCGGCGCCATTCACGCCGACGATCACGTCGCCCGACTGCAGGCCGGCGCTCGCGCCGCGCGAGCCGGGGTTCACGTCCGCGATGACGACGTTGCCGCCGCTGTTCTCGACCTGCAGTCCTGCGATCTCGCTGAGCACGCGCAGCCCGAGGTTGTTCGGCGGATCGACCGGACGAACGGAAACGTGCGACGGCGAGCCCTCGCGCACGATCGCGAGATCGATCGGCTGGCCGCTGGGAAGCGTCGCGGTGAATGTCGAGAACGCCTCGCGCGAGTCGACCGCTTTGCCGCCGACGGCCGTGATCACATCGCCGGCGCGCAAGCCTCCCGCCTGCGCCGGCGAGCCGGCGAACACGCGCGCAACGAGCGCGCCGCGCGGCGCTTTCGAGCCGACGCGCTTCGCTTCCTCGGGCGTCAGCGTCGCGGTGACCGCGCCGATCCAGGCGCTGTGCACCTGTCCGTACCGCAGGAGATCCTGAATCACTTTTTTCGCGCGATCCACCGGGATGGCGAACCCGATCCCTTGCGCCTGCGCGTAAATCGCGACGTTGATGCCGATCACTTTTCCTTCGATGTTCAGCAGCGGGCCGCCCGAGTTGCCGGGGTTGATCGAGGCGTCGGTCTGGATGAAATCAGTGAACGTGCGGCCTTCTTCTTTCGACGGCACCGAGCGGCCGAGCGCGGAGACGACGCCGGTCGTGACGGAGCCGCTGAGTCCGAACGGATTGCCGACGGCGACGACGGTCTCGCCGATCATCAAGTCGGATGACGTTCCGATCGGAGCAGGCGTGAGCTTGTTCGAATCGACGCGGAGAACGGCGAGATCGCTGTCGGGATCGACGCCGATGAGCTTCGCGGACATTTGCGTGCCGTCGCTGAGGACGACGCTGATGCGCGACGCGCCTTCTACGACGTGATTGTTTGTGACGATGATGCCGTCGCTCGACCAGACGAAGCCGGAGCCGAGGGACTGCGCGGTGTACGAGCGGGTCTGTCCTCCGAACATCCCGAATGGATCGAAGAACGGGTCGATCTCGCGCCGCCGGATCGTCGCCTCCGTCTGAATGTTCACGACCGACGGCGCGACGTTGTGCGCGACGACGACGACCGGTGTGCGCCGCGCCGCGCTGACCGTCGCCGGGATCTGCTGCGGCGCCTGCTGCCGCGCGATCGTCTGCGACTCCGCGGCCGGCTTGCAGCCGACCGAGATGAGGAAGACGAGCAGAAGCGTGCGTGTGTTTTTCATGGCTGACCTACACTAACTCAATGAAGTTGAAGATGATTTTCAATCCGATGGCGGGACGGGGACGGGCCCGTAAACAAATCGGCCGCGCGCTTGCTTACCTGCGCGAGCGCGGTGCTGATGTCGACTGCGTGCCGAGCGCCAGTCCCGCCGATTTGACGCGAATCGCGGCCGAAAGTTCGCGCGAGGATTGGGACCGCGTTGTGGTGTGCGGCGGCGATGGCTCGCTGCATCTCGCGGTGCGCGAGTTCGATCTGGCGAAGGGGACGCTGGCGCTGCTGCCGCTCGGATCGGGGGACGATTTCGCGAAGGTGTGCGGCATCCCGCGCACGGTCGTGCCGGCGTGCGACGCGATCCTGTTCGGCTCGACGCGCGAGGTCGATGTCGCAACGGCAAACGGCCTGCGCTACCTCGGCGTCGCGGGACTCGGATTCGACTCGGAGGTCGCGGAGTACGCGAATGCGAACGCGAAGTTCCTGCGCGGCTCGCTGGTCTATCTGTACTCGATCTTCCGCGTGCTGCCGCGCTTCACGCCGCGTCGCGTGGTAATGAACGGGACACGGTCGGAAGAGATCATGTTCGCCTGCGTCGGCAACACGCGCCAGTACGGCGGCGGCATTCGCATCACGCCCGCCGCACGCGTCGACGACGGTCTGCTCGATCTATGTCTGGTGCATCGCACGTCACGCATGCAGCTGCTCAAGACGCTGCCGCGCGCGTACACCGGCTCGCACGTGAAGAGCCCGTTCGTGGAGACGGCGACGGGGAGGACGTTCACGTTCGAGAGCGAGCATCCGATGGAGGTGTACGCGGACGGCGAACGGCTGACCCGAACGCCGGTGACGTTCGGGTTAGCCGAGGGAAAGTTGCGGATCGTGGTGCCGTAGTTAAAAGCTGAAACCTGAAGAGCGAAACCTGAAGACGGAGGCACGGTGCCGGCCGCCTCTTCAGGTTTCATGTTTCAGGTTTCAGGTTTTTTCATGTTCCGAACGGCTGCGGCGGACACGCGATGGATGGTTGCGGCGTGCCGTTGCAGGACTCCTTCGAATCGCAGCCGAGGTCTTTGCGTCCGGTCGTCTCCTGAAGCCAGAAGCAGTACCAGTGCGCGGTGATGAAGTTGCCGCACCCGAAGGCATGGCCGCCGCAGTCTCCGAAATTCATCGTGTTGATCTGGTGCCAGCTCTGCTTGAGGTACTTCATCGCATAGGCGCCGGAGACCTCTCCGGTCCGATCGCATCCGCCGTCGCAGTGGACGAAAAGGACCACCGGAAGTTTGGTCTCGTTCGGCATGCCGTTCATCAACCACGCGTGCAGCTGATCGATGCGCGCGGTCAGCTTGTCGGGCAGCCATGTGTCGGCTGTGCGCGCGAGGTAGTCGCGGTAGCCCTTCGGCGCCGCGGGAGCGAACAGCTGCGGACAGCTCGGATCGATGACGTAGCCGTCTGTCTCCCAGTAGACGAACCTTCCCTGATTCTTGTTGCCCGCCCAGTACGCGTACTCCGTTTGCAACTCGTTCGTGTCGCCGCTGTTTTGCAACTGCACCAGGCTGATGTCGGCGATGTAAAACGATTTCGGCAGCGTCACTTTCGGCTTGTGCGCATTCGCAACCGCCTGAAGGTTCGCAACAAGGTCCTTGTAATCGAGCGCCCCGTTCGCGATGGGCATCGCTCCGCGAAACAGAAAGTTTCCATTCACCGAATCGAGGTAGTGGACGTTGAACTGATTTGACGACTGTGCCGTGGCTTGAATCGCCATGGCAGCGATAACGAACACCGCAAGCACGAGGTGATGTCGCATGGCCGCCTCCTTCTGAAGAGGAGAGGCGCAGCTCAGCGTTTCCCTACCCCCCCTATTCGGGAAGGATCTCGATCCCGCCCGTTTGCGCGAAGCTGCGGAGTGTGGTGCCGTAGAATTGTGTGGTGACCGAAATCATCGTTCTCGTCGAAGAAGCCGTGGAGGGCGGCTACATCGCCCGCGCTCTCGGCGCTTCGATCTTCACCGAGGCGGACGATCTGGCAGATCTCGAGCGGAACGTTCGTGATGCAGTGCGGTGTCACTTCGAGGAAGACGAGATGCCGCGCATGGTTCGTCTGCACTTCACGCGCGAGGAAGTCATTCCCGTTTGAAGCTGCCGCGCGACTGGTCAGGTGAAGAACTGGCGAAGCGGTTGGGCCGAGTTGGTTACTCGGTCACTCGCCAGACCGGCAGCCACATGCGCCTGACGCGAACTACCACCAGCGGCCAGCATCACGTAAACGGTGCCTCGGCATGATTCACATGAGGACCGGAACACTGGCCGCGATTCTCGATGATGTTGCCGAGAATCTGTCGATCACGCGCGACGAGTTGCTTGCCCGGCTGACGTAAGGACTACTCCGGCAATATCTCGATCCCGCCCGTTTGCGGCCTTTGCGTTTGGGCGGGCGCGCCGGCGGCGTCGATGGTGCGCGAGAGGAACAGGTCGGTATCCGCTTTTCCGTCTCCGCTGAAGCCGATGACGAGGTACTTGTCGGGGCGCTGGAGGTACTTGTACGCGTTGCCCCAGGGATCGGTCAGCAGGTGCGTGGCGATGTAGTTCGGGACGAGGTCGGTGAGGCCGCCGGGGAGGCGGTTGTTCACCGTGTTGAACTTCTCGATGGCCTGACCGATCGCTTCGATGCGCTCCATCGAGATCGCTTTCTTCGTCTCCCGCACCGATGACGTGTGGCGGGTGAACGGGGCGAACCCGTTGAGGGGATTCTTGAACGATGTGCCGAGGGAGATGATGGCGATGGCCGCGAGGATGACGACCAGCGGCAGCGGCACCGGCGTCTCCGCGACTTCCGTCTCGTCGACCGGCGTGGTCTGTTCGATCACCGCCTGCGCGGAACGGCCGCGCACTTCCTCGACCAGGTCGCGCGTGAGGAGCTCGTAGAGCGACTTGTTCGTGTCGAACTCGGAAAGCTTCGACATCTCGACGATGTCGCCGACCGTGGTCAGTCCATCGACCAGGTCGTAGATCTGCTTCTCTTCTTCCGAGATGCGGATCTTGTCCGCGCTGGCGCGTTTCTTCTTCGGTGCGCGAGTTCCGTCGAAGTCGATTTCGTCTACGTCCTCCGCGCCGACGACCACGATCTCCTGGTCGGTCAGCTTCTTGCGGAAGATCATGTCGTACGAGCGGATCCGCTTCTCGATGATCGGCCACTCGTCGATCATGCGAGCGCCTTCCATCAGGATCGATTCGGCGGTGATCGGGACGACGTTGTCGCGGTCGTACTCGATCGTCGTTTCCTGCGAGAAGTGGTAGTCGCCGTCTTTCCAGCGGAAGAGGCGATAGACGATCTGCAGGATCTGCAGCTGGATCGCCTGCTTGAGCGAATCGCTGGAGATGATTCCGTAGTGGGTGAGGATGAAGCCGAGGCGCTGCAGCGTCTCTTTCTGGATCTCGAGCGCGCGATTGAGCTGGTCCTGCGACAGCGTGCCGGTCTTGATCAGCACCGTGCCGAGGCGGTTCTCGAGGCGGCGGTTCAGCGAGTCGGCGCCGACGACTTTGCCGTCCAGAAACGTGACGGTCACCGTGTCGTCCTTGCCGCGCAGCGTCAGCACGCCGGTCTTTCGCTGCAGTCCGATCAGCTGAAAGATGTCGGCGAGGCTGAAGTCGCGAAGTGTGCCTTCCAGTGCCATGGGGTTACGTGACGACGACTCTGCGTTTGTAAACCGGAAGCGACATCATGACCCACATCAGGATCGCCAGCACGATGAACACCACGCGCACGAGCAGCTTCGCGGTCTCGGCGACCGGGCCGATGGCGGGCGCGAGCCGGCCGATCAGCACCGCGATCGAGACGAACAGCAGGAAGAGGAACACGCCGAGGAGTCCGGCGATCGTGCGGCCTTCGATCAGCTGCGCGGAGCCGGGGAGGAACGTGGCGAAGATGCGATTCCGCGTCGCCATGCCGGTGTGGTAGTCGGAGACTTCCTCGAGCTTGGAGCGCTTCGTGTCGAGCGAGACGCCGTCGCGCTTGAGATAGATGTGGATGCATTGCGTGCAGTACGTCGCGCTCTCCCGCGCCGACTTGCAGCGATGACAGAACGTGCGTCCGCACTTGATGCACTGTCCGGCGAAGCCGCGGGCGCGGCGGCGCAGCCAGAGCATCATGGCGAGGATGATCGTGACGCCTGCGCCGATCGTCACCGGATTGGTCGCGCTGACGACCGGATCGAAGTACGAGTAGTTGCCGAAGATCGAGCGCGCGTTTCCGCGCTTCGCGATGTTCGACGCGAGATCCCACGCTGCCGCGATCGACGGGTGGTAGATCACGATCTTCTGCATCGGCGGATTCGACAGCAATCGTTCGATGCCCGCCCGATCGAGCTGTTTGGCCTGCTCGATCTGCCGTCCCTGCTCGTCGAATTTGTAGACCTCGCCGCTCGCGACGGAGTGGTTGTAGTACGCGATGGCGAGCTTGGAATCGAGCTGCTGCGCTTTTTCGTATTCGGTGATCGCCGCGGCGAAGTCGTTGTCGAGGAAGTGCAGGTTGCCGATGTTGACGTGCGCGCCGGCGGAGTCCTTCAACTCGACGGAACGGCGATAGTGCACGCTCGCCTGCGGCTCGTTGCCGTCCTGCAGCTGCAGGTTGCCGAGGAGGAGCTGCAGGTCGGCATTGTCGGGAATCAGTCCGACCAGTTCCTGCACGCGGCGCAGCGCTTCGGGTTGATAGCTGCGCTCCGCGCTGGCAATCGCGGACATCACCACCGGACTGTCGACGCCGGCGGTCCAGTTCGCGGCTTTGTCGAGCGCGACCGGCAGCGCCGCGACGACGAGACAGATCAGCACGATCAGGATCCGTTCGAGGATGCCCGCGTAGCCGAAGAAGATGATGAACCAGTAGAAGACGAGCCACACCGGTCCGAGCCAGACGAAGAGCGGGAGGAACAGCAACGCGAACGCGAGGACGGTCACCGAGCCGCCGCGGAAACTCTGTCCGAGAATCTCGCGGAAGTCGTGCGCCATGGCGCGGCCGTAGCGGATGAAGAGCGCGATCGCGAACACCGCCGCGGTCAATGCCAGCGCGAGTGATGCGGCGATGATCATGTCGGCCTGGCTGAGCAGGCGCGTGCGGTATGTGACGAAGACGTTCGCGATTCCGCGGAAGTCCGCCTGAAGCGCGGCGGTCCAGCTCTTCTGCGCGGCGGCGCGATCGGCGAGGGAGAACGCGACGGACGGCGATTTGGGATCGAGCTGCGCCGCGGCCTTCGCAGCCCACGCGGCGACGTCTTTCTGATTCTGTTTGTCGGCCTGGCTCGCCAGCGCGGCGGCGGCCGATGCGTAGAGCGGATACGTGCGGATGCCGTAGGAGCGTCCGGTCTCGGTGAGCTCGTTGGTTTTCTTGATTGCCAGATCGACGTCGCCGGAGTCGGCGGCGGCCGTGGCCTGCGGCCAGATGTCGCGCGGCGCAGGCTGCTCGGCACGGACGATGATCGCCCACCCGCACAGCAGCAGCCCCCAGATCAGACGTCGTCTCATTCAGATGCTCTTCGTCCGTTGGACGTAGGCGAGCTTCAATTCTCCCAAATGTGTGGTCAGAAAGTCCTCTTCTTCCGGCGTGAGGTTGCCGGCGGTCTTCTCCTGCAGCAGGTTGAGGATGTCGATCATCTGCCGCGCGGCGCCCGGATCGACCTTGGCCTCCGGCTGATACGGATTGCGCAGCATGCCGAGGCTCATGTAGGCCTGGGCGATGAGCGGCTCGATGAAATTGGCGAACGGAGTCTCCGGACTGCCGGCGCGGTCCTGCATCGAGCGGCCCTTGGCGTCCGTCGCCGCACGGCCCTTCGAATCCGCCGGTTTCGACTGAGGCGCGGCCTCTTTTTTCGGTTCCGGTTTCGCCGGTTCGGGAGCCGGTGGCGGAGGCGCGGCGATCGTGGCCGGATCTGAAGGGTGGATCTCGTTCTTGAATTCGTCGCGAATCTCCCCCTCCGCGGTGAAGATCCGTTTGTCCGTCACCTTCAATTCTTTCTTGTCGTTGGTCATATGTCTTTAAATTACCGCACTTTCGGGGCGGAGAAACGATACTTCAGCGCGCGCGTTGTGTCATCCTGAGCGCCGTAGAGCGCGAAGGACCCGTACGCGGAGACGCAGCGGGTCCTTCGCCGTCTTTGCGGCTCAGGATGACACCCGATGCGCATCTTCCAGATCCTCGAATTCAACCAGTTCAACACCGGCTCCGTGCATCAGATGTTTCAGGCGGCGACCGGCCTGCGCGAGCGCGGACACGATGTCACGGTCATCAGCCGCCCCGATCCGGTGCTCGCGGCGAGGTGCGAAGAGCGCGGCGTCGCATTCGCCGGATTGCCGATGCGGCATCAGTTCGACATCCGCAGCATGCTCGCATTGCGGCGGCTCGTGCGGTTGCAAAAACCGGAGGTGATCCACGTGCACAAAGGGATCGCGCACGCGCTCGCGCTGGCGGCGACGGCGCGCGATCCGGTCGGTGCATTCGTGGTCAATCGCGGCGTGTCGTTTCCGCTCGATGTGTGGAATCGCGGCAAGTACCGCACGAAACGCGTCGATCGCGTGGTGACGGTGTGTCGGCAAATCAAGGACGTGATCGTGTCGAGCGGACGGCTGCCCGCCGACAAGGTGGAGGTCGTTTACGCCGGGACGGACGTGAATGTCTTCGATCCGGAGAAATGGGATCCGCGCGCGTTCCGCCGCGAGAAGAACATCGCGGACGATCGATTTCTCATCGCGCAGGTCGGTGTGCGCGACTGGAAAGGATGGAAGGAGCTGATCGATTCGGTGAGCGATATTCGCGGCAAGGCCCACCTCGCGCTGATCGGATGCCGCAACGATGCGGAGAAGAACGAAGTCATGGCCTACGCGAAAGATCTGCCGGTGTCGGCGATCGAGTACCGCAGCGACATGCCGAATGTGTTCGCGTCATGCGATCTCGTCGTCGACGCATCGTGGGCCGGCACCGGCATCACCGGCACCATTCGCGAAGCGATGGCGATGCGCAAGCCGGTGATCGCGAGCGATGCAGGTGGCAATCGCGAGCTCGTGTCGTCGCCCGAAGTCGGCTGGCTGATTCCGATGAAGGATCGCGCCGCGCTGACGAACGCGTTGCGCGAAGTGATCGACGATCCGGCGCGCGCGAATGCCGTCGCGCGCAACGCACGGGAGCACGTCGTGACCGGCTTTTCGAAGGAGCTGCGGATTACGCGGTTGGAAACGCTCTACACGAGCATCACCGCCGCAAAGCGGTGTACGACAAGCTCTTAGCTTGTCGGGTGGCTGGGGGGACAAGCTGAGAGCTTGTCCTACACCTACACCACACTCATTGCAGCAAATCGATCGGCGGACCGCCGTCCGGATCGACCTGCAATCGCGTGTAGACCCACTTCCCCTGCTCGTTGATCGTCGCCACCGCGATCACCGTCGCTTTGTTCTTCGGCCCGGAGATCGGGAAGTCGATGTTCGCGTGGCCGCCGTTGTCCGTCGTCAGCGAGCCCTTGACCCACCATCCCGCTTCGACCGGCGCTCCGAGCGCCGCGATCACACGCGGATCGTTGATCGCGCGGTCGCGCGCGCCTTTGTACGCATCGCTGCGCTTGATCACCGCGACGACGCCGTAACCGACGACGGCGACGAATCCGACGAAGAGCACGAACACGATGCTGCATCCGATGAGCAGCCATTTCAGACATCCGGACTTCTGCTGCTGCGGCGGTTGCGGACCCTGCGGTTGCGGCGGGATGTACTGCGGATTCGCTGCGGTCATGAAAGTGCCCTCACGTGTTCGGCCACGCTCGATGCGAGGCCTTCCATATCGTAGCCCCCTTCGAGCAGCGAGAGCACGCGTCCGCGCGAGTGCCGCTCCGCGCACTCGACGATGCGCTTCGTAATCTCGCCGTACGCCTGCTCGCTCACGTGCATGCCGCCGAGGGGATCGCGTCTGTGCGCGTCGAAGCCGGCGGAGATGAGGATGGCGCTCGGTGCGTAGTCGTCGATCACGCGCACGATCTCATCCTCGACATGGCGCAGATAAATCGCATCGCCCGCACCTGCATCGAGCGGAATGTTCAGCGTGAAGCCGCGACCTTTGCCTTCGCCGATCTCGTTACGCGCGCCGGTGCCCGGATAGAACGGATAGCGATGCATCGACGCGTAGAAGACGTCGTCGCGATCCTCGAACAGATGCTGCGTGCCGTTGCCGTGATGCACGTCGAAGTCGAAGATGAAGACGCGCTCCATGCCCTGCTGCTCGAGCAGCCACTCCGCGACGCACGCGATCGTGTTGAAGAAGCAGAAGCCCATCGCTTCGGCGCGCTCGGCGTGATGTCCGGGCGGTCTTGCAATCACGAACGCCCGCTTGCTCTCGCCGTGCGACCAGATGTCCTCGGCCGCCGCGAGCGCTTCCGCAACCGCGCCGCGCGCCGCGGCGAAGCTCGACGACGAGATCGGATTGTCGAGCGAGTGAAAGAGCCGCATTCCGGCGCGGCACGCCATTTCGAGCTCGCGCTCGTACTCGAGCGAATGAACCTTTGCGATGATGCGGCTCGCATCGGGATGCGTCGTCACATCGCGCACAAAGGTGTTCGTCAGACCGGCGCGTCCGACGCCGTCGACCGCTGCGTCGAGACGGCGCGGAGTCTCCGGGTGTCCGACGCCCGTGTCGTGCCGATAAAAGACGGAGCCGATCCAGGTTTTGAACATAGTCGCCACGATCATTATGGAGTGCGGCGGCCATGCCGCCGCTCCCGGACGCGCGGCCATGCCGCGCGGCTGTCGCGGCATGGCCGCGACATAAACGAAGCAGCGGCGGCATGGCCGCCGCACTCCGAATGTCGGGCCTGCGCGCCAGGCGTGACCCCGTGATACAAATCGCGGCCTTGCGACGTGTCCTTCACATCGTTCTCATCGCGCTGCTCACGATTGTCTTCCTCGGTTTCTTTCTCTGGAACAGCAATCTGCGCGATGTGTGGCAGATCATCCGTTCGACGAGCGTGCCCTGGTTCGCGGCCGGACTGGTCATCAATTTCATGGCGCTCGTCTTCCGCACGATCCGCTGGCGGCGCCTGCTCGATGTCGATGAAAAGCCCGGCTTCTATCCGACGTTTTTCGCGAATACGGTCGGCTACATGCTCTCAACCGTGCTGCCGATCCGCGCAGGTGACGTGACGCGTCCCGCGCTTCTCTCGCGCCGTTCGAACGTCCGCTTCTCCGCCGCCCTCGGCACCGTATTGACGGAACGCATTCTCGACCTCTACTCCCTCCTGCTGCTGTTCATCTTCTATGTCGTTCGGCACTGGCACAGTTACGCCGACTCGCGCGCCTACACGCTGATCAAGAGCGGCGCGGTTGCGTCGGTGGGTGTGATCGTCGCGCTCACGATGCTCGTCACCGGCATCGTCGTCTTTCACGAGCGGATGCGCCGCGTGCACGAGTGGGTCGGCAGGTTCGTGCCGAAGCGCTTCCGCGATGCGTGGATGCGCTTCTACGATTCGTTCGCGCAATCGCTGCAGTTGACGCGCAAGCCGATGACGCTGGTGGTGGTGATGCTCGCGACGTGCGGCATCTGGTTCTGTCTCACCGCCCAGTTCTGGTTCGTGCTCGTCGCGAACCGGCATCCGCTCGCGTTCGATGCGAGCTTCTTCATCAGCGGACTGACGACGCTCGGGATGATCATCCCGACGCCGGGCGGCGTCGGCGGCTTCCACAAAGCGTGTCAGTTGGTGCTGACGACGTTTTACGGATTCGACATCGACACCTCGGTGGCAGTCGCCTTGCTGTTTCACGTCGTCGGTACGTTGCCCGTGGTGCTGACGGGACTAATCCTGTTTGCGAGGGAAGGATTACGTTGGAAGGACGTAACGAGCGACGTGAACGGTGAGTAGCACACTGTGATATACGGCGACTCATGCGCTGTCCGTTCTGCGGGTGCACCGAGGATCGGGTAGTCGATTCGCGAGAAAGCCGGGAAGGGGATGTAATCCGCCGGCGTCGCGAATGTGTTCGGTGCGAGCGCCGCTTCACCAGCTACGAAAAGATCGACATCGAGCCGTTCATGGTCGTCAAACGGGACGAACGGCGGGAACCGTATGATCGCGAGAAGCTCATGCAGGGCCTCCACATCGCCTGCCGAAAACGGCCGGTGCCGGAGGCCGCGCTCGATCGGCTGGCCGATTCGATCGAACGGAGCATGGCCGATTCGGAAGAGCGCGAGATCTCCAGTCTGCGGCTCGGCACGATGGTCATGGACCGGCTGCGCGAGCTCGACCCAGTGGCGTACGTGCGATTCGCCTCCGTCTACCGGCGTTTCGAAGATGTCGAAGCATTCGTCAAAGAGTTGCATGGGCTGAAATGAGCAGGAACAGCCATTGCACAAGAACAGCTCGGTTCTCTGCCTGCGAATTAAGAGGTCTACATGACTGACGCGAACGAAACCGCGAAAGAAGAAGCGATAAAAATCCCCGATGTCCTTCCGGTTCTGCCGCTGAAGGATCTGGTCATCTTCCCGTTCATCATCGTTCCGCTGTCGGTGTCGCGGGAGAAATCGATCAACGCCGTCGATCAGGCGCTCGCCGAAAACCGCGTGATCATGCTGACCGCGCAGAAGGACTTCCAGAACGAAGATCCGGGCGAAGAAGACCTCTACCGCGTCGGCACGGTGGCCATCATCATGCGCATGCTGAAGCTGCCCGACGGCCGCATCCGCATCCTCGTCCAGGGCCTCAGCCGCGCGCGCATCGACTACTTCATCCAGACCGCGCCGTTCTTCAAAGCGAAGATCACCCGCATCGAAGAACCGATCACCAAGGATCGTCCGCTGGAAGTCGAAGCGTTGATCCGCTCGGTCAAACAAAATCTCGACCGCGCCGTGTCGCTCGGCAAGAACATCTCGCCCGAAGTCATGGTGATCGCGGCGAATCTCGACGATCCGGCGCGACTGACCGACCTCGCCGCATCGAATCTCGATCTGAAGCTCGAAGAAGCGCAGGGCATCCTCGAGACCATCGATCCGGTCGAGCGGCTGAAGAAAGTCAACGAGCTCCTGACGCGCGAGATCAACCTGCTGACGATGCAGCAGGAGATCTCGACCGCCGCGCAGGGCGAGATGAACAAGTCGCAGCGCGAGTACTTCCTGCGCCAGCAACTGAAAGCGATTCAGTCCGAGCTCGGCGAAGGCGAAGAGCTCGCGGAAGAAGTCGAGAACTACCGCAAGAAGATCGAAGAGAAGTCGATCCCGCAGGAAGCGCGCGAGGAAGTCGAGAAGCAGATCAAGCGGCTGGAGCGCTCGCATCCCGATTCGGCCGAGACGTCGATCATCCGCACGTACCTCGACTGGATGACCGGCCTGCCGTGGGGTCTGCAGTCCGCCGACAATCACGACCTGCAGCGCGCGCGCACGATCCTCGACGAAGATCATTACGACCTCGAAAAAATCAAGGAGCGCATCCTCGAATACCTCGCGGTGCGCAAGCTGCGCGGGCAGAAGATGAAGGGCCCGATCCTCTGCTTCGTCGGACCTCCGGGCGTCGGCAAGACGTCGCTGGGCCGTTCGATCGCAAGAGCTTTGGATCGCAAGTTCGTGCGCATCTCTCTCGGTGGCGTACGCGATGAAGCGGAAGTGCGCGGACATCGCCGCACGTATGTCGGCGCACTGCCGGGCCGCATCGTCCAGGGCATCAATCAGGCGCAGACGTCGAATCCGGTCTTCATGCTCGATGAGGTCGACAAGATCGGAGCCGACTATCGCGGCGATCCATCATCGGCGCTGCTCGAAGTGCTCGATCCGGAGCAGAACTTTTCGTTCCGCGATCACTACCTCGGCGTTCCATACGACCTGTCGAATGTGATGTTCAGCGTCACGGCGAACGTGCTCGACACGATCCAGCCGGCGTTCCTCGATCGCATGGAAGTGATCCGCCTCTCCGGCTACACGGACGAGGAGAAGCTGGCGATCGCGCGCCAGCATCTGATCCCCAAGCAGATGGAAGAGAACGGGATCAAGGACGTGAACGTGGTGTGGACCGACGCCGGGATCATGCGCATCACCACCGGCTACACGAAGGAAGCGGGCTTGCGCAATCTGGAGCGCGAGATCGGCACGATCTGCCGCAAGATCGCGGTGCAGGTCGCGGACGGGAAGATCGCGGAGAGCTATCGCATCACCGACGGCAACATCGACAAGTACCTCGGACCGATGAAGCATTTCGCCGAGGAGCTGCTGGAGCGCGATCAGGTCGGCGTGGCGACGGGACTGGCGTGGACCGCAGTCGGCGGCGACATCCTCTTCATCGAAGCGACGGCCGTGAAAGGCAAAGGCAAGCTCTCACTCACCGGCCAGCTCGGCGACGTGATGAAGGAGTCGGCCCAGGCCGCGCTCACGTATGCGCGTGCGCATGCGGACGAGAACGGGATTCCGGGCGATTACTTCGAGACGCACGACATTCACATCCACGTTCCGGCGGGCGCGATTCCGAAAGATGGTCCGTCGGCCGGCATCACCATCACAAGCGCGATCATCAGCGTGCTGACTGGACGTCCCGTGCGCCGCAATGTGGCGATGACGGGCGAAGTCACGCTGCGCGGCGATGTGCTGCCGATCGGCGGAGTCAAAGAGAAGGTGCTCGCGGCGCGCGCGGCGAAGATCAACACGGTGATCCTGCCGAAGCTCAACGAGCGCGATCTGATCGACGTGCCGGAGCCGATCAAGCGGGACATGACGTTCCACTTCGTCGAGCATGTCGAGGACGTGCTGCACATCGCGCTGCTCGATGCGAGTGCCGCGGAGCAGAAGACGACGGAGCGCTCGGGACGCGAGTCGAAGCCGCTGCCCGAACCGGAGCCGGCCACGGCGACGGTCGCCACGACGTAGCGTGATACCGTTCGGCGAATGATGAATCGTCCTTCGCCGAACGAGTATTCGCCCTCCCACGCCGCCTATATTTCGCTCGTGCCGGACGGCAACGTTCTCGACGTGCTGCGGTCGCAAATCGACGAGCTGGCGGCGGTCGCCGCACGTGTCCCGCAGGATCGCGAGACGTTCGCGTACGGCGACGGCAAGTGGACGGTGCGCCAGGTGTTCGGGCACATGGGCGACGGCGAACGGATCTTCGCGTATCGCGCGCTCTGCATCAGCCGCGGCGAGACGGCGTCGCTGCCGGGATTCGACGAGAACGAATACGTCGCGAACTCGACGTCGTCATCGCGCGAGTTGCGCGATCTCGCCGAGGAGCTCGTGCTCACGCGCCGCGCGAATGTGCACATGTTCGAATCACTCGACGAGGCGGCGTGGCGTCAGACCGGCAGCGCGAACGGCACTCCGGTGTCGGTGAACGCGATCGCGTGGGTAATGGCGGGACACACGAGGCATCATTTGAACGTGCTGCGCGATCGTTACGGGGTCGCGTAACGCCCCTTCGTGTCATCCTGAGCGAAGCGAAGGACCCGTATCCTGAAACCGCGGCGAGCTCGATGAACGGGTCCTTCGCTTCGCTCAGGATGACACGAGGGGGCTAGCGCGCCGGCTTCGGATACACGGCGGGCGAGCGATGCCCGTCCTTGCTCACCGCGCGCACACCGAACATGAAGTTGTCCTTCGACAGATCCTTCACCGTGTACTTGTCGACCTTGCCGGCGCTCTTCGTGTGCTGCCACTGCGCGGCGGTCGTGTCGCGCCAGACGACTTCGTAGTGATCGGCGTCCGCCGCCGTGTCCCACGCCAGATCGGTGTCGTTCGTCAGCCGCGCGGTGATGATGCGGACGTTCTTCGGCTTCGCCGGCGCGAGCGCGAGCTCGGCGAGCGCCGCGACATTCACACGTGCGACGTTCGCGATGTACGGGAACGAATCGAACTTCGGCAGATCGCCGTACTGCTTGCCGTTTTCGACGCGCACGTTCTGATGCTGATGGTCGTAGTTCTCGTGCGGCTCGGTGAAGCGCACGGCGGGATAACCGTTCTCGAGGAAGGGGATGTGATCGCCGCCGCGCAGGTAACGATCGCGGCGATAGATCATCGCGACATCGAATTTCTTCAGGTACTTGGCCGCGGTCGAATCGATGAAGCGTGCGAGCTGGCGTGATGCGGAATCGTTCTCGCCGCCGACACTGCGCCGCGTCCGCGCTTCCTCTTCCGTCTCGCTCGACGGCACGCCCTCGGAGAACACGCGCACGGAGTCCGTGCCGTTGCCGACGATGTCATTGGTGAACATCGCTTCGATGTTCATCCCGTTCTTCTTCGCCTGTTCCGCGAAGTAGGTCGAGCCGACGAGCCCCTGCTCTTCGCCCGCCACCGCAACGAAGACGATCGTCGCGTCGAATTCGTGCGGCGCCATCGCGCGCGCCGCTTCGAGCACGACCGTGGTGCCCGAGGCGTCATCGTTCGCGCCGGGCGCATCGCATTCCGCGTCGGTCGGCGAGGTGCACATCGAGTCGTAGTGGCCGCTGACGACGTAGACGCGATTCGGGTCCTTCGTGCCTTTCAGCGTCGCGACGACATTCGTCAGCTTCGTCGCCTTCGCGATGCGCTGATACTTGCCCGGCTCCTGCGTGAACGATTGCAGCTCGACGGTCATGCGGCCGTTCGACGTCGCGGCGATCTTCTGAAATTCGGAGTAGATCCAGTCGCGGGCCGCGCCGACGCCGCGCTTCGGATCGTCCTGCGACGAGAGCGTGTTGCGCGTGCCGAACGAGACGAGTGTGTTGATGTCGCGATCGACGTGCTTCGCGTCGATCGTCGAAAGCAGCAGTGCGATCGAGACGGCGAGATGTTTCACGAGAGTCGGGAGACGAGGCGCTGCGCGGAAGGAAGCAGCGAGGCAGCGAGCGCGATCTTGATGATGTCGGCGATCAGGAACGGACCGATGCCCATCGCGAACGCTTTGCCCGCGCCGAAGTGCACGGCGAGCCACGCCCAGCCGCCGAGGTAGATCACCAGCAGCGCTGCGAGCATGCCGGCGACCGCGCGGACCACGCGCGAGGCCCAGCCGCGCTCCGAGATGAAGCCTGCGAGCCACGCTGCGAACGGATACGAGTAAAGGTAACCGGCGGTGAGGCCGGCGGTCAGCCAGAGGATGCCGCCGTTGCCTTCCGCGAACACCGGAAGGCCGCTCGCACCTTCGAAGAGATAGAGCGCCGCGGCCGCCGCGCCGCGCGTCGAGCCGAGCGTGATGCCGACCAGCAGCACCGCAATCGGCTGCATCGTGAGCGGAACCGGCGAGCCGGGAATCGGGATCGCAACCTGCGCCGCCAGCGCGATCAAGAGCGATGCGCCGATGATGGTCAACACATTGACGAGCGCTCTACCGCGGATCAGCCGCTCGAGCACGATGTGCGGAATCGTCGTTTCCATTCTTCGCTTCCCCCAGCACCAGAATCGCCGGCAGCAGCGTGATCGCGGCGATGCCGCTCAGGCCGATGCCGAAAAATGAAGCATAGCCGATCGATCGAAGGCCCGGATAGTGACTGAACGCAAACGATCCGTAGCCGACGATCGCCGTCAGCGCCGCCATCAGAATCGCCTTGCCGGTCTCATGCGCCGACTTGTGGAACGTCGCCGGATTCTCGACGTAGCGCTGCAGCATGTAGACCGCGTAGTCGGTCGCCACGCCGATGATCATCAGCCCGACGAAGATGTTCATGAAATTGAACTCGAGATTGAACAGCGCCATCAGGCCGAGCATCCCCGTCGCGCCGGCGACGAACGGCACGAATGTCAGCAGCGTCATCTTCACCGTGCGGAAGCTGATGAACATCAGCACCGCGACGGCGAGGAAGCCGATGATCGTGGCGTTTTTCGCGTCGTTGCGCACGATGCGGCGCAGCGTGCCGCTGACGAGATTCACGCCGGTGACGATGTCATTCGGATGGCGATTCGCTGCATCGAGCAGCTTCTGCGGCACTTCGCGCGGCCACTTGCCGCCGGCCGGATAGAAGTAGATGACCGACATCCACGTGCCGCGCGGCGTCTTCTTCACGAAGCGTTCGCTGAGCTTGAGCAGATCGGGATTGCCGAGGTTCGCGAGCGTGACCGGCTCGTTCGGTTGCAGCGCCTTTTCGAAGAGCGGCCAGTAGTCGTCGTACGCAGACGGTTTGAAGCCGTTCTCGTTCAGCGACGCGATGAACGTGTCGTGGATGCGCTTCGGGTTGAAACGATCGTTCGCGCCTGCGTGCAGCGCGGCGATCGTCGCCAGCTGTTGGTCGCGCGGCGGAAGGAACGTCGCGATCGATTGATACGACGCGATGGTGCGATCGTCGACCAGACCCGACAGCTCCTGCGTCGCGGACTGCGTGCGGTCGAGCACGTCGTCGAGCGACTTGCCTTCGATCACCCACATCATGAAATCGAACGACTGACCGAACTTGTCGGTGATCTTCGCTTGCGTGACGACGCCCGGATTTCCCTTCGCGCGCAGGTCCTGGATGTTGTCGCTGAAGCGGAGGCGCGTCGCGAGTCCGCCGCAGATCACGATGAAGACGAGCCACGCGACGATCGTCGCTTTCGGGCGCGCGATCGATGCGTCGATGATGCGGCCAGCACCGAATGAATGGAGATAGAGCTTCGGCGCTTTGCGACGCTCGCGGCGCTCGCTCAGCACGATGAGCGCGGGGAGCAGGAACATCACGCAGAGCAGGAAGAAGACGATGCCGGTGCCGGTCAGCATGCCGAGCTGCGACATGCCGCGGAAGTCGGTGGCCAGGAACGCGTAGAACGTGGCGGCGGTGGTGATCGCGGCGATGAAGACGCCCGGCATCGTGCTGCGGATCGTGGTGACGATCGCCTGCTGCATCGCCTCGCCGCGATTGCGCTCGTCGACGTAGCGGCCGTAGAGCACGGTGATGAAGTCGATGCCGAGGCCTGCGAGCAGTGCGGCGAAGCCGGCGCTCGCGGAGGAGAGCTGGCCGTAGACGAAGCCGGCCATGCCGAACGTGAGCAGCAGCCCGAGGACCAGCGGCGCGCCTGCGTAGCCGAGCGATGCGGTGCGGCGGAATGCGTAGAGGAACAACGCGAGCACGCCGATCACGGAGCCGATGATGTTGACGATGACGTCGTAGCGGATCAGATCGGCGTCACCGTTCGCGATCACGTAGCCGCCGGTGTGCGAGATCACCGGCAGCGGAGTTTCGCCCGAGCTCTGCTGAAAGTTCTTCAGTGCATTCGCTTCGATCAGCGCGCCTTCCTGCAGCAGCGCTTTTCCGAACGGCACGTCCTGCGCCGGCCGCCGCGGCTTGGTCAGGATCAACAGCATGCGGTGATCGGACGAGAGGTAGTAGCCGCTCGACGCGTCCATCTTGAAGCCGCCGCCGGAGAGCTTGAATTTATTGAGGTAGATCGGAAGCAGGTTGAACGGGTCGTACTGCACCAGCGTCTTCAGCGCGAATGACTGCGGCGTCTGCAGCAGTGCGCGATTGCGTGCGACCGATTCGCGAATGCCGGCGTCGGAGAGCTTCGTCTCGACCTGCTTCAACTCTTCAGGCGTGAGAAAGAGCAGCGCGCGCGGCAGGACGTCTCCGATGAAGTCGAGCGGGTTCGGGATCTTGTACGAGACGTCCTCGATGCGCGGGTTCTTGCGGTAGCCTTCGGCGATCGCATCGATGAGCGAGTCGTATTCATGAATGTCGTGCTTCTCCGGCAGATCGAGGACGATGATGTGGTAGTCGATCGTGCCGAGGTCGCTCAGCGCCTTGCGGAAATCGTTGACCTGTTTGTTTTTCTGCGGGATGAGGTTCAGCAGGTCGGGGTCGAAGCTGAGGCGGCTTGCGCCCCAGGCGGCGATCAGTGCGACGACTACGGAGAGGATGGCGATGCGCTTGCTGTGTCGGAGGCAGAGGCGCGCGAGAGCGTCGAGTAGCCGAGTCAAGGGAAGCGGGAGTTAACATGCGACGAAGGGCGAGTCAAGAAAATCTACTCCGAGTGGTGAGCGCGTTTGCCCTTGCGGGGCTTGCATTTGCCTGCCCGAAGCCGGAGCCGTTGACCGCGCAGAAGGCGGAGGAAATCCTGAAGGGCTACCAGTTCGCAAACGAGCCGATCTACGCAGAAGTGCCGCAGCGCGTCTGGTGGAGTCCGAAAGCGCCGCAGGACGCTTACGACATCAAGGCGCTGCAGACGCTGCGCAATCTCGAGCGCGCCGGCTACCTCACGGTGACCGAGTCACACGACGGCGACACGACGTCGTTCACCGGCAAGGTCACACCGAAAGGCTTCCATCTCATCGGCACCGCGCCGAGCAAACGCGGCCCCTGCTTCCGCGCCACGATCTGCTACAAGAAATACGACGGCCTGCGCGACTTCCAGCGCCATCCGAGCGAGCCGACGACCGGCCACGGCATGCTGGTCTGGCATTACGACCGCCCGACGGAGATGTACGAGCTCTTCACGACGAAGATCGATAAAGAGCTGAGCAAGTCGTACGCGTCGGCGGTGTCGTTTTACTGGAAGGACTACGCGTGGCACTTCGATGTGATGGTGCGGAAGACGGCGGCGTGAGTGTGAATGCCCTCATCCGGCCCGGAGCGCGGCCGTCCCGGCCGCAGTCGCTGGGCGTCCCGCCCGGCGACAAGCTCCTGGCCGGGCGGGACGCCCGCCCAGTGCGGGCGAGACGCCCGCGCTCCGGGCCGGATGAGGGGCACACCGCCTACCGCCGCAACCGCTCGATCCCGTTCGCGCCGGCGATGATCGCTTCGGTCGCTTCGCTCGCAAAGAATCCCGTCTCCACCACCCCCGCGCATTCGCGAATCTTGTCGACGACCACCGCGATGTCGTTGCCCCACGGAATGCGCACATCGATGATGCGATGACCTTCATCGGTCACGCGAGGCGCGCCTTCATGCATGCGCAACTCGGGATGCAGCCGCATCTTCGTGAAGCGGCGCATCAACACTTCGAGTGCGAACGGCGTGACTTCGACCGGCAGCACGCCGACGCCGAGGCGATCGACGAGCTTTGATTCGTCCGCGATGACGATGAAGCGCGCGGCCTGCTGCTCGACGATTTTTTCGCGCAGCAGCGCACCGCCGCGCCCTTTGATCAATCGCAGTTGTGCATCGATTTCGTCCGCTCCGTCGATCGCGAGATCGAGCGGCGCGAGCTCATCGAGTGTCGCGAGCGGGATGCCGAGCGATCGCGCGAGATCCTCCGTCGCCTGCGACGTGCATGTGCAGCGCACCTCGCGTGCGAACGGCGAAGCGGCGAGCAGCTTCACGAATTCGACGGAGGTCGTGCCGGTGCCGAGGCCGAGCTTCATACCTGCGCGCACCTCCGCCAGCGCGGTGCGCGCGGCTTCGATCTTCATCTCGTTTTGAGCCATTCCTCAGTATCCGCCCGCTGCGCCGCCATGCCTCGGATCGGCAACGGCGACGATCTTGCCGTTGAGGATCTGAATCGCGTGAATGTCACCGATCGGCTCGCGTTGTTTGACCGAATGTCCCATTGCGCTGAGTCCGTCGACGGTCGCCTGGGGCGCGAGACCCTTTTCGAAGAACAGCTCTTCGGGCAGGCCCTGATGATGCCAGCGCGGCGCGGCGACCGCTTCGAGCAATGACTTGTTGTAGATCACGACGTTGAGGAACACCTGCAGCACGGAGGTCGGGATTGTCGCGCCGCCGCGCGTACCGAGGGCCAGGAACGGCTTGCCGCCCTTGAGCACGATCGTCGGAGACATCGATGACGCCATGCGCTTGCCCGGCTCGATCGCATTCGCCGCGCTCTGAATCAGTCCGTACAGATTCGGTTTGCCCGGCGCGGTGGTGAAGTCGTCCATCTCGTCGTTGAGGAAGAAGCCGCAACCGGGGACGATGTAGCCGCTGCCGAAGTTGTCATTGAGAGTCGTGGTCAAGGACACGATGTTGCCCTGCGGATCGATGATCGTGAAGTGCGTGGTGTGATTCGATTCGGCGACGACGCTGCCCGGCTCGGCGAGCGAAACGGTCGGCGTCACGGCATTCGTTTTGATCGTTGCCCGCCACGCTTTCGCGCGCTCCTCGGACAACAGCTCGCGATACGGAATGCGCGTCGTCGCCGGATCGCCGAGGTACTTGTTGCGATCGATGTAGGCGCGGCGTTCCGCTTCGATCTCCAGATGCAGAGCGCGCGGAGTTTGGAAGCCGGCGGCGGCGAGATCGTAGCCGGAGAGGATGTTCAGCGTTTCGCCGAGGATCAAGCCGCCGGCGGACGGAGGCGCCATCGTGAAGAGCTCGTAATCGCCGAACTTGATCGCGATCGGCGCGCGCCACACCGGTTTGTATTCGCGCAGATCGCGATAGCCGATGATGCCGCCCGCATCGCGAATCGCTTCGACGAATCGCTTCGCCGTCTCGCCTTCGTAAAACTCTTTCGCGCCGAGCGCGGCGATGCGATCGAGCGTGCCGGCGAGATCTTTCTGCACGAGCTTCGCACCGGCGGCGAGTGGTTGTCCGTTCGGATAAAAGATCGCGGCGGTGCTCGCGAATTGATCGATCTGGCGATCGCGTTTTTCGGTCGCAAGATCTTCGGCGAGCTCTTTGTCGACGATGTAGCCGTCGCGCGCGATGCGCACCGCGGGCTCGATCAGCTCGCGCCACGGACGCGAGCCGAAGCGATCGTGCATCAGCTCGAGTCCCGCGACCGCGCCCGGCACGCCGCCGGCGAGCGGTCCGGTTTGCGAGGCCTTGCTCGGATTGCCGTCGGCCTGCACGTACATGTCGCGCTTCGCTGCGCCCGGCGCAATCTCGCGATAGTCGAGCGTCCACACGCTCTTCGTTTTCGCTTCGTAGAAGACGAGGAAGCCGCCGCCGCCGATGTTGCCGGCCTCCGGATGCGTGACGGCGAGTGCGAACGAGACGGCGACCGCTGCATCGATCGCGTTGCCGCCGCGCTTCATCACCGCGACGCCGACCTGCGTCGCCGCGGGAGAAACGGTCGACAGTGCTGCTTTGCTCGCGACGACGCTCGAACCGGCGAGCGCGGTGTCGGCGAGCAGGAGAACGAGGAGGAGCTTTTTCATGTTCGTGCGCGACCTCTCCGCGCAACGCGATTTCTGTCCCAGATGAGCTTCAGTCCGCGCAGCGTCAGCGTTTCATCGACGTGCTCGATGTGTTCGCTGTCCGATGCGAGCAGCCGCGCGAGGCCGCCGGTGGCGACGATCGTTTTCAATCCTTCGACTTCGTTGCGCATGCGTCCGAGGATGCCGTCGACGAGTCCGAGGTACCCGAAGAAGATGCCCGACTGCATGTTTACGACGGTGTTCGTACCGATTACGTGCGGCGGCCGTTTGATGTCCACGCGCGGCAGCCTCGCGGCGCGCGCGAACAGCGCCTCGGCGGAAATCGTGAGGCCGGGCGCGATCACGCCGCCGACGTATTTCGCATCGGCGGTGACGACGTCGAACGTCGTCGCGGTGCCGAAGTCGACGATGATCGCGGGTCCGCCGTACGACTCGAACGCGGCGACGCAATTGACGATGCGATCGGCGCCGACTTCGAGCGGATTGTCGACGTGAATGGCGATGCCGGTCTTCACGCCCGGCTCCACGAACAGCGCTTCGACGCCGAAGAACTTCTGCACCATCGCCGAGATGATGCCGTTGATCGGCGGCACGACGGAGGCGACCATCACGCCTTCGAGCTGGATATTGCCGATGAGTTGTTGGGTGAGGATGCCGTACTCGTCGGCGGTGCGATCGCGCGCCGTGGCGAGGCGCCACGAGCTGACGAGCTCTTCATCGCTGAACAGGCCGAGGACGATGTTCGTGTTGCCAGCGTCGACGACGAGGACGTTGGACGACATGACGCGATGTTATGTCATCCCGAGCGTAGTCGAGGGACCTGGGGGGCGGGCGGCGCGCCACCGTCCCACCCAGGTCCCTCGACTTCGCTCGGGATGACGACGCTAGGAAAGAATGATGTCTCCTGCGCTCACCGCAATCGTCTGGCCGCCGTCGCGCAGCAACGCGCGGCCCTGTTCGTCGATGCCGTTCCACATGCCGGTGACGGTGCGCTCGCCGAGGATGCACGTGATGCGATCGCCCGGTTTGTGCACGGAGAGGCGGCGCCACTCTTCGATCACGGCATCGTGCTCGAACGGTTTCGCGAGCGCGGCATCGACGTGCTCGATGAACGCGATGATCGCGTCATCAATGCCGGTGAATGCACGCGGCGATGCTTCGTGAATGGCGATCGCATTCGGCGCGTCGCCGGCCGGCTCGACGTTCACGCCGGTGCCGATGATGAGGAATGCGCGGTCTTCCTGGATGCGTGCTTCGATCAGGATGCCGGCTATTTTCTTTCCTTGCACGAGCAGGTCGTTCGGCCACTTGATGCGCGCGTCGATGCCGAAGACATCGCGCAGAAATCGGGCGACGATGTTCGCCATCGCGAGCGGCACGAGAGAGAGCTGCGAGGTGGGACGGGTGATCATCGTCGTCGCGTAGATGCCTTTGCCGGCAGGCGACGACCACTGGCGTTGATTGCGTCCGCGTCCGGCGAACTGTTCGCCCGCGATGATCATCGCCTGCGGCAGTGACAGCTCGTTCTCGATGCACTCGTTGACGATGCGGCGGGCGATGAGATTCGTCGACGCGACTCGCGGCACGAATGCCAGCGATTCGATTACCGCGAGGCGGTCGACGAGATCGCTCTTCACTGATTCTGTTCGAGCTTCGCGATGCGTTCGCGGAGCTCGATCTGCCGCGCCTGCGCCTGCTGCACGACCGCCGTCGGCGCGTTGTTCACGAACTGTTCGTTCGCCAGCTTCGCATCGAGTGCGGCGAGCTCCTTGCGCGACTTCTCGAGCTCGCGCTGCGTCTTCTCCAGTTGTTCCTTCGTCACTTCGCGCGGCGGGAACTCGATGGCGATCGCGAATCCCGCCACCACGTCGTGATGCGCGCCTTCGGGCGCGGCGGTGTTGACGATGACATCCGTCAAACGCGCGAGCTCGATCAGCAGATACGCGTAGTCGTTGAAGGATGCCGCTTCGCGTTCGTTGGATGTCGTCACGTACAGCTTGAAGCGATCCTTCGGCGTGAAGCCGCGCTCCACGCGCACGTTGCGAACTGTCGTGATCATCGACGTCACGGCATCGATCATCGAATCCGCTTCCGCGTCTTCGAGCACGTCTTCGGCGACCGGGTACGGCGCGACCATCACCGACGGCTCCACACCGCCGAGCTTGAGCCAGATCTCGTCGGTGATGAACGGCATGAACGGATGGAGCAGGCGCAGCGAACGATCGAGCACTTCGAGCAGCACGCGCTTGGCCTGTTTGCGATCGGTGTCGGAGCCGTGCTTGCCGAGGAGCACCGGCTTGACCATCTCGATGTACCAGTCACAGAACTCGTGCCAGAAGAAGTGGTAGATCGCGTTCGACGCTTCGTCGAAACGGAACGCGGAGAGCGACTTGTTCACGTCGCGCGTCGTCTCGTTCAGTCGCGAGAGGATCCAGCGCTCGACGGTGCCGAGCGCGTCGCGATCGATCGAGCCCGCATCCTTTAATTGTGTGTCGAGGTGCATCATCGCGAACCGCGACGCGTTCCAGATCTTGTTCGCGAACGCGCCGTAGCCCTGCACGCGCGACTTCGCCAGCGGGATGTCGCGGCCTGTGGCGAAGATGGCGAGCGTGAAGCGGAGCGCGTCGGCGCCGAATTCATCGATGACGTCGAGCGGATCGATGACGTTGCCCTTCGTCTTCGACATCTTCTGCCCGTGCTCGTCGCGTACGAGACCGTTGAGGAACACCTGCGAGAACGGCACGGAATTCGTGAAACGGAGACCGAGCATGATCATCCGCGCCACCCAGAAGAAAAGGATGTCGAAGCCGGTGATCAGGACGTCGGTCGGATAGAACGTTTCGAGGTCCGGTGTCTTGTCGGGCCAGCCCATCGTGGAGAACGGCCAGAGTCCGGAGGAGAACCACGTGTCGAGCACGTCGGTCTCCTGCGTGATGTTCGCCGAACCACACGTCGGGCACGATGACGGATCTTCGATTGCGACGGTCATGTGTCCGTTGTCGCAATAGAACGCAGGGATGCGATGGCCCCACCAGAGCTGGCGGGAGATCGTCCAGTCGCGGATGTTCTCCATCCAGTTGAAGTACGTCGCTTCCCACGTCTGCGGAATGATCTGAATCTCGCCGTTGCGCACGACCTCGATCGCCGGTTTCGCGAGCGGCTCGATCTTCACGAACCACTGCCGCGACAGCATCGGCTCGATGATCGTGTCGCACTTGCCGTGCACGCCGACGCTGTGCTGGTAATCCTTTACGTCGCCGAGTGCATCGAGCTCGCGCAGCTGCTCGAGCACTTTCTTGCGCGCATCGAATCGATCCAGTCCTTCGAAGTCGCTGCCAGCGGCCGCGGTCATCTTTCCGGTTTCGTCGATGACCGGCATCTGCGCGAGGTTGTTGCGCAGTCCCGCTTCGTAGTCGTTTTTGTCGTGCGACGGCGTGACTTTCACCACGCCGGTGCCGAACGACATGTCGACGAGGATCGGGTCGGCGACGATCGGAATGCGTCGGTTCGCGATCGGCAGAATCGCTTCCCTGCCGATCAGGTCTTTGTAGCGCTCATCGTCCGGATGCACGGCGAGCGCGGTGTCGCCGAGCATCGTTTCGGGACGCGTCGTCGCGACCGTCAGCTGCCGATCCGAATCGGCGACCGGATAGTGGATCTGATAGAGCTTGTCGTTGCGATCGCGATATTCGACTTCCACGTCGGAGATCGCGGTGCGGCAGAACGGACACCAGTTGACCATCGCGACGTCGCGATAGATCAGGCCGTCGTTGTAGAGCGAAACGAAGACGGTGCGCACCGCGCGCGACAGGCCTTCATCGAGTGTGAAACGGAGGCGTGTCCAGTCGCACGACGCGCCGAGG
>DATEZA010000270.1:0-3222 GCA_035255945.1 Thermoanaerobaculia bacterium
GCTGCGTTTGTTGGCCTAGCCTGAACGTACGCTTGCCGCACGAATCGTGCGCTTGGCGGAGCGACAAACGCAGCGGGCCGCGCCCGCCCGCCGGAGGCCTCCCGGTCGTAACCCTCCGTATACTTGTCGGTTCATGCTGCCCGAGGTCAAGGCAATCGAACCGCAGCTCAAGCAGATCCTTTATGGATGCGTCGAGCACGTGCAGGCGACGAAAGCCGCGCTTTACCTCTCGACCTCGTACGACCTGAACGACAAGAGCTACGAGCTCGTCACACACTATCGATTCGCGGACGATCAGCGAAAGATCGTGAAGGCGAGCGACGATCTCGTCGATCGTCTCGCGGTTCGCCGCAACGCGTTTTACGTGAACGGACTGGCGGCCGATCCCCGCTTTTCCGAGTTGCTCTTCCGGCAGGGCACCGATCGTCTGCTCGCCACTCCCCTCTTTTCGCGCGGACGGCTCGTCGGTTTCATCGACATGCGCGACAAAGCGGGCAAGAAATCGTTCGACACGCCCGATGTCGACGCGGCGAAGAAGATCGCCGACGACGTGCTCGTGCTCCTCGGGTCGAAGAACCTGTTCGGCATCGGACCGGTCACGCTCGCGGAGCAACCGCAGCGCGCGGCGCCGCAGTCGATCGCGCATCTGCCGCAGGTCATGACGCCGCCCGCGGCCGCGCAATCGGGCGTGGCCAGTCCGCACGAGCTCTCGCCGGCTGCGGCACGCACCATCAACGCGGCGCGCGAGTACATGTCGCGACGCCAGCTCTCGCAAGTCTCCGGCAAGCGTGTGCTGACGGAGCGCGATCTCGAAGTGGTGCGGCTGCTCCTTCCCGCGACGCTCGCGATTCCGGGCGCGGTGCTCGCGTGCTTCAGCGCAATCGGTCACGTGAACAATCCGCAGTCGGTCGTCGCGATCGCCACCGTCACCGACGACGCGGTCGAGATGCTGCAGAACCACCTGCAGGCGTGGCTCAAGCGCGCGAATCAGCCGCACATGACGTCGAAGCCGCAGCTGATCTATCCGTTCGGCGTGCAGGTCGTGCCGGTGAGCGCGGCCGGGATCTCGACGATTCTCAGCGCGCCGGTGAACGCGCAATCGGTGGAAGGCCTCGTGCTCACCGTCGCGTTCGAGCGCACGCCGGAAGCGCAGGCGCAGCGCGCGCTGCACATCTTCCTGCGTCAGGTCGAGCATTCGGTGGAAGCGGCGATCGCCGCGAGCTCGGGCCGCAACGACCGCCAAACGATCGCAGAGAAATTGCTCGAGCCCGATTTTCAGAGGTTCCCGGAACTGGTCGAGCATTGCCGCGCGGTGTCGGTAATCGCGCAGCGTTTCGCGATCCTGCTCGAGATGCCGCCGACACAGGTGGAGACCGTGCGCATCGCAGCGCTGGTGCACGACGCCGGCCTGCGCCTGCTCGATTACGACCGCTTGTACAAGCGGCCGAATCTGACTGCGGAAGAATTGCGCGGCGTCGCGGAACATCCGATCGTCGGCGCCGCAATCGTCGAGCCGATGCTCGGGCCGGAGATCGCGCAGGCGGTGCTGCGACATCACGAGCGCGTCGACGGCCGCGGCTATCCGAGCCGCATGACCGGCAACAATATCCCGATCGCATCGCGCATCATCCAGATCTGCGATGCGTGGGTGGCGATGACGAACGAGCGCTCGTATCAGCAGCCGATCTCGCGCGAGGCCGCGGCGGGCAAACTGCGCGAAGGCGCGGGCACGCAGTTCGATGAACAGCTCGTGCAGCGCTTCATCAAATCGATCGGAGAGCTGGGCGCATAGCCACGATTCGCCAGGACCTCCGCTCTCTTCCCGCGGCCGCGTGGATCCTGTTCCTCGGCACGTTCGTCAATCGCTTCGGCACGTTCGTGATGCCGTTCCTCGTGCTCTACGTCACGCACCTCGGCTACGACGCAGCGCGCGCGGGACTGGCACTCGCGGCATACGGCAGCGGACATCTGATCGCATCGCTGGCGGGCGGTCATCTCGCCGATCGCGTCGGCCGCCGCAACACGATCGCGATCTCGATGTTCTGCTCCGCCGCCGCGATGATGGCGTTGTCGCAGGCGCACATGTACGGCGCGATCGTGACTCTGGCGGCGATCGCCGGCTTCGCCGCGGAGCTCTATCGACCCGCGGCAACCGCGTTGATCGGCGATCTCGTGACTCCGGAGCAACACGTGACCGCGTTCGCGATGTATCGCTTCGCCGTGAACCTCGGCTTCGCCGCAGGCCCCGCGACCGCCGGCTTTCTCGCCGATCGCTCGTTCTTCCTGCTCTTCCTCGGCGACGCAATCAGCTCCGTCGGCTACGGCCTGATCGCACTCGCGTTCCTGCCCCACGGACTGCGATCGATGCGCGTCGATGAACGATTCGGCGATGCGTTCCGCGTCGTGTTTCGCGATCGGCGCTTCATGATCTTCCTGGTCGCGACGACGCTCGTGACGTCGGTCGATTTCCAGACCGGCTCGACGTTCGCGCTCTGGGTGAAGCTCTGCGGCCACAGCAGCTCGACGTACGGCATGCTGCTGTCGCTGAACGGCGTGCTGATCATCGCGTTCGAGCTGATGATCACCGCGTGGACGCAGCGCCGTCCACCACGCCAGATGATCGCGATCGGCTACTTTCTCTCCGGCATCGGCGTCGCGCTCACCGGACTCGCGCACAGCGTCGTCGCACTCGCCGCAACGGTGTGCGTGTGGACGCTCGGCGAAATGATCGCGTCACCCCACACCGGCGCGTACGTGAACTACCTCGCGCCCGAGCAGTACCGCGGCCGATATAACGGAATGTGGGTGTTCGCATACGCGCTGGCGCTGGTCATCGGACCGGCGGCCGGCACATGGACGTTTCAGCGCAGCCCGAGTGCGTTGTGGATCGCGTGCGGTGTGCTCGCGGTCGCGTCGGGATTGCTGGCGCAGTGGAAGACGACCGGGAGGCCTCCGGCGGGCGGGCACGGCCCGCTGCGTTAGCGTTCGCGTAAAACGTGTTCAGCGCGAGAGGCGTGCGTTCAGGCTAGGCCAACAAACGCAGCGGGCCGGGCCCGCCCGCCGGAGGCCCCTCGTCGTTCTCTTCCCGCATCGACTCGAACAGCTGCCCCACCTCGCGGATGAACTCCGCGTCGCGCAGGTAATAAAAGCTGCGCATCGGACAGAGGAACGTTCCACGCTTGCCGCAGTTCGCGTCGGCGGTCTTCTCGCCGCCGTCCGGCC
>DATEZA010000271.1:0-9239 GCA_035255945.1 Thermoanaerobaculia bacterium
CGTGATCCAGGACCGGTAAATCGGAGCGCGGACGTCCTCGTCCGCAGCGGTCGGGCGTCTCGCCCGACCGCCATGTCGCCGGGCGGGACGCCCGTCGACTGCGGGCGAGACGCCCGCGCTCCGAAAGGCGCCGGGACAGACGAACGTGAGTTGCTCGGCGAGTGACAAAGCGGGCAATACCGCGACCGGCTCGTTCGTCGTCACCGTCGCTCCGCCGATCGATGACACGGAGTACCTCGGCCGCGTGATCCAGGACCGGTAATCGGAGCGCGGACGTCCTCGTCCGCAGCGGTCGGGCGTCTCGCCCGGCCGCCATGTCGACGGGCGAGACGCCCGCCGACTGCGGGCGAGACGCCCGCGCTCCGAAAGGCGCCGTAGTGCGAGAATCATTTGTTCTCGCATGCGGCGCCTTCGCTTTTTTCTTCTGGTGGTTCTTGCGGCGCGCGCGTTTGCGCTCGATCCGGCGCGGCCGCTCGATCTCTACGCGCTCGACACCTGGCGCGAAGGCCTGCCGCAGTACATGGTCCGCACGATCGTGCAGACGCGCGACGGCTACCTCTGGCTCGGCACGATGGAAGGTCTCGTCCGATTCAACGGAATCGACTTCGAGATCTTCGATAACCGCAACACGCCGGCGCTGACCGATCAGCGCATTCACACGCTCTTCGAAGACAACAGCGGCACGCTCTGGATCGGCACGTTCAGCGGCGGCGTCGTGCGCGAGCGGAACGGCGTGTTCGAGCACCTCGGACGCGGCGACGCGATCAGCATCATGCAATCGCGCGACGGCTCCGTGTGGGTCGGCGGCACGAATGCGATCACGCGGTACCGCGGTACACGCGTCACTCGGTACCCGATCGAGGGCGATGTGAACGCACTCGTCGAAGGATGGGTCGGCACATCGAAAGGATTGTTCCGATTCGACGGCGCGCGCTTCATCAAAACGAGCGGCGAGCAGGTCGTCAGTCTCGCCATCGCGCGAGACGGCGCGCTCTGGGTCGGCACCGCATCGGATCGCATCCTGCGCAACGGCGAGACGCTGCACACCGGCGCCGGCACGGGGTACATCAACGATCTGTTCGAAGACAGCCGCGGCACGATGTGGATCGCGACCGCGCCGACGGGCCTGATGCGTTATCGCAACGGCCGATTCGAACAGCTCGACAAATCGAAAGGACTGCCGAGCAACGCCACGCATGCGATCTTCGAAGATCGCGAAGGGAGCATCTGGATCGGGACGGACAACGGTCTCGCGCGGCTGAAGGATCTGAAGTTCATCAACTACACGACGCGTCAGGGGCTGACCGATGACGCGATTCGCGTGGTGGCCGAGGCGCCGGGCGGCGGGTTGTGGATCGGGACGTATGGCGGCGGATTGAATCTGCTTCGCGACGGCAAGGTCACCGCATTCGGCGAGCAGCAGGGACTGGCGAATCTCTTCATCCGCACGATCGCCCCTGAACCGAACGGCGATCTCTGGATCGGCACCGATCGCGGCCTCGGTCATCTTCACGACAACCACATCACGATGTTTCCCGGCGGCAAGATCGACGCGCTCGCGCTGCTGCGCGACGGCACGCTGCTCGTCGGATCGCCCGCCGGCCTGCAGAAAAAATTCGAGAAGTTTCTCGACGAGCAACCGCGCGTGATCGTCGAGCGCAGCGACGGATCGCTCTGGCTCGGCACGTACAACGGCCTCGCGCTCGTGCGCGACGGCGCCGTCGTGAAGCGCTGGACGACGCGCGACGGTCTGCCCGGCAACATGATCTTCGCGCTGCGCGAAGAGCCGAACGGCGATCTCTGGATCGGCACGCACGATGGACTGGTGCGGATGCACGGCGGCCGCTTCGAGCGAATCACCGACGGCGTCGTCTTCCAGATCATTGACGATGCACGCGGCCACTTCTGGCTGACCTCGAGCCGCGGCATGACGCGCATCGATCGCGAGCCGCCGCATCGCGCGATGGCCTTCGGCAAGAACGACGGCATGGGCAGCGATCAGTGCAACGGCGCCACGCAGCCCGCCGGCATTCGCATGAGCGACGGACGTCTCGCCATTCCAACCGCGTCGGGATTGACGATCGTCGATCCCGCCGACCTGCATCTGAATCGTGTGCCGCCGACGGTCGTGCTGCGCGAGCTGGTCGTCGATGGGAAACGAATGGCGGCGAACGCAACGCTGCCGTGGTCCGCGAAACGCTACGAGCTCCGCTACGACGGATTGAGTCTGCTGATGCCGCAGCTCGTGCGCTTCCGCTATCGCATCGACGGCTTCGACAACGACTGGATCGATGCCGGCACGATGCGCAGCGCGTTCTACAACTCGCTGCCGCCGGGACCGCATGTGTTCCGCGTCGCCGCGATCAACAACGACGGCGTCTGGAGCGGCGATGCGACCATCGCGTTCACATTGCCCGCGCCGCCGTGGCAGCGCTGGTGGGCGATCGTCGCGTACGTGCTGTTCGCCATCGGACTGGTGTGGCTGTTCATCCGATTGCGCGAACGTCACATTCTTCGCCGCACCGAACAACTCGAGCGCGCGGTGCACGAGCGCACGCTGCAGCTCGAACAAGCCGAGGCGCGCGCAGTCGAAGCGAATCGCGCGAAGAGCGTGTTCCTGGCGAACATGTCGCACGAGCTGCGCACGCCGCTCAATGCAGTGATCGGATTCGCGCAGCTGATGGCACGCAGCCGCTCGATGACGGATACCGATCGCGAAAATCTCTCGATCATCCGCCGCGGCGGCGAGCACCTCCTCGGCCTGATCAACGATGTGTTGTCCATCTCGAAGATCGAAGCGGGAAAGATGCACGCGGAACGGCGTCCGTTCGATGCACGCGAGTTGATCGCCGGAGTCGCGGAGATGATCCGCGCGCGCACCGAAGCCGCGGGACTCGCACTCATCGCCGACGTGCACCGCAACTTCCCGCCCGCAGTCCTCGGCGATGAAGGCAAGCTCCGCCAGGTGCTGATCAACCTGCTCGGCAACGCGGTGAAGTTCACCGAGACGGGCACGATCGCGATTCGCGCGACGTGGGCAGGCGGCCGCGCGAAGTTCGAAGTGAGCGACACCGGCCACGGCATCGACGAGCACGAGCTCGCGAATCTCTTCCAGCCGTTCGTGCAAACCGCCACCGGCCGTCAAGCGAAAGAAGGAACAGGCCTCGGCCTCGTCATCACGCAACAACTCGTGCGCCTGATGGGCGGCGACATCACGGTGCGCAGCCGCCGCGGCGAAGGGACGACGTTCACGTTCGACATCGAGCTGCCGGTCGCGACGGAGCGCGTGGTCAAGCACGAAGTGAAACGCGTGATCGGACTCGCGGCGGGCGAGCGGCGACGCATCGCAGTGGTCGATGACACGCGCGACAACCGCACGCTCCTGCGCAAGCTGCTGGAGTCGGTCGGCTTCGAGGTGCGCGATGCGGCGAACGGTCAGGACGCGATCGAGCTCTGGCGCGCGTGGCAGCCGCATCTCATCTTCATGGATCAGCGGATGCCGGTGATGGACGGCTCCGAGGCGACGCGGATCATTCGTGATGAGGAGAGGTCGGGGCGCACGCCGATCATCGCGCTGACCGCGAGCGCGTTCGAGCACGAGCGGCAGGCGATCCTCGACAACGGCGCGGATGAATTCGTGGTGAAGCCGTTCGCCGAGGAGACGATCTTCGATGTGATCGCGCGGCACGTCGGCGTGCGGTTCATCTACGAAGACGAGCGCGCGGAGCCGACCGGCAATCGCGTTCTGCTGGTCGATGACGACGAGATCACGCGCCTCGTCGCGCGCGAAGTGCTCACGCAGCTCGGGCTCGAGGTGACCGAGGCAGATAACGGAAGGACGGCGCTGGAACTGCTGGATGGTGGTGTCATCCCGAGCCGCGAAGACGTTCGAGGGACCCCCTCCGGACGGAGCGATTCTCGTGCCTCGCGGCGCGGAGATCCCTCGACTTCGCTCGGGATGACACGTGCGTTGCCATTCGATGCCGTCCTCCTCGACCTCGAAATGCCCAGCTTCGACGGCCGCGCGACGGTGCGCGAGATCCGCGCGCGCGAATCGCTGCGCGACCTGCCGGTGATCGCAATGACCTCGCACGACCGGGCTGACGCGGTACTCGACGGGATGACCGACTACATCGCGAAGCCGGTGAACGAGCGGCAGATGGCGGCGGTGATGGGGCGATACGTGAAGGTCGCTCAGTATCGTTGATGTCTTGCTAATGATACTTTTTACTGTCAAAGTATCATTAGTTCGATAGCGACGATACTTCGATACGATGAAACGGTCTGATTTTGTAAAGGACGCGCCCGGCAAGCTCATCGATATTGCCGAAGGGCATGTGGCGTTTGTGCCGAACCCGCTTCCGCCGCGGATCGAGTGGAACGCCGCGCTCGTGAGGGAGCTCTCTGAAGCCGACCGCGTCCTCGGCGAGCTCGGAGGGATCGGCCGAACGCTGGCAAATCCGCATCTGCTGATTCGTCCGTTCGTACATAAGGAAGCGGTGCTGTCGAGCCGGATTGAGGGAACGCGCGCCACGCTCTCCGATCTCCTTTTGTTCGATCTCGAACCGGAGGAGGAGCCGGAAATCGTCGACGCTCGCGAAGTCAGCAACTACGTCACCGCGCTCGAGAACGGACTGCAGCGAATCAAGGACCTGCCGATCGGCACGCGCATCATTCGCGAGTTGCATGGCGTTTTGATGCAGGGTGTGCGCGGCGAAAGCGCGGCGGGAGAATTCCGGCGGCTGCAGGTGCACATCGGGCCGACCAAACGGCTCGCGGATGCGACGTTCATCCCGCCGCCGGCGAATGAGATCGATCATCTGATGAGCGATCTCGAAAAGTTCATTCACGGCTCGGCGGGCGAGCTTCCTGTGCTGATCCGGCTCGCGCTGATCCACTATCAATTCGAGTCCATTCATCCGTTCCATGACGGCAACGGGCGCGTGGGACGTCTGCTCGTGTCGGTGCTGCTGACGGCGGAGAGGATTCTCGATCAGCCGCTGCTTTATCTCAGCGCGTACTTCGAGCGGCATCGCGATCAGTACTACCAGGCGCTGCGCCGCGTCAGCACGGAAGGCGCGTGGCACGGCTGGCTGACCTACTTTCTCGAAGCGGTGCGCGTGCAATCGCTCGATGCTGTCCGTTCCGCGGACCGGCTGCTGAAGCTGCGCGAGGAGTATCACGGGCGCACGCATGCCGCGCGATCGGGATTGCTGCACAAACTGATCGATCAGCTCTTCATCTCGCCCGCGACGACCGTGCCGCGTGTTGCGAAGATGCTCGACATCACGCAGCGCGCTGCGCAGCAGAACGTCGAGAAGCTGATCGAGGCGAAGGTCCTGCGCGAAATCACCGGGCGCCGGCGCTATCGGATCTTCCTCGCCGACGAGCTCATTCGCGCGATCGAAGCATGACCTTCAGCGCTTCGCCGCGATGCAGCGCGAGCACTCGTCGAGATCCTCGCAGCCGCAGCGCGAGATGCGCTCGAGCGCGTCGCGCACGAATTCGATCCGCTGCGCGAGCACGTCGAGCTGTGCGAGCTTGATCGATGCCAGATGCGACCACCGCTCGCCCGGCTTCGTCCCTTTCGGAAATCCGTCGAGCAACGTGCGGATGTCGTCGAGCGAGAAGCCGAGCTCTTTGGCGAAGAGGATCAGCGACAGGCGCGCCACCGCGTCTTCGCTGTACACGCGGCGATTGCCGACGCGCTCGTCGGGCGCGATCAAGCCGCGCTCTTCGTAATAGCGCACCGCGGACGGTTTCAATCCGACGCGCTTCGCAACCTCGCCGATCTCCATTGCAACGATTCTGACACGGGCATTGACCTCAAGCCGGCTTGAAGACGCAACGTGTTGGTCATGAAAGCACTCATTCTTTTCGCCGCTCTTCTCGCACCTGCCGTGATCAAACATGAATCGCCGTTCGCCTGTAATGTCGCTGCGTTGACGTCAGCGGAGCGCCATCGTCATTTCGACGAGCTCGGCCCCGCGCTGCGTGCCGTCAAAACCGGCGTGAACGAATTGCCGGACGGATACGAGCTCCGCTTCCCGTCTGATCGCAAGACGGTCGGCATGCTGCTGGAGTGGGTCGAGCAGGAGCGGCTCTGCTGCCCGTTCTTCGAAATCAGCGTGCGCTTCGAGCCGGAAGGGGGGGCGGTGGTGATGCGCCTCAGCGGGCGTCCCGGCACGAAGGATTTCATCCGCGCGGACGCGGGGCCGTGGCTGAAGTAGTAGGAGCGCGTGCGGCTTGCGGCCGTCGTGGATTGCGGTTTTTATGTGATCACCGGCCAGTCGATATTCACGGGCAGCGCGGCGACGACCTGCAGCTCCTCCGTCAATCTCCTATGCAGCTCGGCCCACGTTTGCTGATTTTCCGAAGACACCGATCCGTACGCGAGATTCGTCAGCTCGCCCGGATCGGTGTCGAGGTCGTACAGCTCGTACTGGTACAGATTCGCCGCGGGCCAGGCGTTCTCCGTGAACGTCACGGCGTATTTCCAGCGATGCGTGCGGATGCAGCGGATATGGGTCGCAGGCGCGGACGGGAAGCTGCCGAATGAATCGTCGAACGTGTAGATGACGTGGTCGCGCACCGACGCATTCGGATCTTCGAGCACCGGCACGAGACTTCGTCCGCGGAGTGTCGAGGTCAGACTCGATCCGATGAGGTGCGCGACCGTCGGCGCGATGTCGATGCCCGACGCCAGCGCGTGCGTCTCGACCGCATCCGGGAAAAGCCGCGGATTGTGAATGATCAGCGGGCAGTGAATCGCCTCTTCGTACGACGTGTACATCTTTTCCTGCAGGCCGTGCGAGAGCCCCATCTCGCCGTGATCGGCGAAGCGGAAGATGATCGTGTCGTCGAGAAGATTCGCGCATTCGAGCGCGTCCATCACCTTGCCGAACATCGCGTCGCTCAGCGTGTGCAGCCACGCGTAGAGATTGACGTAATCGAGCTGTTGCTGTCCCGCGGTGAGCGGGTTGTACGACTGCTGGAACGCGCGCTGGATCGCCGGCTTCGTCGAGAGGTCGTCATCGAGATTCGACGGCAGGCAGATGCCGCTGTTCTGGAACTGCTCCAGCGTGTAGCCCGAATTCTGCGGACCGAGCCAGTCGGGATAGACCCAGACATCGTGCGGATTGACGAGCGAGACGACGAGCACGAACGGGCCGCACGAGCGGTCGTGGCGCTGAATGAACTCGACTGCGCTCTGTGCGGCGATCGGACCGGCGGGTGTGCCGGTGACGATGCGCGAATCGTTCTGGCCGGCGCCTGCACCGAGGGTGGTCCACGGAGGTCCGCCGATCGTGTTGCCGGCATCGGGCGGATTCCACTGATGCGCGCCGTAGAGCGTCGCGATGTTTGCGATGTCGTCCGGCTGCCAGTCGAGTCCACCGGCGAGCGGATGCGACAGGTGCCATTTGCCTTTCCAGATCGTCCGATATCCAGCCGATGACGCAATGCGCGCGACGTTGACCAGCGCCGGATTGAGCGGAGTATTGAACGTCACTTCGACGCCGTGCTCCTGCGGATACTTGCTCGTCATCATCGATGCGCGGCTCGGCGAGCACTCGCACGCGGCGGTGATGTAGTTGTGAAACGTGAGGCCGTGCCGCCGCAGCCGCTGCATCGTCGGCAGGTTCTGCTCGCTCCATCCAGCGGGCCAGTGACGTTCGTGCCGCTGCTGGTCGGTGATCAGGAAAACAATATTTGGGCTTGTCAGCATGTAAGGCAGTGTTGCACATACTCACCAAGCTGATCGAGCGTGCCGCTCCACCCGCCGTTCATGCTCTCGTGCATCGATGCGAAGAACGCCGCCTCCGTCTCGCTCGCCTCGCACGGCTGCCATTCGATCGACACCGTCGTCTTCCCGTCGTGCTCGCGGAACGTGATCGTCGCCTGCATCTCCATCGGGAAGTCGTTGGAGAACGGCGCGCGGACCACGCCGCCGTTCAGATCGGAGAACGACTGCGTGAAGACGAGACGGCTCGGCGGATCGACTTCGCGATATCGCCACAGTCCCCACATCTCCATGCCTGCCGGATGGCTCATGCCGTAGTGGTACGTGCCGCCGGGGCGGAGATCGTTCTTGCTCGCGAAGATCGTGGCGCCCTTCGGACCGAACCACTGCTGCAGATGGTGCTCGTCGGTCCAGACGCGCCACACCAGCTCGCGCGGCGCATCGAACGTGCGCGTGATGACGAACGAGCGTTTCGCGAGCTGTTCGCCGAGGCGGGTGAGCGTCTGGTTGAGACCATCGGCGGCGCCGAACTCGGATGCGACTTTGTTCCGCAGCTCCGCGGACTCGAACACCATCCGCACGTGCACTTCCGTTTTGTCGCCGAGGTCGTTGAAGTGCACGACGCTGTGAAAGAGCGGACCGCTGAGGTGGTCGTAGCTCAGGCGCTCGGGCGGCGCGACATCGACGTAGACGCTCTTGTTCTGGTAGTCGGTGCCGTCCGGTCCGTGCATGACGAAGCGCCACACGCCGCCGGGACGCACATCCATTTCGTGAATCGTGTTCGTGAAGCCGTTCGGCCCCCACCACTGCGCGACGTGATGCGGATCGGTCCACAGTTTCCAGACCAGTTCGCGCGGCGCATCGAACACGCGCACCGCGACGATCTCGCGATCCGCCGAGTCATTTCTTTCGGGATTGCTTGCGGGCATTGGCTTTCTCCTTCTTCTTCAATTCGCGCAGGTAATCGTCCATACGATCGAAGCTCTCTTCCCAGAATTGGCGATAGCGATCGAGCCAGGCGTGCACTTCCTCGAGGCGCGCGGCCTCCAGGCGGCAGGGGCGCCATTGCGCGTCGCGGCTACGCACGATCAGCCCCGCGCGCTCGAGCACTTTCAGATGCTTCGAGATCGCGGGGAGCGACATGTCGAACGGCTCGGCGAGCTCGGTGACCGACGTTTCGCCGGTGGTGAGCCGGGCGAGGATCGCGCGGCGCGTGGGATCGGCGAGTGCGGCGAAGGTGCGACTGAGGCGATCGAGCGGCACGACGCCATTTAACCCGATGGTTAATTAACCGTCAATTCGGTCAGATCATCGGCGAAGACCGGAATCGAGATTGTCTTCACCGTTTCGCCGGGTGCAAACGTCACCACGTCATGAGCCGGCTAATAGTCGATGCCGCCGGTCGCGGAACGCGAACCGGGCGAGTCGATGCAGCGGAGAGCCGCACCTCGATGTCGGACAAGTGTGGCGCCGGCGACCTCGCCGGCGGGTCGCCGCC
>DATEZA010000272.1:0-14659 GCA_035255945.1 Thermoanaerobaculia bacterium
GCGGGGAGCGGGTGGTGATCTACGACGACATGATCCGCACCGGCGGCTCGCTGATGAACGCCGCACGCGCATATCGCAGCGCCGGCGCGAGCAGCGTCGCCGCCGTGACGACGCATGGCATCTTCGCGAACGACGCGTTGACGCGCCTGCAGGAATCGGGACTCTTCACCGCGATCGCATCGACGGACAGCCATCCGAATGCGCGACGGCTGGAGAAGGAAGGGCTGAAGGTTCGCACGATCGCGCCGCTGTTCGTGCCGTGTTTTCGCAGGACGACGTGAGGGAGGGGGACAAGCTGAGAGCTTGTCCTACACCCGCGGGGTGGGGAGGGAGGGGAAAGCAGAGCTACACTGGTGTACGACAAGCTCTCAGCTTGTCGCTTGACATCGTGTACTTCCGACACTATCTTAGTGTCGAAACTACACGAACATGCCCCACACCTACGACTTCCCCCGCCCCGCCCTCACCGTCGACTGCGTCGTCTTCGGCTTCGATGACGGCGACCTCAAAGTCCTGCTCATCCAGCGCGAGCTGCCGCCGTATCGCGGGAAGTGGGCGCTGCCGGGCGGACTCGTGCAGGTCGACGAGCCGCTCGATGACGCGGCGCGCCGCGAGCTGGAGGAAGAGACTGGCATCACCCGTCTCTATCTCGAACAGCTCTTCACGTTCGGCGATCTCGACCGCGATCCGCGCGAGCGCGTCATCACCGTCGCGTACTACGCGCTGGTGAAGCTGAGCGATCACCGCATCCGCGCGGCGAGCGATGCGACGCGCGCTGCGTGGTTCGGCGTCGACGACCTCCCGCGCCTGGCGTTCGATCACGCGAGCATCATCGATGTCGCGCTGACGCGCCTGCAGGGGAAGGTGCGCTATCAGCCCATCGGCTTCGAGCTGCTCGCGCCGAAATTCACGCTGTCGCAGCTGCAGCACCTGTACGAAACGATCCTCGAGCGCGAGCTCGACAAGCGCAACTTCCGCAAAAAGATCCTGAGCATGGGCTTCCTCGTCGAGCTCGATGAGATCGAGCAGGACGTCGCCCACCGCGCCGCGCGCCTCTATTCGTTCAACCGCAAAAAGTACGAACAGCTCGTCCGCGGCGGCTTCAATTTCGAGATTTAAGGAGACCCGGCATGAAAAGAGCGCTGATCATCGTCGATATCCAGAACGACTTCATCCCCGGCGGCTCGCTTGCCGTCGCGCAGGGCGATGAGGTCGTGCCGGTGGCGAACCGGATGCAGGAGAGATTCGAGCTGGTCATCGCCACGCAGGACTGGCATCCGGCGAATCACGGCAGCTTCGCGTCGAATCACGATGGACACAAACCGGGCGACGTGATCGAGCTCGCCGGAATCCCGCAGGTGCTCTGGCCCGATCACTGCGTGCAGGGCTCGCGCGGCGCCGAGTTCCATCGCGGTCTCGATCTGTCCGGCGTGACCCGCATCTTTCGCAAGGGAATCGATCCGGCGATCGACAGCTACAGCGCCTTCTTCGATAACGCCCACCGCCGCGCGACAGGCCTCGGCGATTACCTCCGCGATGAAGCGGTCACCGATGTCTACATTCTCGGCCTGGCCACCGACTACTGCGTGAAGTTCAGCGCGCTCGATGCGGTGCAGCTCGGATTCAAGACGCACGTCATCGAGGACGGCTGCCGCGGCGTGGAGCTCCATCCGGGCGATGTGGCGAAGTCGATCGAGGAGATGCGCAACGCCGGTGTCGAGATCACGAAGAGCACCGAGGTGTGACCTGTGGGAGCGCGGACGTCCCGTCCGCAGTCGGCGAGCGTCTCGCTCGACGACCGTCACCGGCCGGGACGGCCGGCGACTGCGGGCAGGATGCCCGCGCTCCTGATGCCAAGCACGGCGAGCGCGGCGGCGAGCGCGATGGCCGCACCGGTCGAGAACGCGGCGGCGTGCGACACGCGCTCGTAAATCGCGCCGAAGAGCAGCGTGCCGCCGAGGACGAAGATGCCGGTCGCAAGGTAGTAGAGCCCGAAGCTTTTCCCGCGCGCCTCGGCCGGCACCAGGGTACTGATCCACGCCCGCTCGGCCCCCTCGGTCAGCGTGAACGGAATCGCATAAACGATGAACAGCACGAAGAACGATCGCATCGAGTGCGCGGCCGGAAACACGAAGTAAATCGCGGCGTACGACATCCAGCCGATCACCAGCAGCGTGCGGCGGTCCATGCGATCGGACAGCGCGCCGGCGCGCGTCGAGAAGAGCGCTTTGATCACGTGATGCGCGGCCCAGAGCAGCGGCAGCATCGCGGTGCTGACGCCGGCCGCATTCGCCTGGAGCAGAAGAAACGCGTCGCTCGAGTTGGCGAGTGAGAAGAGCGAGATCGCGCCGAGGGCGGCCCAGAATTTTCGTGGAAGCGGTGCGGAGGAGGTTGTCGTCGATGTGCGCGGCTCGCGAGGCGGCTCGCGGAGCATGAGCAGCAGCAGCACCGCGATGAATCCCGGAATCACCGCGATGTAGAACACCGTCCGCATCTGCAGATGAAAGCCCTGCAGGAACGCCATCGCCATCAGCGGTCCGACGATCGCGCCGGTGTGATCGAGCGCGCGATGAAATCCATACGCCTTGCCGCGCTGCTCGACCGGCGTCACGTCCGAGATCAATGCATCGCGCGGCGCCGAGCGGATTCCTTTGCCCGTGCGATCGATCAAGCGCGCTGCAAGCACCATCGGCCACGCGGTTGCAGCTGCGATCAGCGCGCGCGATCCCGCGGCTAGTGCGTAGCCGCTGCCGATCAGCGGACGTCGTCTCGTCAAACGATCGGACCACGTGCCGGCGAAGTATTTGAGGACTGATGCGATCGCGTCCGCCAGTCCTTCGATCATGCCGACGTCGAACGGAGTCGCGCCGAGCGTCACCGTCAGAAAGACCGGAAGGATCGGGAAGATCATCTCGCTCGCCGAATCGTTCAGCAGCGAGACGAGGCCGAGGAGGATCACCTGAGGGCGCAGCTTGTTTGACATAGAATCCCGCGCGATTTTCACGAAGGGAGTCACCAATGGCAATCAGGAAAGTGGGCGTTCTCGGCTGCGGCCTCATGGGCTCGGGAATCGCTCAGGTCGCGGCGCAGGCAGGATACGAGACTGTGGTGCGCGAGGTGGAGCAGAAATTTCTCGACAAAGGACTGGGCGGCATTCAGAAGTCGCTCGGCAAATTCGTAGAGAAAGGCAAGATGCAGCAGGCCGACATGGATGCCTGCGTGGGCCGGCTCAAAGGCACGACCAGCCTGCAGGACCTCGCGGACTGCGACATCATCATCGAAGCGATCATCGAGAACTCGCAGCTGAAGAAAGACACGTACGCGGAGCTCGACAGGATCGTGAAGAAGGATGCGCTCTTCGCGTCGAACACGTCGTCGCTCACCATCACCGAGCTCTCGATGGCCACCGCGCGTCCGAAGCAGTTCGTCGGCCTGCACTTCTTCAACCCGGTGCCGCTGATGAAGCTCGTCGAGGTCGTGCGCACGATTCTGACCGGCGATGAAGCGTTCGATGCGGCGTATGCGTTTGCGAAGTCGCTCGGCAAGGAGGCGGTGTCGTGCCGCGACAACTCCGGCTTCATCGTCAACCGTCTGCTCGTGCCGTACATCCTCGACGCGATCCGCGCGTACGAGGAAGGGGTCGGCTCGATCGAGGACATCGACAAGGCGATGATGCTCGGCTGCGGCTATCCGATGGGACCGTTCACGCTGCTCGATTTCGTCGGACTGGACACGACGTACTACATCACGCACGTGATGTACGACGAGTATCGCGAGAAGCGCTTCGCGTCCCCCGCGCTGCTGCGCAAAATGGTTCTGGCGGGCCGTTTCGGCCGCAAGACCGGCGCAGGTTTTTACGATTACTCCGGCGAAAAGCCCGTCCCCTTCGACCAAAAGTAGGAGTGCGGCAGCTTGCTGCCGCGGAGCCCATTGATGGAAAACGTACGAATCGAAACCCACGACTCCGTAGCGATCATCACCATCGATCGCCCCAAAGTGCTCAACGCGCTGAACGCGCAAACCGTCGGCGAGATCGGCGAAGCGTTCGAGCAGGTGCGCAATGACGACAGCGTCAAGGCGGTGATTCTCACCGGCGCCGGCGAGAAGGCATTCGTCGCGGGCGCCGACATCGGCGAGCTCGCCAAAATGACGCCGATCACCGGCAAGGCGACCGCGGAGCGCGGGCAGGCGGTCTTCGCGAAGATCGAGCGCTTCCCGAAGCCGGTCATCGCCGCGATCAACGGCTTCGCCCTCGGCGGCGGCTGCGAGCTCGCGCTGGCGTGTCACATCCGCATCGCGTCGGAGAAGGCGCAGATCGGATTGCCCGAAGTGACGCTCGGCATCATCCCCGGCTACGGCGGCACGCAGCGCATGGCCCGCCTCCTCGGCAAGGGCAAAGCGCTCGAGCTGATCCTCACCGGCGATCGCATTCCCGCCGCGGAAGCGGAGCGCATCGGACTGGTGAACAGAGTCGTCGCACCCGAGGAGTTGATGAACGTGGCGATGGAGATGGCGAAGAAGATCGCGTCGCGCGGACCGCTCGCCGTGCGCGCGTCGATCGAAGCCGTCATGAGCGGCAGCGAAATGCCGATCGACGAAGGCTTCTTCCTCGAGGCCACGCTCTTCGGTCTGCTCGCATCGACCGACGACATGAAAGAGGGGATGGGCGCCTTCCTCGAAAAGCGCGCCGCACAATTCAAAGGCGTGTGACTCCCGTGGAGGACGAATCGTTTGGTCGGATGATTCGGCCGGGCGAGGACATTCGTCGCAAATGTGACGGTTCGCGCCTATCGGGGTGTACGGAGCGCGGCCGTCCCGGCCGCCGTCGCTGGGCGTCCCGCCCGGCGACAAGTCCCTGGCCGGGCGGGACGCCCGCCCAGTGCGGGCGAGACGCCCGCGCTCCGTACACCCCAATAGCGAGTGGAGCAGTATCGGTGGCTGTGGCGCCCTTACAGCCCTGTTGCCTGCTTCGCCTCCTTGAAAAAGTCGAACGCGTCGTCGACCGTTTGAACCGGCATCGCCGCGGCCGGAGGGATCGCCTTCGCTGCCGCGATTCCTTTCTTCGCGGCGGCCGCGGGCGCTTTCTCGGTCATCACCTGCTTCATCGCGTTGACCATGCTTTTCTGCAAGTCGTTGAGCGGTTGCTGTTGGGCGACGCCTTTTGTGGCGAAGGCGGGCGCAGGCGCGGGTGGCGCGACCGGCAACGGTGTTTCGCCCTTGCGCGCGGGGCCGCTGAGCACTGCATCGAGATCGGGCGCGGCCTGTTCGCGCTTCGAAAACGGCGGCAGCTTCGGGAGCAGCTTGCGCATCGTGGCGAGGATCGACGTGTGATCGTACGGAGTGGCGCCCGGCGGCGCGTGGAACACGGAGCCTTTCCGCACGAAGGGCGACACGATGACCGCCGGCACGCGGACGCCGAAGCGTTTGAAGTCGAAGCCGAACTCGCCCTTCTTGTTGTCGGGCGCGACGGCATTCGTCGGCGGTGCGACGTGGTCGTAGCAGCCGCCGTGCTCGTCGAACGTGATGATCAGCAGCACCTCGTTCTTCGCCCACTGCGGACTGGTGACGATCGCGTTGAACACGCGAGCGATGAATGCGTCGCCCGGCACGATGTCCGAGGGCGGATGCAGGTCGCTCTGCCGCTTGCCGGTGAGCGGATTGTGAAAGAAGTTCGGCTCGACGAATGAGTAGGCGGGGAACTGGCCGGCATTCGCATCGTTCAGGAAATGCTCGAATCCGACGATGTTCTTCGCGTAGCCGGGCTTGAGCAGCGGCGAAAACTGCAGTCGGGTAAACGATGCGTAGTTCTCGTCGTAGTAGATCCGCCAGGTGTAGCCGGGCACGGCGGCCATGCGCTGGAAGATCGTCGGCATGCGCCACTTGAACGGATTGTCGGGCGCGTTGTTGACCATGCCCCACGACGTGGCGGCGTGCGCGAACGCGCGATTGGTCCACGTCTGCGACGGCACTGAGGCATACCACGCGTCGCACACGGCGTAGCGGCGGCAGATCTCGGCGAGGTTCGGGATCACGCCCGGGTCGTAGCACGACATGATCTGGGCCGGCTTGCCGCCGACGTGGTTGTAATCGTCGACGAAGCCGCTGTTCGTCGCATTCGGAGGATTGGGCGGCGGATCGACATCGAAGAGCTGCACGTTGACGTGTGCGTACTCCTCGCCCGGATCGGGCGTCGGCGTGGTCGTCGGCTTGGTGATCTTGCGGACCTTCGTGCCGCTGTTGCTCTCGTTGCCCGTGAGCCCGTCGAACGCATCGCCGTTCGGCGATTTGTTCGTTGGCGCGTAGAGGTAGCCGAGGATGTTGTCGAGCGAACGATTTTCGAGCATCAGCGTGACGACGCTCTTCACTTTGTCGAGATTGCCCATGAAGCCTCCTCGTTGAGAGGAGAGTTGCGAGGGAGGGGAATCCCTACCTTGGGAGGGGGGACGAACAGCGAACGCAGAACGCAGAGTGAGAATTTAGAAATGGGGGTGGGCGCTGATTCTCAGTTCTGGCTCTGCGTTCTGCGTTCAATCCCCTGGATGAGGCCGGGGCACCGAGCTGGTGCACCGGGGAGTCGCCTGCCGTGGGGGGACGAAAACCGAAATGCAGAATTCAGAATTCAAGAACATTCTGAATTCTGCATTTCGGTTTTCGAGCAGCAAACGACGTAATACACTTCAACCCGGATGGACGGGAACCTCGAGCACCTCATCTACGACTGGAACGCCTCCGGCGAAAAGCCGTCGCGTCCTACGTCGCGGAAGGTCGATTTCGATGACGAAACGCTGCGCGATGGGCTGCAGTCGCCGTCCGTCACCGATCCGTCCATCGACGAAAAGATCCGCATCCTTCATTACATGCATGCCATCGGCATCGACAACGCCGACATCGGGCTGCCCGGCGCGGGGCCGCACGTGCAGCGGACGGTCGAGCGGCTGGCGAAAGAGATCGTCGACAACAAGCTGACCGTCTATCCGAGCGCGGCGGGACGCACGCACGAGAACGACGTCAAGCCAATCATCGAGATCTCGCAGCGGGTCGGCATCGCCATCGAGGCGGATCTCTTCATCGGGTCATCGCCGATCCGCCAGTTCGCGGAAGAGTGGGATCTCGACTGGATCATCAAACAGTCGGCGCATGCGGTCCGCTTCGCGACGGACAACGGCATTCCGGTCATGTACGTGACCGAGGACACGACGCGCGCGAAGCCCGAGGACATCGAGAAGCTCTACACCGCGGCGATCGACGCAGGGGCGAAACGAATCTGCGTCTGCGACACCGTCGGACATGCGACGCCGTGGGGCACGCGCAACGTGATCCGTTACGTCGTTGCGCTGCGCGACCGGCTCAATCCTGAAGTCAAAGTCGACTGGCACGGCCACAGTGACCGCGGCCTCGGCGTGATCAACTCGATCGCCGCGCTCGAAGCGGGGGCCGATCGAGTGCACGGATCGGCGGCCGGCATCGGCGAGCGCGTCGGCAACACGCCGATCGACCTGCTGATGGTGAACCTCAAGCTGATGGGATGGATCGACAACGATCTGACGCAGCTCGGTGATTACGTGAAGTTCGTCTCGAACGCCGTGCGCATCCCGCTGCCCGACCAATACCCGGTCTTCGGCCGCGACGCATTCCGCACCGGAACCGGTGTTCACGCAGCCGCCATCATCAAAGCGCGGAAAAAAGGAAGTGAATGGCTGGCGGATCGCGTTTACTCGGGCGTTCCGGCAGGCATGTTCGGCCTGCAGCAGATCATTGAAGTCGGTCCGATGTGCGGTCTGTCCAATGTCATCTTCTGGCTGGCCACGCACGGATATCCGCAGGAAGAGTCGCTCGCGAAAGAGCTCTTCCAGCTCGCAAAGAATACAAATCGAGTGCTCACCGATGAAGAGCTGCATACCTGTGCCCGGCAATGGGCGGAGGCGCAGCAGCAGGTTGCCCGAGTGGCGGAACGGTAGACGCTGAGGTCTCAAAAACCTTTGACCGCAAGGTCGTGCCGGTTCGAGTCCGGCCTCGGGCACTAGTTAAAACGTCGATTCAGGGAGATCCGTAGAATGATCAAGATGCGATCGCTCTATCTGCTGTTTGTGTCACTGCTCATGGCTACCGTGGCAGTCGCTCAGGAGCCGTCCGGTTCCGAGCTCTTCTTCAATGAACATGGCGGCCGGTTCGCCGGCGCGCGGCATTTCGTGTTGACGCCGCAGCATGTGCTGAGCGACGCCGAACGTGCCGAGCTCAAGGCTGACGGCATCGCCGTGGTCCGCGCGATGTCGAACGGCACGTACCTCGCGCGCGTCTCGAACGACGCGGAGACGGACGGGCATGAGCTGCTGATCCGCTCGCTCGATGCGATCACGGCCGAGCGCAAGCTCGCACCGAGCGCGGTTCACGCCGCGGTCTCGGGCCGCACGTACACGCGGGTGAACGTCGTGTTCAACGATGAAGTCACGCTCGATGAAGCGCGCAGCGCGATCCTCTCGATCGGCGGCGAGCTCGAGCGTCCGTTCGCGACCGACTTCGACCTTCCGCGCAATCTGCGCGCGCGCATTCCGGCGGCCGGGATGAAGCAGCTCGCCACCGACGAGCGCGTCTTCACGATTCACGGCGCGACGCCGCGTATCGCGAACGACAACATCGACGAAGCGGTCACGGCGCACGTCGATCAGATTCAGGCCGCGCCGTACAACCTCGACGGCAACGGCGTCGTCCTTTCGTACTTTGAGCTTTCGCCGGCCGACGCGACCCATCCCGAGTTCCAGGGCCGCCTCACCACGCATTTCCCGGCGAACGCCGACACGGGCGACGCACTGCACGCGACGCATACCGGCGGCACGATGATCGCGGCCGGTCTCAACGCGCAGGCGAAAGGCATGGCCCCGAAAGCGACGCTGCACGGCTACGACGCATGCGACGACTGCAACTGGCTCGGCGAAAAGAAGAATCAGCTCCCGATCGTCGGCTCGATCGCCGACAACAACTCCTGGGGCTACATCCTCGGCTGGTGCGATGAAGGGAAGGGCTGCAACGGCTTCGTCTGGACCGGCAACGCGGAGTACATCGGCGCCTATGACTCGACCGACTCCGCCATCGACCAGATCTCGCGGAACGGCAGCACGTTGTTCGTGCACTCCGCGGGCAACGACGGCAACAATGCCGGTCCGACGCTCGCGCCGTATCAGCACAAACACAACGACGACAACGGCAACCTGATCGCGAACGAGACGTTCTGCTACTCTGAGAACGGAAGCGGCACCGACTGTCCCGCTCCGCCGCTCTGCTCGGCCGGCATCGGCCACTGCGAGATCAATCGCCATCCGACGAATACGACCGTGACGTCGATCGGCCTCACCGCGAGCGCGAAGAACATCGTGGCCGTCGGCGCGACCGACTCAGGCCGCAACGTCGTCGGCTTCAGCTCCCGCGGTCCGACGCTCGACGGCCGCGTGAAGCCGGACATCACGGCGAAAGGTTTCCACACGCTGTCCACCGCGCCGAACAATCTGTACGTCAATGAGAACGGCACGTCGATGTCCGCGCCGGTCGTCACCGGCACCATCGCGCTGCTCACGCAGCAATGGAAGCAGACGTTCAACAGCGCGCGTCCGCTGCCGGTGCAGCTCAAGGCGCTGCTCATCGCCGGCGCATTCGATCAGGGCGCGGCCGGTCCCGATTACACCAACGGCTTCGGTGCGCTCGATGCGAAAGCGTCGACCGATGTGATCATCGCGGACGGCGGCTCGGGCAAGCGCATTCAAACGAGCAGCGTCGCGCAGGGCGGCAAGGTCGACATCCCGCTGACCCTTTCCTCGAGCGGCAATCTCCGCGTAGTCATCGTCTGGACCGATCCGGAAGTCATCCTCCTCGGCGACGACCTCGCCACCTCGGCGCTCGTCAACGATCTCGATCTTTCCGTCACCGACGCGGGCAATGTGCAGACGCTGCCGTACATCCTGGACAAGAACAATCCATTCGCCGCCGCGACGAAGGGCGTGAACAAGGTCGATAACGTGGAGGAGGTCGAGATCAAGAGCGCGGCCGCCGGAACGTATCACCTGATCGTCAACGGTACGCGCGTGACGTCGAACTCGCCGCAGCAGTTCGTGCTCGTGGCGACCGCCGGCACGATGGGCAGCGCGCCTCCGCCGTGCACGGACGTGACGGAACCGAACGATACGAGCGCGCAGGCGTTCGGAATCGGATCGGGTCAGAGCGTCACCGCGAAGCTCTGCGCTGCGGATGACGTCGATGTATTCAAGTTCCACGTCGATAAGGCGGGCACGCTCTCGTACAGGATCACGACGAACGACGCGGCCGTGCATGCGGTGCTGACCGGCACGGGCATCGGCTCGCTGCCGGGCGATGTCAGCGCGAACAACGCGTCGACGTTCAGCCAGGCGGTTGGCGCGGGCGATTACTTCGTGACGGTGACGGCGAGCGGTTCGCTCGGCTCGAACGCGAGCTACACGATTGCGCCGACGTTCCCCACGATCACGCTTGGCCGAGGACGAGTCGCCGCACACTAAAATGCGGCGCGCATGGCTTACAACACCCTGTTAATGAATGAGGGTGACGGAGTTCTCACCGTCACCCTCAACCGTCCCGAAGTCCACAACGCCTTCAACGATGAGCTGATCTCCGAGGCCATCGATCTCTTCCAGAACATCGGCTCACGAGATGTACGCGCGGTCGTGCTGCGCGGCACCGGACCGAATTTCTGCGCCGGCGCAGATCTGAACTGGATGTCGAAGATGGTCTCGTACACGCGCGACCAGAACATCCACGATTCGTCGCTGCTGGCGAAGATGTACGCGCTGATGAATGAATGTCCGGTCCCGCTGATCGGCGCCGTGCAGGGCGCGGCGATCGGCGGCGGCGTCGGACTCGTTGCGGTGTGCGACATCGCGATCGCCACGCGCGACGCGAAGTTCGGTCTGTCCGAGGTCAAGCTCGGGATTCTGCCGGCGGTGATCTCCCCGTATGTCATCGGGAAGATCGGCACGTCGCACGCGCGGTCGCTGTTCTTCACCGGAGAGCGTTTCGATGCGGAACGCGCGCTGCGGATCGGACTCGTGCACAGGGTCGTCGATGACGTCGATGCGGCGATTGCCGAGACGGTGAAGCAATTAGAGACGTCGGGTCCGGAAGCGGTGCGCGAGTGCAAGAAGCTGATCGCGTTTGTCGCGTCGAACGAACAGACCGAGGCGATTCCGTACACGATTGAAGCGATCGCCGCGCGGCGCGTGTCGGAAGAAGGTCAGCAGGGAATGCAGGCGTTTTTGAAGAAAGAGAAGGCGCCTTGGACAAAGTAATCGCCGTCGTCATCCCGAGCGTAGTCGAGGGACCCGGGCGTGCGGCGGCGTCCCGGCACGCGCGCCATGACGGAGGCGCGCGATGATCTCGAAGCTCATCGTCCCCAATCGCGGCGAGATCGCGGTACGCATCGCGCGCTCGTGCCGCGAGATGGGCATCACCTCCGTGCTCGCGTACTCCGAATCGGATGACATTCGCTTCGTCCGCCGCTTTTTCGACGAAGCGATTTCCCTCGGCAGCGGCGACGCGCGCGACACGTATCTCGACGTCGACAAAGTGATCGACGCCGCGCGCAAATCGGGCGCGGATGCACTTCATCCCGGCTACGGATTTCTTTCCGAGCGCGCGGAGCTCTCCGCCGCGTGCGACGACGCCGGCATCATCTTCGTCGGACCGAAAGCGGATTCGATCGCCGCGATGGGCTCGAAGGCCGAGTCGCGTCACCTGATGCAGCGCCTCGGCGTTCCGGTCGTTCCCGGTTACGACGCTGAAGATCAGTCATTCGACACTCTGTGGCTCGAAGCGGCGCAGATAGGATTTCCGGTTCTCGTGAAGGCAAGCGCGGGCGGAGGCGGGAAGGGGATGAAGATCGTTCGTTCCGCCGCCGAGCTGCATGCCGCGATCGAGTCGGCGCAACGCGAAGCGCTCAAGGCATTCGGCGACGCGCGGCTGCTGCTCGAGCGCTACATCGAAGAGCCGCGGCACGTCGAGTTCCAGGTCTTCGGCGACGGCCGCGGCAACGTGCTGCATCTGTTCGAGCGCGATTGCTCGATTCAGCGGCGGCATCAGAAAGTCGTCGAGGAATCGCCTGCGCCGCGCTACTCGGACGAGCTGCGTCAACGCATGGCGCAGGCCGCGATCGCAGCGGCGCGCGGCGTCGACTATCGCAATGCCGGCACCATTGAATTCATCGTCACGCCCGACGGCGATTTCTACTTTCTCGAGATGAACACGCGCCTGCAGGTCGAGCATCCGGTGACCGAGCAGGTCCTCGGTATCGATCTCGTTCGCGCACAGCTCGAAGTCGCAGCGGGTGCGCCGATGCCGTGGACGCAGGAGGAGTTGCAGCAGCGCGGACATGCGATGGAAGTGCGCGTCTACGCCGAGGATCCGGACGATCGCTTTCTGCCGCAGACCGGGACGATCGCGTTCTACTCCGAGCCCGCGGGACCGGGCGTGCGTGTCGATGCCGGTGTCGCGCAGGGGAGCGAGATCGGCGTGAAGTTCGATCCGATGCTCGCGAAGCTGATCTGCTTCGCGGACAGTCGCGACCATTGCATCGACCGCCTCGATCGCGCACTGCGCGATTACGTGATTCTCGGCACGAAGACGAATGTGTCGTGGCTGCGCCGCGTGATCACACATCCCGCGTTCCGCGAAGGACTCGTCTCGACGCGATTCCTCGAAGAGCACCCGATGACGCAATCGATGCCGGACGTCGTGCCCGCGATCGCGGCAGCGCTGGCGTCGTCGACGAAGCACGAGACCGTGAGCACCTCGAGCGTGTGGGACATGCTCGGCGCGTGGGGACGGTGAATCCCCCTCATCCGGCCTTCGGCCACCTTCGCCCCGCTTGCGGGGAGAAGGTGGCCCTGAGCGAAGCGAAGGGCCGGATGAGGGGGAGCGTTACCGCCCCAGCGATTCCGGCGCGCGCACGCGTCCTGCGAAGCCGCAGAGAATCAGCAGCGTCACGACGTACGGCACGGCGAGCAGCAGATGAAACGGCAGGCCGATGCTCATCGCCTGCAGCGTGTATTGCAGCCCGGCCGCGACACCGAACAGCGCCGTGCCGATGATCGCGCCGCGCACTTTCCAGCGTCCGAAGATCACGATCGAGAGCGCGATGAAGCCGCGGCCTGCGGTCATGTTCTCCGCGAAGCCGCTCGACAGCGCGAGCGACAGATACGCGCCGCCGATGCCGACGAGCACGGCTTCGATCGCCAGCGCGGACCAGCGATACGCGCGCACGTGCTGCACGGCCTCGGGGTTCTCGCCGGATGCACGCAAGCGCAGACCGAAGCGCGTCATCCACAACATGATCGCGAGGATCGCCGGCACGACGAGCCAGGCGATCAGCACGACGGCGTATTGCGCGACTTCGCGCATCGATGACACAGCGAACAACGATCCATTCGCCTGATAAACAAAGCCCGTGAGGCCGAGGGCGAGGAGATTGATCGCGGTGCCGGTGACGATCTGATCGGCGCGATAACGAATTGCGAAGACGCTGAAGATCAACGCGATCAGCAGCGCGCCGAGGATGCCGCCGATGAATCCCGCGAATACGCTGTGCATCGACTGCTGTGCGAGCACGGCGGTCATCGCCGCCGTCAGCATCATCCCTTCGATGCCGAGATTGATGATGCCGGCGCGTTGCACGACGAGCTCGCCTTCGACCGCGAGGAGGAGCGGCGTCGATGCGACGATCGCGATCGGCAGTGCGTGCAGGATGACGTCAATCACGAGTGCGCCAGCTCCCGAAAAGAATCAGCACGAGGATCACGACCGCCTGGCCGAAGGCCGCCACATTCGATGAGATGCCCGCCGATCGCTGCAATTCGCCGGCGCCGGTGACGAGCGCGCCGAAGAAGATCGCGCTGGCGATCGTGGCCAGTGGATGCAGTTGCGCGAGCAGCGCGACGGCGATGCCGGAGTAGCCGTAGCCTGCGGCGAAGCGCTCGAACAGACGATGGGTGACGCCGAGGAGCTCGATGCCGCCGGCGAGTCCGGCGAGCGCGCCGCTGATCGCCATCGCGCGGACGAGCTGGCGGTTCACGTCGATGCCGGCCCACTTCGCGGCGCGCGCGTTGAAGCCGGTGGCGCGCAAACGCAGCCCTTCCATCGTGCGGTAGAGAAGGAACCACGTCGCGAGGCTCGCGAGCAGCGCGAGCAGCACGCCGGCGTGCAATTCGCTGACTTGCGGCAGCGCCGACGCCGCGACGTCCGTCTGCGGATATTGCGCGCCGCGCTCCTGCAGCGGTCCGTTCACGCACCAGCCGAGGAGGTGGATGGCGATGAAGTTGAGAAGGATCGTCGTCAGCACCTCGGGGGCGTTGCGCCAGAGCCGCATCGCCGTCGCGATCGATGCCCACAACGCGCCGGCGAGCATTGCGGCGACCAGTGAAGCGATCACGCCGAATCGCGCCGCGGCGATCGCGGCGATCGCGCCGACGATGAACTGTCCTTCGCCGCCGATGTTCCACACGCCCGCGCGGAACGCGAGCGCGACGCTGAGTCCGGTCAGCAGCAGCGGGACCGATTTCAGCAGCGTGCCTTCGAGCGCGAATCGCGATCCGATCGAGCCGGTGATCAGGATGTTGAGCAGTTCGATCGGCGAGCGCCCGAAGGC
>DATEZA010000273.1:0-13125 GCA_035255945.1 Thermoanaerobaculia bacterium
CTTCTCGTGCATCCTGATGGGCATCCTCACCGTCACCATCGCCAAGCTGATCTTCGTCGGCGTCGGCATCTGGGGCATCAACCATCCGGTCGGCTGGGGCTTCGACATCATCAACTTCGTCTGGTGGATCGGCATCGGCCACGCCGGCACGCTGATCTCCGCGATCCTGCTGCTGCTGCGGCAGGAGTGGCGCACGTCGATCAACCGCTTCGCCGAGGCGATGACGCTGTTCGCCGTCGCGGCCGCGGGCCTCTATCCGGCGCTGCACACCGGCCGTCCCTGGTACGACTACTGGCTCTTCCCGTACCCGAACACCATGTCGCTCTGGCCGCAGTTCCGCAGCCCGCTGATGTGGGACGTGTTCGCGGTCTCGACCTACGCGACGGTCTCCGCGCTCTTCTGGTACGTCGGACTGATTCCCGATCTCGCCACGCTGCGCGATCGCTCCACGAATCCGGTCGCCAAAATGATCTACGGCATGGGCGCCCTCGGCTGGCGCGGCTCCGCGAAGCACTGGCATCGTTACGAGCACGCGTATCTGCTGCTCGCCGGCCTCTCGACCCCGCTCGTGCTTTCGGTGCACACCATCGTCTCGTTCGACTTCGCGGTCGGCGTGATTCCCGGATGGCACGCCACGTTCTTCCCGCCGTACTTCGTCGCGGGCGCGGTCTTCGCCGGCTTCGCGATGGTGCTCACGCTCGCCATCCCCGCCCGGAAGTTCTTCCATCTCGAGGACTTCATCACCCTGAAGCACCTCGAGAACATGGGCAAAGTGATGATGGCCACGGGCCTCATCGTCTTCTACTCGTACGTCATCGAAGCGTTCTTCGCGTACGTGTACAGCGGCAACGTGTACGAAAAGTACTTCTGGATGAACCGCGTGTTCGGTCCCTACAAGCACATGTACATGGCGCTGATCGTCTGCAACGGACTGGCGCCGAATCTGATGTGGTTCAAGCGATTCCGCACCAGTCCGGCGATGCTGCTGGTGACGGCGATGTTCGCGAACGTCGGCATGTGGCTGGAGCGCTTCGTCATCATCCCGACGTCTCTGCACCGCGACTTCCTGCCGTCGTCGTGGGGCATGTACCACGGCACGATCTGGGACTGGGGGATGTACATCGGCTCGATGGGACTCTTCCTGTTCCTGCTGTTCCTGTTCCTCCGGTTCCTGCCGATGATCTCAATCTTTGAAATCCGCACGATGCTCCCCGAGGCGCAGGCGGCGCATGGAGAGGAGCACTAGCGATGGCCGTCACCAAACTCGGCAGAGTCATCGAAGGGACGTACGGCGTGATCGCCGAGTTCACCGATCCGCAGGAGCTGCTCGACGCGGCGAACAAGACGCGCGAGGCGGGCTACACCGAGATCGACGCGTACTCGCCGTTTCCCATCCACGGACTGTCGGAAGCGATCGGTTTCCATCACACGCGACTGTCGGCCGTCGTCCTCGGCGGCGGCATCGTCGGCGGACTGGCCGGCTTCTTCATGTGCTGGTACGCCAACGTGGTCTGGTATCCGCTGAACATCGGCGGCAAGCCGTTCAACTCGTGGCCGGCGTGGATCCCGATCACCTTCGAGTGCTCGATTCTCTTCGCTGCATTCGCGGCGGTGCTCGGCATGCTCGCGCTCAACGGGCTGCCGATGCCATATCACCCCGTCTTCAACGTGCCGCGCTTCGATCAGGCGTCGCGCGACAAATTCTTCCTCGTGATCCAGGCCCGCGACCCGAAGTTCGACATCGACGACGTCTGGAAATTTCTCGAGAGTCTCGGACCGCGCGAGGTGACCGATGTGCCCTGGTAAAGGCAGAAGGCAGAAGGCAGAAGGCAGAAGTATGTGGTTCCGCGCCTTCGTGCTTACCTTCTGCCTTCTGCCCTCTGCCTTCTGCCTTTCTGGCTGTCGTCAGAAAATGAGCAACCAGCCCCGCTACGATCCGCTCGAGCCGAGCGATTTCTTTGCCGATGGGATGTCGGCGCGGCCGCGCATTCCGGGAACCGTCGCGCGCGGCGAGCTGGCGATGGATCCGATCGTCGCGACGGGCAAGGCCAATGGGCAGGATGTGGACGGTTTCCCGATGGCCGTCACTGCTGACGTACTGAACCGCGGACAGGAGCGCTTCACGATTTACTGCACGGAATGCCACGGCCGCCTCGGCGACGGCAACGGCATGGTCCCGTCGCGCGGCTATCGCCATCCCCCCTCGTTCCACACCGAAGCTCTACGCATCGCAAAGACAGGACACTTCTTCGACGTGATGACCAACGGATTCGGCGCCATGCCGTCGTACGCGAACCAGGTCCCGGTCAACGACCGCTGGGCCATCATCGCCTACATCCGCGCGCTGCAGATCAGCCAGAACGCGACCGTCAACGATGTTCCGAAGGGGGCGCCGCTTGAGTAGCAATCAGCCCGCTTCCAATGACACCACCGGCATCGCGCGGTTTCAGCTTCCCGCGCTGATCATCGGCGTCATCGGCTTCGCCATCACCATCTTCGGCTGGATCTCCAGCCGCGAGGCGGCGCTGCACGCGTACCTCTCGAGCTATCTCTTCTGGTTCCAGATCGTCGCCGGCGCGCTGGCCGTCCTCTGCCTGCAGTACGTGACCGGCGGCGAGTGGGGGATTCTGCTGCGCCGTCCGCTCGGCGCCGCGGCGCGCACGATGATCGTGATGCTCGTGCTCGCGATTCCGGTCGCGGTCGGCGTCGGGAGCATCTATCCCTGGACCAACGACGCGTTCATGCAGGCGAATGAAGCGCTGCGTATGAAGCAGGGCTATCTCAACGCCCGGTGGTGGTGGATTCGCGGCGCGGTCTACTTCGCGTTCTGGATTCTCTGGGCGTGGCGGATCCGCATCCTCTCGCTCAAGTTCTACGACGACCGTTCGCCCTACACCGATCTCCGCCGCCGCCGCTGGGCTGCGTCGGGGATTCCGATGATCGTCATGACCCTGACCTTCTGCTCCATCGACTGGATGATGTCGCTCGAGCCGAAGTGGTACTCGACGATGTACGGCATCAACTTCATCGTCTCGGCAGGACTGGCCGCATTCGCCTTCTGCACGTTCTTTCTCTCGCGCCTCGCCACTACGCCCGCGATGGCGGACATCATCAAGCCGATTCATTTCCGCGATCTGGGCAACCTGATGCTCGCCTTCGTCATGCTCTGGGCGTACACCGCGTTCTCCGAGTTCCTGCTGATCTGGTACGGCAACATCAAGGAAGAGATCCCGCACTTCCTCATGCGCCAGGAAGGAGGGTGGGGCGCGGTCTCCATCGGATTGATCGTGCTCCATTTCTTCCTGCCGTTCTTCATGCTGCTCATACGTGACATCAAGGATCGCCCGGCGACGATCGGTGTCGTCGCGGTCATCGTGCTGGTGATGCGCTACATCGGAACGCTGTGGAGCGTGGCGCCGGCATTCGGTCACTTCACCTACACGCTGTGGGACATCGGCTCGCTGCTCGGCGTCGGCGGCATCTGGCTCTACTTCTTCATCGGCCAGCTGAAAGGCCAGACCATCATCCCCATTCACGAGACATGGGTCGAGGAAGCGATTCGAGAGGGGGCGATGAAGGTCAATGCCTAACCTCCACGACTACCACGACGACGACATCGTCAACGTCGAGACCCATCACGAGAAGAGCGACGTCAACGTCCGCGCGCTGTTCATCTTCGCCGTGGCGTTCGTCATCTTCGCCGCGATCTCGCACTTCGTCCTGTTCGTCATGTACAAGCAGTTCGTCAAGATCGAGAACAAGCATCAGAACGTGCCGCTGACGAAGATGCAGCGGCCGGACAGCATGATTATCCCGGCCACGCCGCGCCTGCAGCCGTTCCCGAGCAAGATCTCCGCACACGAGACGGTTGCGCCGAACGCCAACACGCCGGTCACCGACATGGTCGAGATGCGCGAAGCGCAGGAAAAAGCGCTCAACAGCTACGGCTACGTCGACAAGGCGAAGGGCGTCGTGCACATCCCGATCGAAGAAGCGAAGAAGCTCGCACTGCAGCGCGGCTTTCCAGCGATGACATCTCCCTCTCCCGCCGCAGCGGGAGAGGGTGCCCGAAGGGCGGGTGAGGGTCCAACGCAATGAAACGCGCGCTCCTTCTTCTGCTGCTCGCGTTTCCGCTCTTCGCGGAAAACTCCGCGACTCCGCCCAAACTCCCGGGCCGCGTCGCGATCGCGCAGAAGCTCGATTCCCAGATCCCGCTCGACACGATGTTCCGCGACGAGAACGGCAACGTCGTCCGCCTCGGCGACTACTTCAAGTCGGGCCGTCCCGTCCTCCTCGACTTCATGTACTACCGCTGCCCAATGCTCTGTCCCACCGTGCTCGAAGGGACGACGAGCACACTCACCGAACTGAAATTCGACATCGGCAAGGAGTTCGACGTCATCACCGTCTCGATCGATCCGCGCGACACGCCGGAGCTGGCCGCGCAGAAAAAAGATCACTACCTCAAGCGCTACGGCCGCATGAGCGCGGCGTCTGGCTGGCACTTTCTGACCGGCACCGAGGGCTCGATCAAGCGGCTGGCGAATGCGGTCGGTTTCGAGTACGCGTACGACATCCAGACCGACCAGTTCGCGCACGGCGCCGCACTCCTCGTGCTCACGCCGCAGGGCCGCGTCTCGCGCTACTTCTACGGCTTCGAGTACAACCCGCGCGACCTGCGCCTCGGGCTGGTTGAAGCCTCCGCCAGCAAGATCGGCACGCCGTCCGATGCGCTGCTTCTCCTCTGCTTTCACTACGACCCGGCCACCGGGAAGTACAGCAAGACAGCGATGAATATCGTCCGCGCCGGCGGTGTCGCCACCGTCATCAGCCTGGCCGGCTTCATCTTCATCATGCTGCGTAATGAACGGAACTCGAATCGATGATGGTTTCGGATTTCCCACTCTGGCCCGATCAGGCATCGACGTTCGCGAAGGATGTCGACAACCTCTATATCTTCCTGATCCTGCTCTGCGGCACCGTATCGATCGGCGTCTTCGTCACGATCTTCTACTTCGCAATCAAGTTCCGCCGCCGCCCGGACAACGAGCTGGCCCAGGATTACGAGCCGCCGAAACTCCTCGAAGTGATGTGGATCGCGATTCCCTCCGTCATCTTCATGGGCCTCTTCGTGTGGGGCTCGTGGCTCTACTTCCACCTCGCGCGCGTGCCCGATGACGCGCTCGACATCTACGCCACCGGCAAGCAATGGATGTGGAAGTTCCAGCACCCGACCGGTCAGCGCGAGATCAACACGCTGCACGTCCCGGTCAATCGTCCGATCAAGATCACCATGGCATCCGAGGATGTCATTCACAGTTTGTATTTCCCGTATTTCCGGACGAAGGCGGACGTGCTGCCGAGCCGCTATCGAACGATGTGGTTCCAGGCCACGAAGACCGGCCGCTTCCACATCTTCTGCGCGGAGTACTGCGGCACGCTGCACTCCGGGATGATCGGCTGGGTCGAAGTGATGGAGCCGGCCGATTATCAGAAGTGGCTCGCCGGCGGCACCGAAGGCTCGATGGCCTCGCAGGGCGAACAGCTCTTCCAGAAGTACGCGTGCAACACCTGCCACACCAACGATGCGAGCGGCCGCGGCCCGGTGCTCCTCGGACTGTTCGGACGTGACGTCACGCTCAGCGACAACGCGACCGTGAAGGCGGACGAGAACTATGTCCGCGAATCGATCCTCAATCCGACGGCGAAGGTCGTCAAAGGCTTCCAGCCGATCATGCCGACGTTCCAGGGGCAGGTCAGCGAGGATGACCTGATGAAACTGCTCGCGTATGTGAAGTCGATCGGGCAGGCGACGACGACGCAACCGGCCGCGACGACGACGCAAGGTACGACACGATGACCACAGCAACGCTGCACGACGTCCGGCTCTCAGGAGCGGCGGGCAAACGCGATTACATCAACGACGAGTACGGCGCCCTCTCGTGGCTTCTGACGAAGGACCACAAGCGCATCGCCATCCTCTATCTGATCTCCGTCTCGGTCCTCTTCGTCATCGGCGGCTTCTTCGCCATGATGATGCGCATCGAGCTCCTCACGCCGGCCGGCGATCTCCTCACCAGCGATACCTACAACAAGTTCTTCACGCTGCATGGCGTGGTGATGATCTTCTTCTTCCTCATCCCCGTCATTCCGGCGGTCCTCGGCAATTTCATTCTGCCGATTCAATTGGGCGCGAAGGACCTCGCGTTTCCGAAGATCAACCTGTTGAGCTGGTACCTCTACATGCTCGCGGCGATCATCGGACTGGTGGTCATCATCACCGGCGGCGTCGACACCGGCTGGACGTTCTACACGCCGTTCTCCACGCAGTACTCCAACACGCACGTCTTCGGCACCACCTTCGCCGGCTTCATCGCCGGATTCTCGTCGATCCTCACCGGCCTCAATTTCCTCGTCACCATCCACCGCATGCGCGCGCCGGGACTGACCTGGTATCGCCTGCCGCTGTTCGTCTGGGCGCTCTACGCAACCTCGATCGTGATGCTGCTCGCGACGCCGGTTCTCGCCATCACGCTGGTGATGCTGATGATCGAGCGCACGATCGGCGTCGGCTTCTTCGATCCCGCGCTCGGCGGCGATCCGCTGCTCTATCAGCACATGTTCTGGTTCTACTCCCACCCGGCGGTCTACATCATGATTCTGCCGGCGATGGGCGTGGCCTCGGACGTCGTCGCCGCCTTCACCCGCAAGAAGATTTTTGGTTATCGCTTCGTCGCGTTCTCGTCGCTGGCGATCGCGTTCCTCGGCTTCCTCGTGTGGGCGCACCACATGTTCGTCGCCGGCATCTCGGTCTACTCGGCGCTGATCTTCGCGTTCCTCAGTTTCTTCGTCGCGGTGCCGTCGGCGATCAAAGTCTTCAACTGGACGGCGACGCTCTACCGCGCGTCGGTGTCGTGGCAGACGCCGATGCTCTACATCCTCGGCTTCATCGGACTCTTCACCATCGGCGGCGTGACCGGTCTCTTCCTCGCGTCGCTCGGCCTCGACATCCACGTCACCGACACCTACTTCGTCGTCGCGCACTTCCATTACGTCATGGTCGGCGGAACGGTCATGGCGTACCTCGCCGGCATTCACTACTGGTGGCCGAAGATCACCGGCAAGATGTATCCCGAATGGTGGGCGCGGCTCGCCGCACTGCTCATCTTCGTCGGCTTCAACCTGACGTTCTTCCCGCAGTTCATCCTCGGCTACCTCGGTATGCCGCGCCGCTATCACGCATACGCGCCCGAGTTCCAGGTGCTCAACGTGCTCTCCACCGCAGGCGCGTCGGTGCTCGCCGTCGGCTATGCCCTGCCGATCGTCTACCTGATCTGGTCGATCTGGTTCGGCCGGCCGGCCGGACCGAATCCCTGGGGCGCAGTCGGCCTCGAATGGACGACCACGTCGCCTCCGCCGAAGGAAAACTTCCACGAGACGCCGGTCGTGACGTGGGACGCGTACGACTACCCGGCGATGATGAAGGCGATGGGGGAGACGCAGAACGTATGAAGGCAGAAGGCAGAAGGCAGAAAGCAGAAGTGATTCGGGGCGAAAGCCGAAGGACCTCATCCTTCTGCCCTCTGCCTTCTGCCTTGCCACGCGGAGACCACGCATGACGTCCATGACCCACGACAGTGCCGAGCACCATCACCATCCGTTCCTCCAGCACCACTTCGAGGACCTCGGACAGCAGCACGAGGCGTCGACTCTCGGCATGTGGATGTTCCTCTGCACCGAGATCCTCTTCTTCGGCGGCGTGCTCTGCGCGTACTGGATTTATCGCGTGATGTACCCCGAGGCCTGGGCGGAGGCGGCGCATCAACAGAACACGATGTATGGCGGCATCAATACGATCGTGCTGATCGTCAGCTCGCTGACGATGGCGCTCGCGGTGCGCGCGGCGCAGGTCGGAAGCCGCATCTGGCAGCTGATCATGCTCTTCGCCACGCTGGTCTTCGGCTCGACCTTCCTGCTCATCAAAGGCATGGAGTACTCGATGCACTGGCACGAGGGACTCTTCCCCGGCACGCATTTCACGTGGCACGAAGTGCCGGCCCTCGCGCCGAAAGTGCAGCTCTTCATGTGCTTCTACTGGGGCATGACCGGACTGCACGCGCTGCACATGATCATCGGCGCGGGACTGCTGCTCTGGATCATGTTCCGCGCGTGGCGCAACGATTTCGGTCCCGAATACTACGGGCCGGTCGAAGTGATGGGCCTCTACTGGCACTTCGTCGACATCGTCTGGATCTTCCTCTTCCCGTTCCTCTATCTCATCCACGGGGTTCACCATGGCTGATCACGAACAGCATTCACTCGAGCACGCGCCGCACCATCACGTGACGCCACTCCCGGTCTACTTCGGCGTGTTCTTCGCCCTCGCCGTCGGCACGCTGCTCACCTGGTACGCCTCGACGATCGACCTCGGCATCTGGAACACGCCGATCGCGCTCGGCATCGCCGGAATCAAGGCCGTGCTGGTAATCCTCTTCTTCATGCACGTGCTCCACTCCACGCGTCTGACGTGGGTCGTCGTGATCGCGTCCTTCCTCTGGCTCGGCGTTCTGTTCGTGCTAACGTTCGCCGACTACCTCACCCGCGGCTGGCTGATGAAGTAGCCGTTGTCATCCTGAGGCGCGAAGACGCCGAAGGACCCGTAACCCACGGGCGCCGCGGTTTCAGCAACGGATCCTTCACCGTCTTCGCGGTTCAGGACGACACTCCTGGAAAACAACATGCGCTATTTGGTAACCGGCGGCGCCGGTTTCATCGGATCGAATTTCATCCGCTTCCTCTTCAACAAGTACGGCGACGACGCGCGCGTCGTGAACCTCGACAAGCTCACGTACGCCGGCATCCGCGAGAACCTGGCGGAGTACGAAGGCAGCCCGAACTACCGTTTCCTGCAGGGCGACATCGCCAATCCCGACGATGTGGCCGAGGCGTACAAAGGCGTTGATGGGACGGGAGTGGATGTCGTCGTCAACTTCGCGGCGGAGACGCATGTCGATCGTTCGCTGATGGAAGCCGGCACCTTCATCCAGACCGACGTCCACGGCGTCCTCGTGCTGCTCGAAGAGGCGCGCAAGCACGCGCCGAAGCTGCGGCGCTTCATCCAGATCTCGACCGACGAAGTCTACGGCTCCATCGACGAAGGCTCCTTCCGCGAGACCGATCCGCTCTTGCCGCGCAACCCGTACTCGGCATCGAAGGCGGGCGGCGATCGCATGGCGTATGCGTATGGACAGACGTACGGACTGCCGGTGATCGTGACCCGCGCCTCGAATAATTTCGGTCCTTACCAGTATCCGGAGAAGCTGATCCCGCTCTTTGTCACCAACGCCATCGACGATCTCCCGCTCCCGCTCTACGGCGACGGCAAGAACGTGCGCGACTGGTTGTTCGTCGATGACCACTGCGCCGCGATCGATTTCCTGATCGAGCACGGACAGAACCAGGAGGTCTACAACATCGGCGGCGGCAACGAGCGGGAGAACGTCGAGATCACCCACCGCGTGCTCGCGCTGCTGGATAAGCCGCAGACGCTGATCAAGCGGGTCGCCGACCGCCAGGGTCACGACCGCCGCTACTCGCTCAACACCGACAAGCTCGCGAACATCGGCTTCAAGTGCAATACCGATTTCGACGACGCGCTCGAGCAGACCGTGCGCTGGTACAGCGGACATGAGATGTGGTGGCGGACGATCAAGGAGCGCAGCGCCGACTTCAAGGCGTGGATGCAGAAGCAGTACGGCGCGCGCTAGACTCGCGCGCATGCGCAAACTCTGTTTGCTGCTCTTTCTCGCGTTCTCCGCGTCCGCGCAAGTCTCGCAGTTCACCGGCACGTGGGTGAGCACCGATCCCGAGACGCACGGGATCGTCAAGCTCACCATCACCGGCGAGACGTCCACGCCCTCAATGCAGATGTGGGCCTACTGCCGTCCCGCGCCGTGCGACTGGGGCCGTACCACTGCCGTCGCATACGCGCCCGATCCCGGATCCGATCCGGTCAGGACCGCGATTGCACTCACGGCGAGCTTCTCGACGAGCTACAGCTACTCGACAGTCGTTGTGACGCCGAATGCGGCGGGCGGCACGCTGACGGTCGCGGTCTACACCCAGTTCCGGGAGAAGAACGGCGCCAGCCGCTTCGCGTTCACCGGCACCGAAGAATTCCGGCGAGTGTAGGACAAGCTCTCAGCTTGTCCCGACAACCTGAGAGGTTGTCGTACACCACAACCACCGAAGAATTCCGGAGAGTGTAGGACAAGCTCTCAGCTTGTCCCCGACAACCTGAGAGGTTGTCGTACACCGACAACCTGAGAGGTTGTCCTACGCGATCAATCGCGCGATCGCGAACGCCGCCGATGCCGCCAGCCCGCCCGTGATCGTCGTCTGCAGCGCGCTCTTCCACCGCTTCGCGCCGGTGTAGCGGCCCTTCACGTAGCCGAACACGAACAGCGCGAGCAGGGTGATCGCGCACGACACGATGAGCGCCGTCGTCGCCCCGTGCAGGATCATGTACGGGAACAGCGGCACGAGGCCGCCGGCGATGTACGCGCCGCCGATCACCATCGCGCTCGTCGTCGCGCGGCGCGGATCGGGCTTTTCCAGCCCGAGCTCGAAGCGCATCATGAAATCGACCCACTGCTTCGGCCGCCTCGTCATCGCCTCGACCACCGGCGCGATGTGCTCCTCCGCCACGCCGTACTCGCGAAAAATATCTGCGACTTCGTTCATCTCTTCACGCGGAATCTCGCGCACCTCGCGCTCTTCACGGCGCTGCTCCGCCGCGTAATGCTCCGCGTCGCTTTTCGCCGCGAGATAGCCGCCGAGTCCCATGGCGATGGAGCCGGCGGCGATCTCCGCGAGTCCCGCCGTGACGACGATGCCGCTCGACTGAACCGCGCCCGAGAGCCCCGCCGCGAGCGCGAACGGCACGGTCAGTCCGTCGGCCATGCCGATGACCACATCCCGTACTACGTCGCTCGCGGTGAAGTGCCGCTCCACGTGCAGCGTCTGCGGCATCAGTTCGACTCCGCGCACGTGCGGATGTCGTCGATCAGCTTCAGCATGTCGAACGGCTTGGCGTGAATGCGGAACACGTTGCCATCGAACTTCTTCAGGATCTCGTGCTCCGGCACGGCGGACGCGATGATCGTGCAGGGGATCATGTCCGGATGCTTCTCCTTCATGTGCAGCAGCACGGCGAATCCATCGACGCGCGGCATCATCAGGTCGAGGATGACCAGCGAGTAGCCGTTGGCGTCGAGGCGCTCGATTGCTTCGGCGCCGTCGCGGGCGGTATCGACGGCGAGGTTCTGCCGTTCGACGACTTTGGCCAGCATCATGCGGATCGGCTCGTCGTCATCGACGACCAGCACCCGCTTCTGGGAATCGGTCCGCGACATGCAGCGGCAAGTCTGCCTTTAAGCCGCCGCTGCTGCAATCACAAAAGGCAGCGCCACTAGACACAGCACGATGGCGATCGGAATCAGCACCGCGGCGACCACCGCGCCGACCGCGACCAGCACGATCAGCTTCACCAGGAACACGACCGCGATGATCGGAACGAAGATCAGCTTCAGCGGCAGCAACACCAGCTTGAGCGTGAACTTCAGCGCCGTGACCGCGGCGAGCATCACCGCGCCGGTGAAGAAGAGGACGGCGAGAGCCAGAAGCGTGAACATGCAAGCCTCCGACTGGTGATACGAAAGATGGGGTTGCGGGGTTGCGCACGTGTGGCGCCGGCGACCTCGCCGGCGATCTCGCATACCGGCCGCCGCCGAGTCGGCGGCGCCACACATGCTCTCCCCTCACCCGGCGCTCAGGGTTGCTTGTAGACCACGCCGCTCTTCATCACGAACGACACGCGATCGAGCACGTGAATGTCCTGCACCGGATCGCCCGGCACCGCGATGATGTCGGCGTACTTGCCCGCCTCGATCGAGCCGATCCGTTTGTCCCAGCCGAGGAGCTTCGCGCCGCCGATCGTTGCAGCGGCGATCGCGTCCGCTGGTTTCATCCCGCCCCATTCCACCATCAGCGTCAGTTCGTGCATGTTCGTCCCATGCGCGCCGACGCCCGCATCCGTGCCCATCGCGATCGGGACGTGATTCGCCAGCGCGAGCTTCATCGCGTTGCGCACGGCGGACGCCGCGGCGAGCGCCTTCTCCGCGCGCAATCCCTTCAGCACGCCGGACTTCGCCGCCTTCTCCACGGTCTCCACCGCGGACAGCGTGGGCACGAGATACGTCCCGCGCTCCGCCATCATCTTCGCCCCCTCTTCATCGAGAAACGAGCCGTGCTCGATCGACGACACGCCCGCGCGCACCGCGAGCTTGATCCCCTCGGTGCCATGCGCATGCGCCGCGACTTTCCGCTCCAGCTTGTTCGCTTCATCGACCAGCGCCTTCAACTCCTCGAACGAGTACTGCGTCGCGCCGACCGCATCGCCCTCGGACAAAACTCCGCCGGTCGCGCAGACTTTGATCACATCCGCGCCGTACTTCACCTGATTGCGCACCGCGGCGCGCACTTCCTCCGCACCGTTCGCGACGCCGTCACGCGGTCCGCGCTCAATCACGCCGGGACGGAATCCGTTGTCGTCGCAATGACCGCCGGTGATGCCGATGGCGTGCGCGGCCGAGCGCATGCGCGGACCGGGCACATGTCCTTCGTTGATCGCCTGGCGCAGCGCGATGTCGTTGAAGTACGACGCGCCGACGTTGCGCACGGTGGTGATGCCGGCGAGCAGCGTCTTCTGCGCATTCTCCACGCCCCGGATCGCGCCGTAGCCCTCGAGGTCGCGCACTTCCGAATCGTCCCAGCCCGGCTCGCCGAGTGCGCGGCCGATGAGATGCGTGTGCGCATCGATGAAGCCGGGCAGGATCGTCGCGCCGCCGAGGTCGATCACTTTCGCTTTCGCGGGAATCGGGAGATTCGCGCCGGCGGCGGTGATCGTGTCGCCCTCGACGATCACGACCGCGTTGTCGATCGCGTTGCCGCCGGGCACCGCGAGCATGTGCGCGGCCTTGATGGCGATGGTTTGTGCGTGTGCGGTGGCCGTCAGAAGAAGAGCGAGCAGGACATTACGCATCGCGTGATTCTAGTGTCATCCTG
>DATEZA010000274.1:0-12355 GCA_035255945.1 Thermoanaerobaculia bacterium
CTATGCCATTTGTGACTTTTCATTGGCTCCTGCTTCCTTCAGGAAGTAGATCGACATCTCCGAGCCGGAGTTCGACATCTCGACCGTGAAGCGGTCGATGCGGTTCTGGAAGTAGTTGTAAGCCCACACCGCGGGGATGGCGACGAAGAGACCGAACGCCGTGGTGACGAGGGCTTCCGAGATACCGGCCGAAACGGAGGCGATACCGCCGCCGGAGGTGGCCATCTTGGAGAACGCGTTGATGATGCCGACGACCGTTCCGAAGAGACCGACGAACGGAGCCGTCGCGCCGATCGTGGCAAGCACGCCGAGGTTCTCTTTGAGCTCGGCGATGGTGATCATGGCCGTACGGTCCATACCCTGGCGGGCGGCCTCGATGGGCACTTCCGGATCGGCCGTGCGCTTATCGCGGCGGACTGCTTCGAACTCCAGGAGGCCGGCGCCGATGACCTTGGCCAGGTGGCTCTCCTTGAACTTCTTGGTGATGTCGATGGCCTGCTGGTAATCGCCCCGGGTCAGGACGTTCGACAGCGCGCCGAGAAGCTTGAGCGACTGGTTCTTCGCACGGTTGAAGGTGATGTAACGCTCGACCATGACCCAGATCGAGTAGATCGACATGATTGCCATCAGGACGACGACGCCCTTCGCGAGCATGCCCATCGAGTTCCAGAGACCTAAGAGACTCATATCCATGATTCAGTTCCCTCCAAATGAACGGCCGGAGCCGATGCGAATTTAGTTCAGTTTGAAATTAACCGTGAGATTGAAGATGACGTCGACCGGCTGGCCGTTGAGCGTGCCGGGCTTGAATTTCCACCGTTTGACTGCTTCGACCGCGGCGTTGTCGAGACCGAACGGCAGCGGCTTGAGCACCGAGACGTTCGTGACGTTGCCGTTCTTGTCGATGATGCACTCGACGATGACGATGCCGGAGATGCGCGCCTTGCGGGCCACTTCCGGATACGTCGGTTCGACGCGGTTGATGACGACCGGCGCCTTGACGTCGCCGCCGACGCGCAACGGCGCGGCGGGAGGCGGAGGCGCGGTATCGGTGATGACGCCACCGACTACACCACCGACGACACCGCCGACCACACCACCTTCGACGCCGCCCTCGACGCCGCCTTCGACGCCGGCGTTGGTCGATGCCTGCGCGACCGGCTGCACCTTCTCAGGCACAGTGGTCGGAGCCATCTCCTGGATGTTCTTCGGAACCTCCACCGGCTTCACGACCTGAGTCACCGTCGCGGCTTTGGGAGGAGGCGGAGGAGGAGGCGGAGGGGGCGGAGGAGCGGCAGCAACCGAGTACTGCGCGACCTGCGCCGGAGAGTTGGTCGGGAACGAGACGTTCCACACGGTGCCGAAGATCACGCCTCCCACGACGATGACGTGGAGACCGATCGAAACCGGCAGCGTCAGATACTTCTGGAGTCCGATCTTGTGCTTTTTCGACTCTACGACGGTGGTTTCGAACATGTTCCTTCCGTTTAGCTCTTCTTCCCGGCCGCTGCCTTCTTGGCCCTGATGATCTCGACGGCCTTGTTGCGGATCGCGTCAGCCTGCGCGACGTCAGCCTGCGCCTTCACCGGATCGGTCTCGAGCAGCGCCTGCTGGCGCCACAGAAGATTGAGGTAGGCCATCGATTCGAAGTAATCGGGCTTCATATCGATGGAGTGCTGCAGCGCCTGTTTCCCCTTGTCGATGATCGAGAGCTTCTCGTTCAGGTCGGCCGGCGGATTCTTCGCCACTTTCTCGTAGTAAACGACGCCGAGAACGTAGAACGCCTCGGGGTTCTTCGAGTCGAGAAGGGTGATCTTCTCGTACCAGTTCATCGACTCCTTGAAGTCGCCCTGCTTCGCGTAAAGCGTGGCGATCGACTTCACGGCTTCGAGATCGGCGGGATGATCGGTGAGGTAGGAGCGGAAGTAATCGATCGCCTGCGAGGTGCGGTTCGCGTTGAGGTACATGTTGATCAACGCGTCGCGCGCGATGCGGTCATCCGGCTTCTTCTTCAGGTACTTCGACAGCTCCTGAATGGCGGCGTCGGCATGCGCTTCGTTGGCGGGAGTCTTGTCGTCGGGGACGTACAGACCGATCTGCGAGTACCCGATCATCCGGTCGAGATCGGCGAACTCGGAGTCGATGTCGCGCGCCAGCTTGTAGTGCGCGAGGGCGGTCCCGTAGTCTTCCTTTTCGTAGGCCTGATTGGCCTGCTTGATCTCCATCCGGGCCCGGATCTTTTCCACGCAGCCAACGGAAGTGAGGGGAAGCACGAGTGCCAGCAGAAGGCACAACTTCTTTCTCATGTAAGTTCGGACTCCCTAGGTAGTGATCGCAGAGCGTTGTTGCAGCGAGCTGACAGGCGGCTTTGGGACAGCCCGAGCGAGCAATGGTGAGCGAATATACAGATCGGGTTTTCCACCGTCAAGCCAGTTGGTTACAGATGAAACCGATTTGTTGAAACCATTCAAAACACTTGTCAAAAACGCCAAAAAAGAAGTGCCTTTCGACGGGTTCGACACCCTGGATGGGAAAAAGGAAACCGGCAGCTAATAGGTCGGCTTGAACTCCGCGGTGAGCGCGCTGATCGCTTCCCACAATTCCGGAAACAAAGGCTCTTTCGTCCCCGCCTCGAGCTGAGCAGCCGGCACGTTCTTCAGCGACATGACCTTCGATCCGATCACGCGGAACGCCAGACGCATGTGGGTGAAGCGCCACTTCAAAAACGCCTCGTCGTAATCCATGAGCGCCTGCACCAGCCGGAAGAGCTCGTACTGCTCCCTCGGCTTCCGCTCGATCTCCAGGATCTCGACACCCCGCCGCGCGAGCAGCTCCGTGAACGGTCCCCACAGCCGCTTGCCGACATCGAGCAGCTTGTTGAAACCGGGCGACTCCTGCCCCGATCCTCTCCCCAGTGATGACGTGCGGATGACGTGGTAGTCGGCCGGCGCCATCGTCTCGAGAATGATGATCTGCTCGCGCAGCAGGTCGATGATCAACCGGCAACGGTGCAGCAGATCGGCGGCGAGCTGCGGCTTGTCGTCGTTGATCAGGCCGGCGCTGCGGTCGATCTCGTAATCGATGTGGTGGAGCCAGAGCTCGGCGGACTGATGCATGACCTGAAAGAGCCGCTCTTCGGGATTCGAGAGCAGCTCGGCCGGCTTGACGAGCTCGAGCAGTTCCGGCACGCGCACATAGCGCTCGTAGTCGCTGTTGCCGCGGCCTTCGAGGATCGGTCCTGTATGTACGCTCATGGTTGGACAGCGGACAGCGGACGGCGGACAGCAGAGGAAAGACCACGGACTGCTGTCCGCTGTCTGCTGTCTGCTGTCCGGCGCTGTCTCAGACTAGCTCCAGGATGTGTCCCAGCTTCTTCTTCTTGGCTTCCAGGTACTTGCGGGTGGTCAGCGAGGGCGCGATCTCGAGCGGCACGCGCTCGACGATCTCCAGGCCGAAGCCTTCGATGGCGACGTACTTCGCGGGATTGTTCGTGAGCAGGCGGATCTTGCGGACGCCGAGGTCGCGGAGGATCTGCGAGCCGGTGCCGTAGTCGCGGATGTCGGGAGCGAAGCCGAGCTTCGCGTTTGCTTCGATCGTGTCCGCGCCCTGGTCCTGCAGCTCGTACGCTTTGAGCTTGTTGATGAGGCCGATACCGCGTCCTTCCTGCAGCAGGTAGAGGACGACGCCCTTCCCTTCCTTCGCCACCAGCGTGAACGCGCGATCGAGCTGATCGCCGCAGTCGCAGCGGCTGGAGTGGAACACGTCGCCGGTCAGGCAGGACGAATGGACGCGCACGAGCACTTCGTCGGTCTCGGTGATCTCGCCCATCACCAGCGCGACATGCTCTTCGCCGGTGATGTCGCTCTTGTACGCATGCACGCGGAAGTCGCCGTACTCGGTCGGCAGCACCGGCGACGCGAGACAGCGCACGTGCTTCTCGTGATTCATCCGGTACTTGATGAGATCGGCGACGGTGATGATCTTGAGTCCGTGCTCGCGGGCGAAAATGCGCAGGTCCGGCATGCGCGCCATCGTGCCGTCATCGTTCATGATTTCGCAGATGACGGCCGCGGGATTCATCCCCGCGATCGCTGCAAGATCCACCGAAGCCTCGGTCTGCCCCGCACGCTTGAGCACGCCGCCCTTCTTCGCGCGCAGCGGGAACACGTGTCCGGGACGCGCGAGATCGAGCGGTTTCGTCTTCGCGTCGGTCGCGACGCGAACGGTCTCGGCGCGATCGAAGGCCGAGATCCCGGTCGTGACGCCGCGGCCCCGCGCTTCGATTGAAACGGTGAACGCGGTGCCGTACGGCGAGGTGTTGTTCTCGACCATCAGCGGCAGGTCGAGCTCGGAGCAGCGCTCTTCGGTCAGCGCGAGGCAGATCAGACCGCGGCCGAAGCGGGCCATGAAGTTGATCGTCTCCGGTGTGACCTTCTCCGCCGCGATGCAAAGGTCACCCTCGTTCTCGCGGTCTTCGTCATCGACGATGATGACGAATTTCCCGTTGCGATAGAGCTCGGCGGCTTCTTCAACTGTGGCAAATGGCATGGGTTGGTTACTCGATTTTGAAGTCCCGCGAGAGATTGTAGCTCTGTGAGCCGTCGCGGAGATTCACATTGAATGTGTAGCTGCCGGGCGCGACCTGCATGTCGCCGAGCGGAATCGACGCGCGGATGATGCCGCAACCGGGCACCGCCTTGATCGCTTCGATCGGCTCCTCTTCCGCCGGCGCGACCATGTTGCCGTTTGCGCCGGTGATGCTGATCGCCACCAGCAACGATTCTGACGGTCCGCAGTACTCGAAGACATATCCGAGGTCGTCTGTCTTCCCGAACGTGTCGGCATTGTGCGCCGCGGCGATCGGATCGGTGCCGCCCTGCGGGTCGGGAAGCGCGGCGGCATTCTTCACGAGCAGCAGCGAATGGACGCCGCGCGCGACCGCCTTCGTCTCCTTCGGGAAGATCGCCGAACGCGCGAGCACGATCTGCGACGACGTCGCCGGCTCGGGCTCGCTCCTCGCCCACTCCGGCGCGACCGTCATCCTGCGATCGACGATCGCCTTCTCCACCGCATTCGCGAACGCGGACATGATGTTGTTCCGCGCGGTGTCGCGCTGCACGACGCCGTTGACCGGATCGCGCACGAACACGGCTTCGATTCGCGGCCTGTCGAATTTGCGCGCATCGTCCTTTTCCCAGGTCCAGACCTCGCGCTCGCCGGTCATCGATCCCTGAATCGGCTTGCTGCCCGGAGCGGATTTGTCGAAGCGATCGGCATTCGTCGGAAATCCGAGCACGATCAGCGCGTGACCGCGATCGGTGTTCGAGCCTGCGGATCCGGTGTGGCCGAGGTGCTCGTCGGCGTACTTCACGCGCGCTTCGAAGTCGAGCCGGAACTGGTTGACGTACGTGCCGGGCGTCGGATCGCGGCGAGCCCAGAAGAGATCGATGAACTCCTGCGCCTCCGCGTCGTTCGCGATCGTCTTCCACGTCTTCTGCTCGTCGCGCGTCATCAGCCAGCGGACCGGGCCTCGGGCCCAGTCCGCAAACTTCGGCGACAGCTGCGCTTCGAGCGGCAGCGTCAAAAGAACGGCAACGAGCAACAGCGCGCCCGTCACCCCATTTATTCGACCTTGAAGTCCTGTGCGAGGTCCCAGCTCTTCGGACCGTCTTCGAGCTTGAGGCTGAACGTGTACGCGCCGGGCATGACCTGCATGTCGCTCAGCGGAATCGAAGCGCGCACCATCGAGCAGCCGGGAACGACCTTGATCGCCTCGACCGGGACGTCCTCGGTCGGCGCGACCATGTTCACCTTCTTGCCGTCGGCCGTGCCGCGGATTGCGATCGTCATCTTCACGGTCTCGGATTCGCCGCAGTACTCGAATGCGTATCCGAGGTCGTCCGTCTTCTGGAAAAGGTTCAGCGTCTGCACGCCTGCGAACGGATCGCTGCCGCTCTGCGGGGCAGCCAGTCCGGCAGCGTTCTTCACGAGCAGGAGGCCGTGCGCGCCCGGATCGCCTTTGCGCACCGCCTTCACCGGACCTTGCGAAGAAGAGCCTTTCGCCGGCACGAACGTGACGTTCATCGGAGGATTTTTCGCCCACTCCGGCGTGACGGTCAGATCTTTGCTGACGATCGCCTTTTCGACCGCGACCGGGTACGCGCCCAGGATCAGGTTGCGCTGAGTATCGCGCTGCCAGGTTCCGGTGTGCGTGTCCTGAATGAAGACGGCTTCGATCTTCGGCATGCCGAACTTCTGCGCGTCCCCTTTTTCCCACGTCCAGAGCTCGCGCGCGCCGAGGCGCACGCCGCGTGTGCCGCCGGAGCCGGCGCCGTCGCTGGCGTCGCCCGCCGGCATGTTCGTGGTGTTCATTCCGCGCTGCTGGCCGGCGGAGCTGTCGGTCATCGTCGGAAATCCGAGAACGATGAGCGCGCGGCCGCGATCGGACATCGACCCCTTGCCGTTCCGGTCGCCCAATTTGTCGTCGGCGTATTTCACGCGCGCGTCGAATTCGGCCTTGAACTCATTGCCGAACGTGCCGGGCGTGGGATCGCGGCGTGCCCAGAAGAGATCGATGAACTCCTGCGCATCCGCATCGTTCGCGATCGTCTTCCACTTCTTCTGCTCGTCGCGCGTCATCAGCCACGTTGCCGGGCCTTTGCCGAAGTCGACGTACTTCTGCGCCATCGCTGCGTACATCGAAAGCGTTCCGAGTGTGAAAACGGCGAGGACTGCGCTGCGGACGAAGGTGCGCATAGGGGCTATTTCTCCGATTGGACTCTGAACGAGTCTTTCAGCTCGTAGGTCTTGCTGCTGATGGTGTCGACGACTTTCACCGTCAACGTGTAATCGCCTGGCTTGAAGGTGTCGAGCGGAATCGACGTACCGACCGCGAAGTGTCCCGGCACGCCTTTCAGCTCCTGCGCATCGGCGTCGTACGCGGGTAGCGCCATCTTCACGGTCTTGCCCGCATCCGTTTTTCCGGTGAGCTGCACGGCCTCGGTGATCTTCGGCGTTTTCGACGCCGGATCGACTCCCGGATTGCGCGCTTCGAAGAAGTACCAGAGCTCTTCGGTGGTGTTGAAGACGTGATCCGCTTTCGGCACGACCTTCATGCCGCCGAATGAGTACGGGTCGGTCGGCTTCTGCGCCTGCGTCAGCGTGTAGACGTTGTTCGAGAGGATCAGACGGGAGACCGCCGGCGCATCTTTATCGAGTGCGGCGAGCTCCATGTCGTTGCGGATCATCGACACCGGCTTGCCGTTCTCCGCGAGGCCGAATGTCGCTTTGTACTTGCCCGGTGCAAGCTTGATCGACTTGTCAAAGAAGTAGTCGTTCTTCGATGCGATCAGCTTCGCCGGCTCTTCGAAGACGGCGGTCGTCTTGCCCGTCTCGTCTTCGACCATGCCGAAAAACGTGAGGTCCTGCGTCGCGGAGAGGCCGGCGACTTTCGGCACGTACAGCTCGACGGGCACGAAGTAGTCGCCCTGCGGCGTGATGAACTCGCCGTAGCTGACGTAGACGTTTTTATACGACGACTTGCCGGCCTTCAGATCATCGACCGCCGCGCGCAGTGCCGCAGTTTTGAACTCGAGCATCGGCGCCACGGTTGCAGCGACCGAAGTCGCGACTGCCGCTGCGGGAGTTGCCACAGCCGGAGCTGCGCCTTTCGGCGCTTCCGTCATTCCGGGCTGCACGATCTTCGACTTGTTCGTCGTTTCGAACAGCGCCGTGACGTCGGTCTTGCCGGTCCGCTCGAGCTTCCACTCGTTCGAGCCGTATTGATCGACGAACGCGAGCTCCGCGCTCGGCGCGCCGAGCTGCAGCTTCGTCTTCGAGGCTTCGTACGTCCAGAGCTGCTTCGGGCTGTAGGACTGCAGCGACTCGACGTTCTGATCGCCGAGGTTCGGCTGCCCGGTCGTAGGCGCGAGGATGGTGCTCTTCGGCTCGGGATTCGTCCGCTCCAGCTTCGTCGGCCGGCCGAGGGTGATGAACACGTGACCGCGGTCGGTCATCGAGCCTTTCGTGTGGCCTTCCGCGAACGTCTTGTCCGCGTACGCAACACGCGCGTCGAAGTCGTCCTCGAGCTCGTTCGCAGGAGTGCCGGGCGACGGATCGCGCCTGGCCCAGAAGAGATCGATGAATGCCCGCGCTCCGGCATCGTTGTCGATCTTCTTCCACTGCGCCAGCTCGTCCTTCGTCATCAGCCACTGCGCCGGTCCTTTGCCGAAATCGGCGAGGTTCGCCGACATCCCTGCAAACGCGGTCGCGGCAAAGGCCGCGACCACGACGACGACGGGTACGACGCGCGTGAGCGTTCGCATTCAGTTACTTCCCTTCCGGAGCGACCTTGAAGTTTTCGCTCAGGTTGTACGACGTCTTCTTGATGGTGTCCGTGACCTTGACCTTGAGCGTGTAGTCGCCCGGCGCAACCGAGGTCAGAGGAATCGAGCTGCCGACGCCGAAGTGACCCGGCACACCCTTCAGCTCCTGCGCATCGACCGAGCGCGGCGGAGCGGTCATCTCGACCTCTTTGCCCGCCGTGGTCTTGCCGGTCATCTCCAGCTTGACCTGGACGCTCGGCGCGTTCTGCTCGTTGAGACCCGGATTGCGGAGCTCGAAGAAGTACCAGAGCTCATCGGACGAATGGAACGTGCGGTCGCCTTTCGGCACAACCTTGATACCGCCGAACGCGAACGGGTCGGTCGGCTTCTGCGCGGTCGGAAGCGGATAGACGTTGTTGGAGAGGATCAGCGAGGAGATCGTCGACGCGTCTTTGTCGATCGTGCCGGCGAGGTTCATGTCGGTCGACACCATCGAGATCGGCTTGCCGTTCGCGGCGAGACCGAACACGCCCTTGTGCTTGCCCGCGGGCAGCATGAGCGACTTGTCGAAGTAGAGATCGTCCTTCGTCACGGCGAGCTTCGCCGGCTCTTCGAACACGGCGATCGGCGTGCCGTTGTCTTCGACCACGCCGAAGAACGTGATGTCGGCATTCGGATCGAGGTTCGCAACCTTCGGCACGTAGAGCTCGACCGGAACGTAGTACTCGCCCTGCGGCGTCACGTACTCGCCGTAAGTGACGTAGAGGTTCCTGGACGGTGCGGCCTTCGCTGCGTCGAACTCCTTGACCGCCGTCGCATACGCTTCGGTCTTGAAGGTCGTCGGATAGCTCGGCGGAGCGGCAGGCGCGGCGGGCGCCGTCGTAGTCGTGGTGGTCGTCGTCTTCGTGGTAGTGGTGGTCGTGGCCGCCGCCGCGGGGGCCGCGTTGAAGTTCGGCGCCGCGGTGAGGTTCGGCTGGACGATCGACGCGGCGATCATGTTGCGCTGCGCGCTCGGGATGTCGACCTTGCCGCGCTGGATGTGCCACTCGTTCGTGTTGAACTGATCGAGGAAATCGACCTCGGTGTGCGGCGAGCCGAACGACTTCTGCGCCTGGTCGCCTTCGTAGATCCAGACCTGCTTGCCCGACTTTTCGGTCGCCGAGCTGCCGGAGGAGCTGGCTGTCGATTCATCGATGCCGAAGCCGCGGTCGTCATGTGCTCCGACGCCGCCGCCGATGCCGGCGCGCTGGATCGCCTTCGGCGCGCCGAAGAGGATCAGCACCTTGCCGCGATCGGTGAGCGAGCCCTTGGTGCGGCCCTGCGCGAAGTGCTCATCCGCATACTTCGCCGCCGCGTCGAAGTTCTCCCGGAACTCGTTGCGGGGCGTCGCCGGCGACGGATCGCGCTTCGCCCAGAAGAGGTCGATGAACGCCTTCGCATCGGCGTCCGTCTTGATGGCTTTCCACTGCGCCTGTTCTTCGGGGGTCATGACGAACTGGACGGCGCTGTTGCCCCAGTCCCTGGTCTGCGGCGAGAGCTGAGCAAACGCGCTCACCGCTGCGGTCGCAATCGCAACCGCGATGAGAATTTTCCGCATTGTTTTCAATCTCCTGAAAGAGTTATCCCGAATTCAAACAGGCTGCGGGACTGCCTATTTCCTACTGCTGCTCGAAGTTCTCCATCTCGTCGTAGAGCTTGTCCATCTCCGCGTCGATCTCTTCCTGCTTCAGGATTCCTTTACGCACCAGCAGCGCGGCCAGACTGTGCAGCAGGATCCCGTTTTCGATGATCATCTGCTCGATCTGCTCGTCGTACTCTTCATCGGCGCCGTCATCATTCTTTTCGATGTCGTCCATCGCTTTCCTCCAGGGGCGACGATGTACCACAATCGCGCGCCATGAAGCGAACGATCTTGATTCTCCTTTCCACCCTGCTCCTCGCCTGTCCGCAGAAGACCGAGACGACGACCGCGACCACGAGCGCCACGCCGGAAAAGAAGACGATGAAAGTCGGCCTTCTTACCCCCGGCTCGATCAACGACAACGGCTGGAACTCGCTGGCGTGGGAAGGCGTGCAGCGAATTCACACCGAGCTCGGCGCAGAGGTCTCGCATCAGGAGACGAAGACGCCGGCTGAGATCGTCGAGGGATTCAAGTCGTACGGCGCGAAAAACTACGATCTCGCCTTCGGTCACGGTTTCGAGTTTCAGGACGCCGCGAAGCAGGCCGGCGCGAAATATCCGAACACGGTCTTCATCACGACCTCGGGCAACACCATCGCGCCGAACGTCGCCCCGATGGTCTTCGAGCTCGAGCAGGCGACCTACCTCCTCGGCGTCATCGCCGCACGCGAATCGAAAACGGGCAAAGCCGGACTCGTCGGCGGCATCAACCTCCCCTCGATCGCCTCGACGTTCACTGCGTTCAAAGCCGGCGCGCAGTCGGTGAATCCGAAGTTCGATGTGAAGGAGATCTACACCGGCAACTTCGACGACGCCGGAGCGGCGAAGCTCGCCACGCTTTCGCTCATCAACGCCGGCTGCGACTTCATCTTCCATCAGGCGAATGAAGCAGGCCGCGGCGTGTTCCAGGCTTGTCAGGAAAAGAAGATCCGCTGCTTCGGCTCGAACAAAAATCAGAACGATCTCGCGCCGGATGTGGTCATCGCCTCTGCCGTGCTCGATGTGCCGGGCGCGTTTGTCACAGTCGCGAAAAAAGTTCGCGATCATCAATTCAAACCGGAGATTCAGTACCTCGGCATGAACGAAGGAATCGTCTCGCTCGTCTGGAACGACGCGCTCAAATCAACGCTCAAGCCCGACACGGTGAGCGAAGTCGCGACGATCGAGCAGGGCATCCGCAACGGCTCGGTGAAAGTGCCGCGCGGATTCTGAGTTGCTGACGCTGCGCAACATCACCAGGCGCTTCGGCGAGAACGTCGCGGTGAACGACGTCTCGCTGGAGCTGCGCGGGGGCGAGATTCTGGCGATCGTCGGCGAGAACGGCGCAGGCAAGACGACGCTGATGCGCATCGCAGCCGGCGAGCTCGCGACGGACGCCGGCTCGATCACGCGCGATGTCGACATCGGCTTCGTGCATCAACACTTCCTGCTCGTGAACGACTTCACCATCGCCGAGAACCTCGCGCTGCAACGCGCGTGGCGATTCGCGTCGCTGCGCAAACTCGAAGAAGAGGCCGAGGCGATCATTGCGTCGACCGGCATCGATCTCCACGGACCGTCGCGCCGCGTCGAAGACCTCTCCGTCGGCGAACGATCGAAGCTCGAGCTGATCAAAGCGATCGCGAAGAAGCCGCAGGTGCTGATCCTCGATGAGCCGACCTCGGTGCTGACGCCCGCCGAATCGCAGGAGCTGTTCGCGGTGATGCGCCGGCTCGCGCGCGACGGCGCAGCGGTCGTGTTCATCAGCCACAAGATCCCCGAGGTGCTGGAGATCGCGGATCGGATCGTGGTGATGCGCGGCGGACGGATGGTGCTGGAGACGACAGCGATGACGGCGGAGGATCTCGCGCGCGCGATGGTCGACGTCGAGGTGCGCGCGTCGTCGAAGACGTCGAGCAACATCACCGCGATCGTTGGCGTCGCCGGCAACGGTCAATCGCAACTCGCCGAGAAAATGCGCGACGAGCGTCCGGACGCGGGACTCATCCCCGAAGACCGCACGCGCGACGGCATCATCGCGGAGATGTCGATCGCGGAGAATCTCGCGCTGCGAACAAAAGCAGATGCCGCATCGCTGATCAGACTTTTCTCGATCAAGGCGACCGGTCCGCAGCAGAAAGCGGGCTCGCTCTCCGGCGGCAATCAACAGAAGGTGATCCTCGCCCGCGAGCTGTCGCGCAAACCGCGCATGATCCTCGCCGCGGAGCCGACGCGCGGCCTCGACATCGAAGCGACTGCATTCGTACACGAGCAACTGCGCGCCGCCGCCGATGCAGGCGCGACGATTCTGCTGATCACCTCGGATCTCGACGAAGCATTCGCCCTCGCCGGCTCCATCCGCGTGATCTAC
>DATEZA010000275.1:0-20550 GCA_035255945.1 Thermoanaerobaculia bacterium
AGGAGGTCCGCACGCGATGCGGTGCGAGGTGGTACAGCAATCGTGTGATGCGCATCACGCGGGTGGTGGGGGGTGGTGTACGACAACCTCTTAGGTTGTCGCCCTCGGTAGCAAGCGGAGAGCGACAACGAGAGCGACAAGCTGAGAGCTTGTCGTACACCAGTCGTTACGCGGTCGCGCGGTTCTTGTCCCAGATGGCGGCGAGGATCACCACGAACGCGAGCAGCCGCACGACATATCCGAGCTCGCTGTCGGGCATCGACACCACGAACACGCGATGCAGCGCGAGGATGAAAAACGCGGCGGCGAACCAGCCGAAGAGACGATCGCGAGTCTGCCGCCAGAAGCGCAGAAAGAAGAGCGCCGCGACCAGGTAGCCCATCGTGAGGACGCCGCTGAGAAAGAGGATCATCCGCGCGTCTCCCACACCAGGCCGAACACGAGGACGACCACGCCGGCGACCGCGGGGATCGTGCGCCAGATCGAGAGATCGAGCTCGGGGAGCACGCGCAGGTCGACGAAGAGCGCGATGTTGTTCAGCGTCAGACCGACGAAACAGAGTCCGCTCCAGAGCAGCAGGCGCAGTCGCGAGCGCATCCAGCTTCGCAGCAGGAGCCAGGCGCAGGCGGCGCTGGTGATCGCGCAGAGTGCGTAGACGATCGTGCCGAACAGTCTCATGCTTTCTTCAGACGGAACGCGTCGGAGAACGCGCGCAGCCGCTCCAGGTTGGCCAGCTTGTCGATGGCTTCGCACGTCGCGTCATTGCGCGGTGCGTAACGATAGGCGCCGGTGTCGCTGCCGACCGCGAGGAGCTGCGCTTTCGCCATATTCGCGCATTTCTGCGCCACGACGTCCTTCGCGATGCCGAGCTGCTGCGCGATCGCTTCCGACGTCCAGAACGCCTCGGATCTGCGCAGTAAGAGAAGGATGTCGATCGACTCCATCGAGTCGACGCCGTGATGAAGAATCAGCTCCAGGCTTTCGGGGACGAGCTCCACTGCGGAGCGACGACATGCAAATTGGTCGCCGCCCCGCACCGAGTTTGCTATCGCTGTTCGAGGCGATCGAGCCGGGTGCGCAGCTCCTCGATCGTTTTCTGCTGTTCCTTCACCACTTTGGTGAGCACGCCGACGATGTCCATCGGCGCGATGCCGGTGCGATCGGGTGTGGCCACGAGCTCCGGCACATCCTCGGCGATGAAGCCGACATGCGTGTCGCTCGGATTCGCCTTGTATTCGAACGTGACCGGCTGCAGCGCCTGCAGTGCGTCGAATGCGGATTTGCTATCGAGCGCGTGAATGTCCTGCTTCACCTTGCGGCTCGAGGCATCGACCCAGACGCCGGTGTCGAGACGCGCGCCGCTGCTGTGATGGATCTGGTAGAGCGGCGAGGCGACGCCGAGGCCAATGCGGCCGGTGGAGTCGAGGACGAGCGTGTTGGTGGGGGCGGTGACGCGGATGATGAACGGATCTCCTTCGTGATTCACGTCACGCACGATGAAGTTGCTGTTGCTCGCGCTGATGTCCCAGTTCTCCAGCGGTGACGTGGTGTTTTCCATGCGGATCGTCGGAACGACCGAGTCGGCGAGGTGCAGCGTCTTGCCGGGAGTGGACGTGCGGATGCCGACGCGTCCGGTGCTGTCGACGTAGAGCGTGTTGGTCGGCGCGGCGCCTTCGATCGTGAACGGTGTCGTCGCGGCGGTGAGGTCCTCGACGAAGAGCTTGTTCAAGCCTCCGCTGAAGGTGTCGTTCGCGCTGATCTGCCAGTCGGTGGTCGGAAAGCCGGCGGACGTCGAGGTGTCCTCGAACTTGAGGCGGACGTTATTCGCCTTGCCCTTGATCGTCGCGAGTCCCATGACTTCGGTGCTGGTGCAATCGGCACCGCCGCACAGACCACCTGCGGCGGACACGAAGTCGGAGAAGAAGGTGTCGGGCGCCACTTTCATGCGCGGTTTCTCCGGGCGATTGGGAGAAAGAATCGCGCCTTTCATGATGGCGAACGATCCGGACTGAATGCCGCCGTCGTCGCTGCGCAGCTCGTACGCGTAGATCCCGTCGCCGTAGAGATTCTCCACGCGCAGTAGAGGCGTGCTACCCGCGGTGAAGGTCTGCGTGACGACCTCCCCGTTTGGCTTCTGCAGCGACAGCACGACGGCGTGATTGGCGGCGGACTGCTGCCATTCGATCGTGTTCGCGGTGGTGACGAGTTGGGCCGGTTGGGCGAATGCCGCAGCGGCGACGAAAAGAGTGATGAAGAGTCGCATGGAACCTCCTTCGGTGTGAGAGAGAGCGGATGAAACGGGCTCAGACGCCGGCGGCGCCGAGAGCGAAGGAGAGGATCAGCAGGAGGAGGACGGTCGAGGTGATGAGGACGAACGTGTAGTCCCGTTGGCGTGCGAAGAGGATGATCGAGACGGCGACGCGCGCCACCGGTGTCGCGATGAGCAGCAAGAGGCCGAGCATGGCGATGCCCTGGCCGTGGCCGTGCTCGAGCGAGTCGATCACTTCGCGGATGTCGTGCATCGGTTGCCCCTGCACGTGCGCCGGATGATGCGCGACGATCACGATCATCCCGATGATGGCGAGCGTCGCGCTGATGGCGACGCCGGTGCGCAGCAGGCAGCTGATCAGCGTCTCCGCTCTCACAGCACCACGCCTCGCACGAGCATCTGCACCGACACGACGACGAGCACCACGACGAACACCGCGCGGATGACGCGGCTCTCGAGCCGGCCGAGGAAGCGTGAGCCGATCGTGGCGCCGAAAAGCACACCGGCGGCGACCGGTGCTGCGAGCACTGGATCGATGTCACCGCGCACAAAGTAGAGCCCCGCGCTCGCAGCCGCCGTGACGCCGATCATGAAATTGCTCGTTGCCGTAGAGACTTTCATCGGTAAGCGCATCGCTAAATCCATCGCCGGCACCTTGAGCGCTCCGGAGCCGATGCCGAGCAGTCCGCTCGCCGCGCCGGCGAGATACATCAGTCCGAGGCCGGTCAGCGGGCGCGTGACGCGATAGTCAACTGCTTGGCCAATCGCCTCGTCGAAGTAGCTGCTGTGCAATCGCAGGCGATCGGCGAGCGGACTGGCATACGCCGCGCCGTGCGCTGCGGGCCGCTTCTGCAGCATCGCGAATGCGGACCAGGCGAGCAGCAAGCCGAAAAGGATAAAGAGAAAGCGCGTGTGGACGATGCCGGCGAGATATGCGCCGCTGATCGCGCCGAGGGTCGTGCCGATCTCCAGGAACATCGCCACGCGCAGGTTCGCCAGGTTTTCTTTGACGTAGGCCGCCGCCGCGCCGCTCGACGTCGCAATCACCGAAATGATCGATGCGCCGATGGCCAGCCGGATGTCGACGCCGAAGATGAGGGTGAGCGCCGGGACGACGATGATTCCGCCGCCGAGTCCGAGAAGCGAGCCGGCGAAGCCGGCGAGCAGCGCAATCGCGAAGACGGAAGAGATGAGGAGAAGCGGAGTCATAGAGAGACGAAGAGACTGAGACACGGAGGCCCGATTTTCTCCGTCTCTCAGTTTCTCCGTCTCTTACTCTCCCTCGTTCGGATCCACCATCGCCGCCGCCGTCAGCTCCGCGCTCGCCTCGCGGTACTCCGGCAGATCGGCCGGCACCGCGGCGATGTACTTGGCGACGAGCTCCTTCGTGTCGAACACGCCGAGCTTCTCCATCAGGAACTCGAACTTCGCTTCGAGCTCGCTGACGATCGGCTGCTTGTTCTGCGGCGGCAGCGCCCACATCTGCTTCTTGAACGGACCGAGCGCCTTCTTTCGGGTCTTGTAGACGAACTGCTCGTCCGTCTCGCCGGACTTCCGTTCGTCCTGACAGTTGGCGAAGCAGAAGTCGCGAATGGCGTCCTTCATCTTCTGCGGCAGCGCAGGCGCGTCGAGGATCATGTTCTGGAAGCCGGTGGCGAGATGGATCTCCACCGCTTCCGATTCGGGAAACTTGTTGAACACCGACTCCGGCAGCGTCGACGCGCCGTGCTGGACGGAGCCGCCGATGCCGTACTCGCTGCGGCAGATCTGCGTCGTCTCGCGCAGCACATCGAAATCGATCTTCGCCGCGGCGACCGTGCCGTCGGGCAGCGGAACGCCGCCGTGCGAGGTGCCGGTTTGCACGCTGATCTTGCTGATGCCGATCTGTCCGTCGAGATGACGCTTCAGGCCGTCGGCGTACGCGCGTACTTCGTCCGGCTGCGTGTTGTACTTGCCGACTTCGCCGATCTCGCCGCCGATGGAGATGGTGATGCCTTTCGGCTCGCGCTCGCGGATGTACTTCGTCAAGTGCGCGGTGCCGAGATAGTTCTCGCGCTGCTGTTCATCGCGAGTTTCGAACTGGAGATCGACCAGCGTCGAGGTGTCGATGTCGATGTTGTAGAACTCGGCGGCGATCGCCTCATCGATGAGCGATTCGAGCGCTTTCATCTCCGCCGCTTTGCCCTCCGCCGTGGCCCATTTCTTCGCGCTGGCCTGGAAGTGATCGCCCTGAATGAAGACCGGTCCGCGAAAGCCTTCCTTGATCGCGGCGGCGAGGACGCATGCCGCGTATTCGGCGGGACGCTGTTCGGTGTAGCCGATCTCGGAGCGCGCGATCTCGAAGATGAACGCGCCGGCGTTGTGGCGCATCGCGGCGCGGAAGAGAGCGCGCGCGGAGTCGTAGGTGAGCGCGCGGATGTTGAAGGCCGGGACGGTGAAGCGCTGCGCGACTTCGCCGCGGGCCATCGCCATGTAGAACGGATAGATCGAGGAGGAGATCGCGCCGCTGTGCCGCGCCTGCAGGTGAATCTGTCTGCGCGCGTCCGATTTCGCCGCCGCGTCATCGCTGAAAACCGCGGTGTGAATGAGCTCGTCGATGTTGGCTTGCGTCATGCGGCGGACTTTAGCATCACCGCTGTTTACGTCAATCCGCCAGCGGTTCGCCGACCCAGAGCTCCGCCGCATCGAGCTCGCTGATCCAGTACGCGATCCGGTCGCACTTCAGCGCGTCGTGCGATTGCACGCTGCAGCAGTGCCGCGTGGCGATGTAGCCGCTGCTGGCGAGCCATTCGTCCGATGCGAGATCGGACAGCATCACCGAGCTGCCCATGCGCGTGTACACGCGGCGCAGACCACTCCCTGCGCCGCTCTCCAGCTTCTTCAGCACGCGCGCGGCACCTTCATTGAGGCGCCGGCCGCGAAGTGCGTCGCGCAGCATGGCGGCGGAAAGGGGCGTGGCGCTAAGCGGCATTCAGGGTCCCGTAGTCAGGCTTCATGTCATCACCACGGTACCCTGCGGGTCCATGAATAGATATGAAAATCGTTGACGAGCTGGACGTGGCGATCGCGGTCAATGCGCGGTCGATTTGCGCTCCTGCGCGACGCGTTCCCGCTCCGCCGCCCGCTCCGCCCGCCGCTGATTCGCTTCGCTCTTCAACCGGTCGCCGATCGCGCAGCCGGTCGGTGTCGTGGCCAGTCCGCCCTCGGCCGTTTCCTTGAGACCGCGCGGCAGCGCGCGTCCGATGCGCACCATCGCCTCGACCACTTCGTCCATCGGAATCACCGACTCGATGCCGGCGAGCGCGAGCTGCGCGGCGGTGAGTCCGTGCACGGCGAAGAGCGCGTTGCGTTTGACGCAGGGCACTTCGACCAGTCCGCCGACCGGATCGCAGACCAGTCCGAGCGTGTTCTTCAACGCGAGCGCGGCAGCCTGAACGCATACGCGCGTCGTGCCGTCCATCATGTACGCGACCGCAGCCGCGCCCATCGCCGCCGCGACGCCGACTTCGTTCTGACAACCGCCCGCGGCGCCGGAGATGTTCGCCGACAGCGCGACGATGGAGCCGATGCCGCCCGCGACGACGAGCGCACGCACGGTCTTCTCCGGATCGATCTGCCGCTCTTCCTCGAGCGCGAGCAGCATGCCGGGCACAACGCCGCCCGCGCCGGCAGTGGGGGCCGCGACGATGACGCCCATGCGCGAGTTCTCGCCCATGACCGACAGCGCGTAAAGCTCTGCCTTGATGGTCAGCGGATCGAGGAAGGTGCGTCCCGACTGGAACGCTTCATTCAGTTTCTTCGCTTCGTTGCCGACGAGCTTGCCCATCGACAAGCCGCCGTTCTTGCCGCGCTCGACACAGTCACGCATCACCGCGCGGCGGCGGCGCAGGGCGAGGAGGATGTCGGCCGCAGGGATGCCGTGCTCCTGCTCATCGGATTCGAGGAAGACATCGGCGAGGTCGCGCTCTTTGCCGATTTGTTCGAGCTGTGCAAACGATTCGATCATGATCGAAAACCTGAAACCTGAAACCTGAAACCTGAAATTGCAGCGGCGGTGTGTGGCGCCGCCGACTCGGCGGCGGATCGCGCGGATCACGCGGATCACGCGGACCACGCCGGCGGGTCGCCGGCGCCACACAAAACCGGTTTCAGGTTCAGGTTTTACGCAGGCCGCCGAGTCGGCGGCCCCACACTCCGCCTTCTGCCTTCTGCCTTCTGCCTTTACGGAATCTTGTCCAGATGCTTCGCCTCGCCGTTTCAGGTTTCGCTACGGTGTGGCGCCGCCGACTCGGCGGCGGACCACGCGGAGCACGCCGGCGGGTCGCCGGCGCCACACAAAACCGGTTTCAGGTTTCAGGTTTCAGATTTCAGCTTTTACACAGGCCGCCGAGTCGGCGGCCCCACACTCTGCCTTCTGCCCTCTGCCTTTACGGAATCTTGTCCAGATACTTCGCCTCGGCCACATCCGCGGTCGCGCAGATGCGATCGAGCGCGCTTTTGCCGAGGGGCGAATCGACATCGATCTGCATGAACGCGTCTTTACCGCGCTGTTTGCGCGAGCAGTAGAGCGACGCGATGTTGATTCCTTCCTCGGCGATGATCCGAGTGACCTCGGAGATCATGCCGGGGCGGTCGCGATAGAAGAGCAGCAGCGTCGGCGAGTCGCCTTTGAAGCGCGTCTGAAAGCCGTTGATGTTGAACACTTCGATCACGCCGCCGCCGATCGATGAGCCGACGATCTCCGTTTCGCGCTTCGCACCGCGGATCTCGATGCGCACCGTGTTCGGGTGCACGTCGCCGAGGTCTTCCTCGGCGAAGACGATGTTGACGCCCATCTGCTCGGCGATGCGGATCGCTTCGGGGATGCGCGGATCGTCGACGTTGAGGCCGATCGAGCCGCCGACGAGCGCGAAGTCGGAGCCGTGTCCGCGATACGTCGCGGCGAGCGGCGGATGGAGGATGAATTTCACATCGACCGGGTCCTCGTCGAGGATCTCGCGCGCGACGCGTCCGAGGCGCGCGGTGCCGGCCGTGTGCGAGCTGGAAGGTCCGACCATCACCGGACCCATGACATCGAGGATCGAGACTTTGCGGTCGTGACGTGTGGCCATTGAGGCTGCGATTTTACGTTACACTCCGAAGCCGGTCGCAATGAGTGAAAAGCCGGTCATTCTCGTCATCGATGACGATGTTCCGATCCAGATCCTGATGCAGAGTCTGCTGCGCGAATTCGGATTCGATCCGGTCGTCGCAGGCAGTGGCGAGAAGGCGCTCGAGGTGATTCGCGGCGGCGTGCGGCCCGATCTCGTCCTGCTCGACCTGAACATGCCCGGCATGAGCGGCGCGGATGCGATGCACGCGCTGCATGCGGTGCTCGACGGCCAGGTGCCGATCGTGATCCTCAGCGGCGACCGCCTCGATCCGGATGAGCTAGTGAAGCTGGGCGCCGCGGGGGGCGTGCAGAAGCCGTTCGATGTGGTGGAACTGGTGACGCGGATTCGTAACTTCGTCGGCGCGGCGTCGAAGTAAGCGCCGCGCGGCGCTCGTTGATTCTCAGTTCTGACTCTGCGTTCTGCGTTCTGCGTTCAATCCCCGATGTTCGCGGCAGCAAGCTGCCGCACTCCTTATGGGTAGTAGCCGCGGATGGTTTTTGCTCGGCCTTCGCTCACCTGCACGTTCACTTCGCGCCACTTCGAGCCGGGCTTCACGCCATCGGGGGGATAGAACCCGAGGACGTATTGCGAGCGCAGCTCGTTCTGGATCTCGTTGTAGATGCGGGAGAGATCCGTCGCATTATCTATGTAATAAACGTTGCCGCCGGTCTCGCTGCAGAAGCGGCCGAACTTGTAGCGCACATCGACTTCCGTCGCCCGGATGCCGATGCCGATGCCGTAGATCGGGACCGCGGCGCGTCGCGCGTACTCGAGCGCCTGATCGAAATTGAATTTCGACGCGGTGTCCTTGCCGTCGGTGATCACGATCAGCGCCTTCTGTCCGCGGACGCCGAGGAAGTTGTACAGGGAGTAGACGACCGCGTCGTAGAGTGCGGTCGATTCTTCAGCGCGTAGACGTGCGAGTCCCGCGTTCACATCGGCCAGCCGCGGCGACCACTTCTGGATCAGCGACGGCTCCGTCGAGAAGCCGACGACGAACGCCTTGTCGCCCTGCCGCATCACGCTCTGGAAGAACGACGCACCGGCCTTCTGCGCCTCGGACATGCGCGGCTGCATCGAGCCCGATGTATCGATGGCCACGCCGATCGACAGCGGCAGGTTCGACACATGCTCGAACTTCGTCACCTTCACCGGCTTCCCTTCGTCGAGCACCTTGAACGCCGCCTCAGGCAGGTCGTTGCGCGGACGCCCGTTCACGATCACCGTCGTCGGCAGCTCGATGAGGTGGACGTTCACCTCTTCCATGTACTGCGGCGTGTTGATCATCACGACGTCTTCGATGGGCGGCGTCGGATCGTCCTTCAAGGTCGCGACGACGCGCAGATATCCGACCCCTTCGTTCTTCGGGATGTCGACCAGCTGCACGAACGGCGGATCGTAGAGCGTCGCCACGCGCGTCTCGTTGAGATAGAGCTCGAGCTTGTCGAGCTGCTTCCCTTCGGGCGTCTTCACCGACATTTCGACGCGCGTTTTACCCTGGATGTTCAGCGCCACGCGCGGCGACACGATGCGCACGCGGAATGGATCGGTGCCGGTGTTGACCACGATCTCGTCGCCGGTGATCTGTTCGCCTTTGTCGTTCAGCGCGATCGCGCGGATGCGGCGCGCCTGCGGCACGTCGCCGAAATCGAGATCGAGCGTGTACGGCGGCTGACGCTTGACCATCACCTTGCGGTTGTCGAGATAGAACTCGACCGCCTTGATGTTGTCGCCGACGGCGATCGTCTCGATGTGCTGCAGTCCGGCGAGCAGATCGTCCGCCAGCGGCACGATGCGCAGCTTCGTCTGCCCGGTCTCGAGATCGTCCTTCAGCTGCGCCACCGTCGTCGCACCCGCCGACTTCGCCTTCATCTGATCGGGCGTGTCGAAGAGCTCCGGCACGGTGATCTTCGATTCGAAGATTCCTTCGCCGCCGCCGTTCGGATCGGTGAGCTTGATGCGTGACTGGTAATCGTTCGGACGGAGCAGGCGATCGATGACCACCGGCAGCTTCTCGTCTTTGATATCGGACGGATAGTCGAACCGGTAACGATAGTTTTCGAAGAGCTGTCCTTCCTTCAGCACCTCGCCGGTGACGTCGATGCTGTACAGCTTCGTGCCGCCGACATCGGAGATCTTCAGCTGCGACTTCGGGACCATCAGCGTCATCTCGGCGTCGGTGCGTCCGCCCTGCTTGCCCGGATATTTGATGCTGAAGTCGGCCGCGAGCTTCGGCGCATTCGGATTGCTCAGCACGACCGATTTCAGGATCTTGCCGACGCTCTCCTCGTCGATCTTCGGCGGATCGAAGACCTTCGGCAGGTCGGTCCGGTTCTGCTGCATCTGGAAGATCGCTTTCATGATCTCGTCGCCGTCTTTGCAGTCGACTTCGATCTTGCTGACGAAGCTGTTCGATGCCGCGGACGAGAAGAAGACGTTGCTCACGGCGCCGCGGTCGCCCGCAGACGCGCCCATGACTTCCTCGGAGACCAGTTCCGCGAGCGCATCGTTCTGATCGCCCATCGTGCTCCAGAGTTTGTAGTCCCCTCCATGGCGCGGCAGATAGAAGAGGAGGCGCTGTTGATGTCCGAGGCCGGGGACGTAGGCGTATTTCCAGATCTCGAGCGGGACGAGCAATCGGGAGCAATCGATCTTCAGCAGCTCATCCGGCTCGCCATGAATGAGGTACATGCGCCCGCGATCGGAGGAGAGGTATTTGAAGCGCGACTTCGCTTCCTCGAGGCGGCTGTAGTACTCGTCCTTGAACGCGTGATTGGTGGTGCCGGCCGCGACGTCGCGGCGGCGCCAGAATTCGACGATGTAGATCTCACGCTGCGCGTCGGTCTCCAGGATGAGGAACGTGTCGAGCTCGGTCGGCATCATGATCGGCTCGACGTCCTGCAGGAACTGGCGGTACTGCTCGGGAAGCGCGGCGATTTTCTCCTTGCGCTCGCGGCGCCCGAGCTTGCGGATGCCGGAATCCTGCGGCGGAGGAGTCTTGGTTTTTTGTGGATCGGGAGTCTGGGCGAGAATGGAGAACGAAAGACAGCAGAAAACGGACAGCACACAGCAGGCAAGTTTCATTGACCGTCCCCGATGAACCGCATTTACTTCGATAACAACGCCACGACCCCTGTCCATCCTGACGTCCTCCGCATCGCCTGCGACGCCATGCGTGACGTGTTTGGCAACGCCTCATCCATTCATAAAGAAGGCCAATCGGCGCGACGGTTGATCGAAGATGCACGCGAGCCCGTTGCGCGGCTGCTCTCCGCCACTCCTCGGGAAATCGTCTTCACGAGCGGAGGCTCCGAGTCTAACAACGCCGCGATTTTTGGCGCGGTGCCGCGCACAGGACGTCATCACATTGTCACAACCGCCATCGAGCATCCGTCGGTGAGCGAAGCGGTCGCGACACTGCGCACGCGCGGCTGCGACATCACCGTCGTTCCGGCGAAACGGAACGGCGTGGTCGACGCCGCGCGCGTGATCGATGCGATCCGCGGCGACACCCGCCTCGTCACGATGATGCTGGTCAACAACGAGACCGGCGTCGTGCAACCGGTGGCGGACGTGGGGCGTATCTGCCGCGAGCGCGGCATCCATCTGCATTGCGATGCGGTGCAGGGCGCGGGAAAGATCGACATCAATGCCGGTGTGTTGAACGCCGACACGTTGTCGCTCTCCGCACACAAGATTCACGCACCGAAAGGCATCGGTGCGATGTACGTGCGCCGCGGCATCGCGCTCGAGCCGCTGATCACCGGAGGCGCACAGGAGCGGCGTCGCCGCGCGGGGACGGAGAACGTGCCGCTCGCCGCTGCCTTCGCCACCGCCGCGACACTCGCCGCGGATGCGAGCGTGCGTCCGATGATTGCGTCGATGCGCAACCGGTTCGAGTCGGCGCTGCGTCAGGCGTTCGGTATCGATGTCGTGTTTCACGGCGCGGATACGGAGCGCGTTCCGAACACGAGCAGCGTGATGTTTCGCGGTGCGGACGCCGAGGGGATCGCGATCGCGTTGGATCTGGATGGGATCGCGGTGTCGACCGGATCAGCCTGTTCGTCCGGCCGCGTCGAACCGAGCGTCGTGCTCCTCGGCATGGGACTCTCGCCGGCCGAGGCGAAGTCGACGGTGCGCGTGTCGCTGTCCCGATTCAACACCGCGGACGAGATCGAGAGGGTGGTGGATGTGCTGGTGAGGGTGGTGCCAAAGTGCCGGAGATAGGTTGCTGGGTTGCTGGGTTTTTGGGTTGTTGAGTGCGGCGGATGGGCGGTTCCGCCCAACAACCGAGCAACTCAGCAACCCAGCAACTCACCCAGCAAGCCAAAGTGCCGGAGATAGGTAGCTGGGTTTTGGGTTGTTGTGTGCGGCGGATGGGCGGTTCCACCCAACAACCGAACAACTCAGCAACCCAAAAACTCTTTCATGAATAACTCTTGAACCCGCCGCGTTTCTTTGTCATTGTTGACGACGGTCCTCATGCCGGAAACCTCCCGTGACGCAGCGATTCTTCAGGGCGATCTCTCGCGCATCCAGTTGCCGGACGTCCTGAGCTTCGTCGCCATGATCCGGGCCACCGGCAAGCTCGCACTCCGCAATGGCTCGCTCGATCGAACGATCATCTGGAAGGACGGCGAGATCGTCTTCGCCAACTCGAACTCGCCCGAGCATTCCCTCGGACAATTCCTCCTCCGCAACGGCAAGATCAACCAGCAGCAGTACGAGGAGTCGAAGCGCCGCGTCACGCCGGCGATGCGCCACGGCAAAGTGCTCGTGCAGATGGGCGCGATCTCGCCGAAGGACCTCTGGTGGGGCGTCAAGAACCAGGTCCTGGAGATCATCTATTCATTGTTCACGTGGAAAGACGGTACGTTCGGCTTCTACGAATCGGTGGAAGAGATCGCGATGGAGCGCATCGTCCTCTCGATCAATACGTCGAGCGTGATCATGGAAGGCATCCGCCGCCTCGACGAAACGGCGCGCATCAAGGAAAAGATCACCGGCCTCGACATGGTGTTCATGAAAGTGCCGGGCGAGCAGCCCGACACCGGCGCGCTCGACATGAGCGACCACGAGGTCGAGGTCTACAACCGCATCGACGGCCGGCTGACGATCCGCGAGCTGATCGGACTCTCGGAGATGACGGAGTTCGAAGTCACGCGCATCCTTTTCCAGCTGCTCTCCGCGCGCCTGGTCGAGGTGGCACCCGAGGAGAAGTCGTTCCGGCCGGTCTTCCTCGATGTGGAGGATTCGCCCGAGCTGCTGAAGGTGATCTCGACGTACAACGACATGTTCGGACGTCTGTATGAAGCGCTGCAGAACGCGGTCGGCGAGGACTCCGCGCGCGAGATTTTCATGACCGCGCTGCAGAACGCGGAGAGCGACGACTTGTGGTCAGGCGTGTTCTTCGATCAGTACGGCCGCTTCGACGAGAACATGCTGATCGCCAATATCTCCGAGCTCCCCTTCGAGCGCCGCAAAGCAGTGCTGGACGACGGCCTCAACACGCTGCTGTCCGTGCAACTGTTCGAGGTGTCTCAACACCTCGACGCCGCGGGCAAAGTCGATGTGTTCCGGTTCATCTCGGATCAGAAGGCGTCGATTGAAAAAGCGATGGCGTGAGCGAAGAAATAGAGATACTGAGAGACTGAGAGATTGAGGAGAACGGTCTCCTCCTCCGTCTCAGTCTCTCCGTTTCATAGTCTCTATCTCTTTATCTCTATATCTCTTAATCTCTCGCTCACATGTACCCAACTCTCGTCAGAATCGGTTCGTTCGAGATCACGACCTTCGGTCTGATGATGTTCATCGCATTCGTCGCGGCGGGATGGATCCTGTCGCGGCAGTTCCGGCGGTATGGATTGTCGGACGAGCTCGCGTCGTCGGTGGTGATGTGGGCCGCGATCGGCGGCATCATCGGCGCGAAGATCTATTACGCGATCCTCTTTCACGACTGGCACCTGCTCTTCGACCGCGCGGGCCTGGTCTGGTACGGCGGACTGATGGGCGGCTTCATCGCCTGCACGCTGCTGATCGTTCGCCGCCGCGTGCCGTTCCTCACCGCCGCCGATGCGGCCGCGCCCGCGCTCGCCATCGGCTATGCATTCGGACGCATCGGCTGCTTCCTCGTCGGCGATGACTACGGCCGTCCGACCGGCGGCTGGTGGGGCGTCGCGTTCCCGAAAGGCTCCCCGCCGACGACCGCCGAAGCGCTGCGCGAATTCGGCGTGCACGTCGACCCGTCGATCCCGCCGTACGAAGTGCTGCGCGTCCATCCGACGCAGATCTACGAATCGCTCGCCGCATTCGCGATGTTCGCGATCCTGATCCGGTACACCCGCAGCGAACATCGCAAAGGCCGCGGCTTCGCGCTGTTCCTGCTCATGATGGGCATCGAGCGCTTCCTCGTGGAGATCGTCCGCGCGAAGGACGATCGCTTCCTCGGACCGTTCACCATCGCGCAGCTGATCAGCGTGATTTTGATCATTGCGGCGATCGTGTTGTGGGCGAGAAGAGGGGAGAAGCGGGCCGTGGTGCCTGCCTGATTTAGGGAAAACCGGATTCCTGTCCCTCCTTAATAATGGATGAGTCAGGATCCCGTCGTTACGGCATACGCGCATCTCGCGCCGGCGCGCTTCGGCGATGAGCGGTATGCGTTCGTAGCCGACCCGCATGTCCAGACGACCGCCGGCGGCCGGTCGATCGTGCGATTGCAGCAGCACTATGGCGGCATTCCGCTGTTCGGCGGCGAGATCACGCTGCACATCGAAGGCGAGAAAGTCGTTCGCACGAACGGCGACGTTGCGGAATTCGAGACCGCCGGCGACGCCATCCCGGAGCTCAGCGCGACCGACGCGGTGATCGCCGCCGTCACGCATTTCGCCGCGAAGAGTGATCGCTCGATGTGCCAGGCACGGCATCGTTCGCTGCGGACTTCGAGCTTGCCCGCGCCGGACGTCATCGCGAGCTTCTCGTTTCCTTCGCGCCCGACGGTATTTCGCCTCGGCCGCACCGCTTCGTCGCCCGCGGTCCATCTCGCGTGGTGGCGCGATGCCGGCGAGACGCGACTGGTGTGGGTCGTCCGCACGCCTTTTCGCGCGCAGTCGTTCCTGTTGCTGACCACCGCGCAGGGCGAGGACAAAGGACGCGTCGTTCTCTGCACGCGCTGGAGCTCCTCCGCGCGCTGTTTCGCGAACGTCTTTTCGGTGACGGCGTTGTTTCCCTCGGTCGCATTCGCTGTGAGCCACGGACCGAGTTTCGGAGCGGCCGGAAGCGTTCGATCACGCGCTTGGTGCGCGGCGCGCGGAGCTTCCGATCGCCGCCGCGGATTTGCCGCCGTTCCTTTCAGCTGAAGAATTTTTCGACGGCGAAAGGGGGCAACGACCGGCTCGAGCTCCGCGTCTTCGAGCAGGGAAACCCGCATCTCGCCGACATGGAAGCGCTCTCGGACGGCGACAAAGCGAGGTTGTCGCTCGGCCGCGCGCCGAAAACCGGCGAGCCGAGCGCGCTTCACGCAGAGCTGGTCACGCACGAGTACACGCACGGCGTCGTGCATCGCATGGTCGGTGGCCGTCTGGCGACCGCGTGGCTGATCCAGCAGCAGAGCCAGGCGATGGATGAAGGCTGGGCGGACTACTTCGCGATCACGCTGCGCAACTTCTACCTTCATCCCGCGAGCAACTATCAGTTTCGAGCGCTCGCTCGTGACGGAGTTGCGGATCTGCGCGGTGTGCCACCTTGCCGGTGGATTGAACGCAGAACGCAGAACGCAGAGTGAGAAATGAGAAAGAGGCGGCGCGCTGATTCTGCCGGTGTGTGGCGCCGCCGACCCGGCGGCGCAGGCCGCCGAGTCGGCGGCCCCACACCCTCTCAATTCTGATTCTGCGTTCTGCGTTCTGCGTTCAATCCCCTGAAACTCAGTTCTTCCAGCTGTTTGCCGGCTGGGCAGGGCCGGGCTTCCGCAGCGCGTCGTACGATCCGGCCGTCGTCCGCGATTACGGCAAGCTTGGTAAGCCGCCGCAGAACACGATCAACGGAGCGGGCGAGATCTTCGCCGCCGCGTTGATCCGCTTCAACGAATTCCTCGGTGCAAAGCTCGGCGATCCCCAAAAAGGGCACTGCATCGGCTGGCGCGCGGTCGTCGAATCGCTGCGCCTCATCGAGGCCAATCCGCATTTTCTGCAGGGACGCGATGCACTGCTCGGCGGCATCGACGAGCTCGAGCAGGGTGCATTGATCGATGGTCCCGAGGCTGCCGCCGCGCGTGCCGCGGCGCGCGAAGCGTTCGCGCGTTACGGGATGGGAAAAAACGCGAAAAGTCCGAATGCATCGTTCAAGGGAACGGTCGGTGACACGACCATTTGAGGTGCCGAAATGAAATCACTGTTTTTGACTCTCTTACTGATCGCAAATGTTGCGGCGGCCGCGCAGGTCAACACTCCATCCGACTTCGTTCAACCCGCCGATCGATGGGCGGGCTGGGTGTTTCAGGAGGAGAACGACGTCTTCACGCAGACGAATGTCGACAAGTACTACACGCAGGGCCTGCGCTTCTCGATGACCCGAAATCCGCTGAAAAACCCGAAGTTTGTCGAGTCATTCGCCGACTGGTTCCTGCCGAAGGTCGGCAACCCGAGCGCCGCGCGCGTCTGGTCGGTGGGCATCGGTCAGAACCTCTACACGCCCGACGACATTACGAATCCGTTGCCCCAGCTCAACGAGCGCCACTGGGGAGCGTTCCTCTACGCCGACAACATGGTTCAGCTGATCGACAAGAACGAGGAGAAGTTCCGCCACGTCTTCGAGTTGCAGACCGGCGTGATCGGGCCGGCCGCGGGCGGCCGCTTCGCGCAGTCGACGATTCACCAGCTGATTGGATCGGCCAAGCCGCTCGGCTGGTCGAATCAGCTGAAGAACGAGCCGGGTGTGAATCTGATTTATGAGTACGACCTGCGACGGTCGGCGAAAGTGGGGCCGCTCGACGTCGACGTCCAACCGCACGCCGGCGGTTCGCTCGGGACGGTGATGACCTACGGGTCGGCCGGCGCGATCGCACGCCTCGGCAAGAACAACTCCGGTTTTCTCAATGGAGCGTTGCGCGCAACTGCATTCACGCAGTTCGACGGCAACCGTCCCCCATGGGAGATCTGGGTCTACGCCGGCGCCGAGGGCCGCGCGGTTGGCCACAACGTCTTTCTGAGCGGGGGTACGTTCCGGCAGATCCCGACCGAGATCGAGACCAAACGCTTCGTGTACGACCTGCTCGGCGGCCTGTCCGTTCGCTATCGGCGCTGGCGCTTGACGTACAACCTCGTGCGCCGCGGTCCGGAGTTCACGCATCCGCTCGCGATCGGAAACGGGAGGCAGGAGTTCGGGTCGATCGTGTTTTCGGTGGAGAAGATTCTGCCGCGATAGACTTCGAGCGTGGCGCAATTCACCTTCCTCTCCGCCGGCGAGTCGCACGGTCCGCAGCTGACCACGATCGTCACCGGCATGCCCGCCGGCGTGCTGCTCGATCGCGCGCGCATCAATCGCGATCTCGCGCGGCGGCAGCACGGGTACGGCCGCGGCGGACGGATGAAGATCGAGCAGGACGAAGTCGAGATCGCGGGCGGGGTGCGGGGCGGGGAGACGCTCGGGTCGCCGATCGCCATCGTGATCCGCAACCGTGACTTCGAGAACTGGCGCGGCGCGATGGATCCGTGGGAGCTCGACGATGCCGAGGCGCATAAGCGTCGCGTGCATGCACCGCGGCCGGGACACGTCGATCTTCCGGGCGGCATGAAATACGACCGGCGCGATCTGCGCGACATCCTCGAGCGCGCCTCGGCGCGCGAGACCGCATCGCGTGTGGCGGCGGGGGCGATGGCGAAAGAGCTGCTGCGCGCGTTCGAAATCGAGATCCGCAGCGGTGTGGTGAGCGTCGGCGCGGCGGGCGATCCGGAGTATTCGCCGACCTGGGACGAGCTCGTGAACGTCGATGACGACTCACCGCTGCGCGCCGTCAACAAAGAGCACGAGCCACAGATGGTAGAAGTCGTTGACAACGCGCGCGAAGCGGGAGAGACACTCGGCGGGACGATTGTCGTCGCCGCACGCAACGTCCCTCTCGGACTCGGCTCCTACGTGCAGTGGAGTGAAAAGCTCGACGGACGCATCGCGCAGGCGATCATGTCCATCCATGCGGTGAAGGCTGTTGCCATCGGCGACGGTGTCTCGGCATCGCGCCGCATCGGCTCCGAAGTGCATGACGCCATCTATCGCGACGACGAGCGCGGCTATCACCGCACGACCAATCGCGCAGGCGGACTCGAAGGGGGCGTGACGAATGGTCAACATGTTGTCGTTCGTGCGTTCATGAAGCCGATCTCCACGCTGCGCCGCGGCCTGCCGTCCATCGACATCGAGACGAAGGAGACGCACCGCTCGCAATGGGAGCGCAGCGACGTGACTGCCGTTCCCGCATGCGGCGTGGTCTGCGAGGCGATGCTGGCGATCGTGCTCGCGAGCGCGATGCGCGAGAAGTTCGGCGGCGATTCACTGCGCGAGATGCGACGCAATTACGACGCGTACCTCGCACAGGTCGCGGAGTTCTGAATGCTGCTCGCCATCGTTACGTTCGCCGTGACCGCATCGATGCCGCAGATCGATTCAGTTCGCCTCGAATCAGGCTGGGGCGGCCTCGACACCTACAGGATCGTCCTCCGCGAGGACGAGCCGTGATCGACAAGCGTGCACTCCGCGAGCTCTTCCCCGTCACGCGCAACGTCATCTACTTCAATCACGCCGCGGTCGGACCGCTGTCGGTGCGCGCATACGACGCAATGGAAGGGCATGCGCGCGATCAGCGTGAATTCGGCGCGATGCATTGGCGCGACTGGTATGCCGAGTACGTGAAGTTGCGCGAGTCCGCGGCGCGGCTGATCGGCGCGCAGCCGGATGAGATCGCGATTCTGAAGAACACGTCCGAGGGGATCTCGTTCGTGGCCGAAGGATTGCGGTGGAAGAGCGGCGACAACATCATCACCACGGGAATGGAGTTCCCGTCGAACTGGACGCCGTGGAAGCGGCTCGAATCGCGCGGCGTCGAAACACGCGTCGCGAAACTGCCCACCGTCGAAGAGATCGAGCCGCTGATCGATGAGCGCACGCGACTGATCACCGTCTCCTCCGTCGCGTTTCACAACGGCTTCGCAGCGGACCTCGATGCGATCGGCGCGTTATGCGCGAGCCGCAACATTCTTTTCTGCGTCGATGCGATTCAGTCCGTCGGCGCGATGACCATCGATGTGCGCCGCTCGAACATCGCATTCCTCGCGGCGGACGGACACAAATGGATGTGCGGGCCCGAGGGCGCTGCGCTTTTCTACGTCGCGGCGGAACATCGCGAAGAGCTCGAGCCGATCGAAAGCGGCTGGACGAACATCGATCGCAAAGGGAAGTTCATCGGCTGTTCGATCGATCTGCTGCCCGACGCGCGGCGGTTCGAAGCGGGCTCGCTGAACACGAACGGGATCTACGGGCTGCGCGCAGCGATTGACTTGTTGCTGGAGATCGGAATCGGCAACATCGAGAGCGAGGTGCTGCGGCTTTCGAGAGCGTTGGGAGAAAAGCTGCGCGGCATCGGCTTCGAAGTCGAAGAAACGCGTTCTCCAATCGTTGGAGCGACTCCACCAAATGTAGAGTCGAGCGTCATCCGGTTGCATCGCCTGCTCGACGAAGAACGCATCATCACCGCGCCCCGCGAAGGCCTCCTGCGCTTTTCGCCGCACGTCTACAACGATGACGAGGAGATCGATCGCGTCATCGAAGTGCTGCGGCGTATGTGAACGCGTATCATCTGATTCATGCTGATCACGATTGCGTTGTGTGCTGTTGCGCTATGCGTGGGATGGGTGGTCGGGAGCGCGAGAGCACGCGAGCGCGTCGCGATCGCCGATCAGGCCCGCGCCGTTGCCGAAGCGAGAGTGGCCGACGTCAAACGGATGGAGAACGCATTCGCCGCAACCGCGCAGCGCGTCTTCACCGAAGTCGGCTCGACCATCGTGCAACAGAACAAAGTGCAGGTCGACGGCTCGCTCGACACGAAGAAAGCGGAGATCGCGACGCTGCTCGAGCCGCTGAACCAGATGCTCTTCGACTATCGCGGCGAGCTGCAGAAGAGCGAACGGCTGCGCAATGAGGTCTACGGCGGATTGTCGGAACAGATCCGCACGCTGCTCGCCACGCAGGAGACTGCGCGACGCGAAACGGCGCGCCTCGCCACCGCACTCGAATCGCCGAAGGTGAGCGGCTCGTGGGGCGAGAACACGCTCAAGCGCTGCATCGAGCTCGCCGGCATGAGCGAGTTCTGCGACTTCGAAACGCAGCGCACGTTCTTCGATGACGATGGCCGCCGCCTTCGTCCCGACGTGGTGGTGAAACTGCCGAACAAGCGCGTGATCGCGATCGATGCGAAGGTGCCGCTCGCCGAATACAGCGCCGCAGCGAATGAGACGAACGAGGAGCGCAAGCGGCACTACCTCGCGCAGCACGTGAAGACGATGCGCCGGCACATCGACTCGCTCAGCCGCCGCGAATATCAATCGGTGATCGGCGAGACGCTCGACTTCACGGTGATGTTCCTCCCCGGCGAGCACTTCATCTCCGCGGGCCTGATCACCGATCCGACGCTCTTCGAATTCGCCTCCGAAAAGAAGGTCGTGCTCGCATCGCCGATCATTCTCCTTCCGCTGCTGAAAGCGATCGCGACCGGCTGGAAAGCGGAGCGCACGGAAGAGAACGCGAAGAAGATGCACGATGCGGGCATCGAGCTGTTCAATCGATTCGTGAAGGTGATGGAGCTGATCGCGGAGACCGGTTCATCGCTGCAAAAAACGGTCGAGAAGTACAACGCGACGATCCGCTCGATCGACACGCGCCTCTGGCCGAAAGGCGAGGAGATGCAGCGCATGGCCGGCAGCGGCAAAGACCTCGGCACACTCGATCAGATCGAGGCCGTGCCGCTGGAGTCGTCGAGGCTGCGCCTGACCATGCAGCAGACGGAGCCGGGCGACGTGGTGAAGATCGGCGGGTAAAAAACGCCAACGCTCTCGCGCTGCGCAAGCACTGTGTCCCCGTCATCCC
>DATEZA010000276.1:0-7378 GCA_035255945.1 Thermoanaerobaculia bacterium
GGCAGGACGGCATCGCTGACATGCGCGAAAGCCGGCGGTCTCGGCGTCGCCGCGCGAGACGAAGAAGCGCACGTTGTCGCGCAGTGGACGGCGCGCCGGGCATGACGGACGGCAGTAGATGCCGGTCGTGCGCACGGCGAAGAAGAAGCGTCCGTCGAACGAGCGGTCGCGGCGCTCGACGGCGTCCCAGGCCTGCTGGTCGGAGATCGTCATGCTCGACAAGGTAGATCTGTTGGAGGGCGTCGGCTATCCGTTTCTTGCCGTCGAAGTCGGGCCGCAGCCGACGGCTTCGCCGCGGCCGGCGGCTGCCGCCGTTGCAGCTGGCGACTGCGTCGCAGCTGAACGGCGGCGTGTTCTTGTGCGCAGCTCCGCAGTTACTTGGCGGTGGCAGGGGATGCAGAGTGTTCGCAGATTCTCCAGGTTCGAATCGCCGCCTTCGACCACCGGCACGATGTGATCGGCTTCCCACCACGTCTTTCGGCCGCGGAACGCGAGGCCTTCCTGCTGCAGGCGTTTAATTTCGCGCATGCGCTGCGCGAACGGCAAGCGCATCACGCGGCGGCGAAGGCGCACTGTGTCGAGTCCGCAGATCGCGCAGATGCCGCGATCGCGCTCCAGCACGCAGTCGCGCAGGTAACTCGTGCTCGAACGGAGACGCCACTCGTGCACGCACGCATCGGAACAGAACGTGCGGCGCCGGCCGCCTACCACACCCTTGCACCATCGGCACATTTTGTGAGTGTACGCCGGAGCGAGGAGGTTCTCGGATGGCAAACGATTATCGCGACAGGTATCGCAATGATCGGCTTCGCGGACACGACCGTTACGACCGTTTCGATCGCGGCGACTTCGAGTCGCGTCTCAATGACGAGCCCAGCCGCGGCATGTTCGGCTACGAAGGCGAGGGGTTCATGTACGGCCGCGGCCGCGACACCGACTTCGGCCTCGGTATGGACAGCGCGCGTCCGAACTTCCGCGGCATCGGTCCGAAGAATTACGAGCGCTCCGACGACCGCATCCGCGAAGACGTCTGCGAGCGGCTCTCGCAGGACGAATACGTCGACGCGCACGACATCGATGTCGCGGTCAGCGGCGGCGTCGTCACGCTGAGCGGCACCATCGACGAGCGCGGCTCGAAGCGGCGTGCGGAAGACATCGCGGAATCGGTCGGCGGCGTGCGCGACGTGCAGAACCAGTTGCGACTGGCGCAGCAACCGGACGCGCGCGATACGACGGGGAGTGAGGGTGGCGGAACGAAGATGCCGCGGACGCCGCGCCGCTAGCGCGCTCGTCTGCTGCGTGCTATCCGCCGTCTGCTGTCTCCGCTGCAAACAAGACGCGGATGAGCAACTGCAGAAATCCGCGCGCTCCTGGCGCAGCTCGCTCGCGCTCGTGCAGGCCGAGGAAAAAGAGCACAACGTGCCGGCGAAGTATGTGAAGCAGGTCGGCGAGCTCGCGTCGAAGAATCTTTCGAAAGAACTGAAGCAGCCGGACATCAAGCCGGAGACGCGGCACGACGCGGAAGCCGTCGTCGTGCTCGCGAACGAGGCGTCGAAGTGAAGGGCAAAGAGCTGCTCAACGTCGCCCTCGGCGTCATCACGAGCATCGGCGGCTTCCTCGAAGTCGGCTCGATGGCGACATCCGCCGCGGCCGGCGCCGACTTCGGCTTCCGGCTGATGTGGGTCATCGTCTTCTCGACGTTGTGTTTGATTTTTCTGATCGAGATGTCGGGCCGGCTGGCCGCCGTTTCGAAGCGGACGCTCGTCGACGCCGTGCGCGAACGATTCGGCTTCGTCTTCACCATCATTCCGCGATCGCTCGAGCTCCTGGTCAATCTGCTCGTGCTCGCGGCGGAGATCGGAGGCGTCTGTCTCGCACTGAAAATCGTCACCGGCATTCCGGTCGCGGCGTGGGCGATTCCGGTCGGCCTGCTGATCTGGATCGTGCTCTGGCTCGGCACGCTGGAGTGGCTCGAGAACACGACGGCGATCCTCGGACTGATGACCGTCGCCTTCGTCGTCGCGGCGTGGAAGCTTCATCCCGATCCGCACGAAGCGCTGCGCGGGCTGATTCCGCACGGCGCTCCGCACGACGCCGCGCGCTATTGGTTCATCGCCGTCAGCATCGCCGGCTCGACCATCTCGCCGTACATGTTCACGTTCTATTCATCGGGCGCCGTCGAAGAAGAGTGGACCGAGGAGAGCCTCGGCGCGAATCGCATGACGGCGATCATCGGGATGGGCTTCGGATGCCTGATGTCGATCGGCGTGCTGATCGTCAGCGCGATGATCTTTTCGCCGAAGGGCATTCACATCGACTCGTACGAACAGCTCGCGGTCGTTCTCTCGCCGGCGCTCGGACGCTGGGGATTTCCGCTGTTCGTCGGATCGCTCGGCGTCTGCTGCTTCGGCGCGGCGATCGAGCTCGCGCTCTCGACTGCGTACATCCTCGGCCAGACCTTCGGCTGGAACTGGGGCGAGAACAGCGAGCCGAGAAATGGGGCGCGCTTCGCGGCGACGTACACCGCGATCGTGATTCTCGGCGCGCTGCTCATGTGCACCGGCATCGATCCGCTGAAGCTGACGATGTTCTCGATGGCGCTGACTGCGGTGATTCTGCCCGCCGTCGTCGTGCCGTTTCTGCTGCTCGTGAACGACGAGCATTTCGTCGGCGAGCATCGCAGCGGATGGATCGGCAACACGGTCGTGGTGGTTGTCGTGCTCGTGGCGTCGGTCATCGCGATCGTGGCCATTCCGCTCGAGCTCGCGGGAGGCAGCTGATGGAGCTCGTGCGCGACATCCTGGACAAACAGATCCGCGGCCGGCATGGCGAGAAGCTCGGCAAGGCCGACGGGATCATTCTCGAATTGCGCGAGCACAAGCCGCCGCGTGTTGCATTCATCGAGCTCGGCTCCGCGACATTCGCGCGCCGCATCGGACGGCGCTTCGAACGCTGGGCGGTGTGGCTCAATCGCAAGCTGCACGTGCGGCGCGCGCGCTATCGCATCGACTTCGGCAAAGTGAAGGACCACGAGCTCGACCTGGACGTCGACATCGATCCGCTGCCGTCGCCGGCGTGGGCGTGGGAGCGCTGGACGCGCGAGCACATCATCGAACGGATTCCATTCGCGAAATGAAGCGCAATTACCTGCATTTCGAGCTGCTGATCGGACGCGAGGTCGTCGATGCGAACGGCGAGAAGGTCGGGCGCATCGAGGAAGCGATCGCGCAGAAGATCGATGGGGAGTGGGTGGTGACGGAATTCCTCTGTGGCAAGTTCGGCGCGATGGAGCGCTTCTCGATTCATCACCTCGGCAACACGCTGATGCACATGCTCGGCGCGACCGGCACGACTCCGAAGGCGCAGCGGATCAAGTGGAGCGATCTCGATCTGAGCGACCCGCAGCATCCCCGCCTGCGCCCTCATCCCCCTCGCCCCGCGCAGCGGGGAGAGGGGCAGGGGTGAGGGGCGTCGCAGCAAACAACGCCGCCGACTCCGCCGGAATGTGAGCGATGTCGACCGGCGATTCGCTCGACCAGAGCACTGTCCATTCGCCCGCGAGCAGCGGCTCGTCGAGCACTTCGAGGTGCAGATCGCGCCCGAGGTTCACGATCAACAACCGTTGCGGCCAACGCAGGAGGAAGGCGTCCTCGCTCAAAACTGCGCCGCCAATCAGCGCATCATCGATGCGCAATCGCAGCAACGTGCGATGCAACTCGATGATCGATTCGTCGCGCTCCTCCCAATCGAGCTTGCACGCTTCGAACGTCTCCCGTGCGTGCGGGGCATCGAGCTCGCGTCCGATGAGCGACGGAAACTGCTCCAGAAACTCGCGCCGTCCTTTCGCCACCGCCTCCGCCAGCTCCGGCTTGTGATCGGCGAAGTAAAGGAACGGCTTCGTCGAGCCCGACTCCTGCCCCTGAAACAGGAGCGGCAATTGCGGCTGGAGCAGGAGCAGCGCGGTCATCGCGCGGACGCGGCCGGGACTGGTCAGCTGCTGCATCCGTTCGCCGCGCGCGGAGTTCGCGATCTGATCGTGATTCTGCAGATAGGAGATAAATCGGCGCGGGTGTAGATGCAGCGACGGCATTCCGCGCGGTTTTTTCTGCCACGCGTAGAACTGCCCCTGGTAGAGAAATCCATGCTTCGCCATGGAGACGAATTCCTGCGCCGTGCCGCGATAGTCCATGTAGTACGCCTCGCGGCGGCCGGTCATGGCCACCATCGCCGCGTGATGCCAGTCGTCGTTCCACAACGCGTCGACACCCTCTACGTCGATGAGAGCCACGTCCTGTGGCTCGTTCTCCGCGGCGATGAGAATCTTCCGGCCGCCCGCCGCTTCGTGCGCGCGCTTCACGATCTCCCCGATGACCGAGTAGTCGGTGATCGATTGCGTCGCATCGAGCCGCAATCCGTCGAGATGAAACTCGTCGATCCAGTACGCGGCGTTCTCCGCGAAGAATTCGCGCACGCCCTGCGCCTCGTAATTCAGCTCGTCGCCCCATTCGTTCTTGCGGTCGGTGAAATAGAGCGGCGTGAACCGGCGGAGATAACAGCCGTCCGGACCGAAATGGTTGTAGACGACGTCGAGGATCACGGCGAGTCCGAGCTGATGCGCCGTGTCGATGAAGCGGCGGAAGTCGTCGGGCGTGCCGTAGAGATGCGACGGCGCCCAGAGATCGACGCCGTCGTAGCCCCAGCCGAACGTGCCGGCGAATTCGTTCACCGGCATCACTTCGATGACATTGATGCCGATGTCCGCGAGCAGCGGCAGCTTCTCCGCGGCGACGGCGAACGTGCCGCCCTGCGTGAACGTGCCGATGTGCATCTCGTAAAAGCATCGCGGCTCGACTCCGTGCCATTCGCTCCACGCGAATGCCGGATCGATCACCTGCGAAGGTCCATGCGGCCCCTCGGGTTGAAAGCGCGAAGCGGGATCGGGGAAGAGCTGATCGCCGATTTTGAAGCGATAACGCGCGCCCGCTTTTGCATCCACGAGTCGCGAAAAATACCCGTCCTCATCCCGCTCGAGCTCGACCTCGGCGCCGCCTTCGATCACCACCGACAGCGCGCGGTGCTCCGGCGCCCAAACGCGGAAGTGCACACCCTCATCCGTCAATTCGGCCCCAATGGCATATCTCCGGAGTGCGGCGGCCATGCCGCCGCTGCTTTCAAAAGCGCGGCCATGCCGCGCGAACGGGCGGCATGGCCGCCCGTCGAAGAAGCAGCGGCGGCATGGCCGCCGCACTCCACCTACACAGTCGCCGCCGTCGCAAGTGCCGACGCGTTGATCACCGCTGCTTTCAAAAGCGCGGCCATGCCGCGCGAAGGGGCGGCATGGCCGCCCGTCGAAGAAGCAGCGGCGGCATGGCCGCCGCACTCCACCTACACAGTCGTCGCGAGCGCGGGCAATTCCAGCGCAAGCGCCGACGCGTTGATCACCGCCGCGATGCGCACCGCATCGTGCACGTGCTCCTCGGTCAGCCCGCCCAGCAGCACCGCTTCCTCGTGCGAGCGGATGCACATCTCGCATCCGTTGATCGCGCTCACTGCGAGGCAGATCAGCTCGAAGTCGGGCTTGTTCGTCGCCGGCTTCGCGATCCGCTGCATGCGCAGGCGCGCCGGCCGCTCGCCGTACGACGCCTTTCCGACCATGTGCCGGAATCGATAGAAGACGTTGTTCATCGCCATCAGCGCCGCGGCGGCGAGCGCGTCATCGATGACCGCTTCGTCGACTTCGGCCCGTGCGTCGGCGATCAGCGCGTCGCGCAGCGCGTGGTTGTGGGTGGCGACCGCCGAAGCGATCGCCACGCCGTAGCGCTGCGCAGGGGAGAGAGTGCCGGGCTGCAGAACGCTCTGCAGATTCAGCTTGATGTCGCGCGCCGGCTCGGAGAACGACGCGCGCAGATCGTCCACTGCGCTCATGGTCATGCCACCTTGATCGTTTCCTGCCCCGCCTTCCAGTTGCAGGGGCAGAGCTCGTCGGTCTGCAGCGCGTCGAGCACGCGGAGCGTCTCATCGACGCTGCGGCCGACGGAGAGGTCGTTCACGTTCACCCAGCGGATGGAGCCCTGCGGGTCGACGATGAACGTCGCGCGGAGCGCCACGCCGGCGTCGCTGCGGATGATGCCGAGCTCCTGTCCGAACGACGGCGAGATGTGCACCAGCGGCGTGTTGATCTTCTGCAGGTCTTCGTGCGCGTTGCGCCACGCCAGGTGCGAGAACTCGTTGTCGGTCGAGCCGCCGACGACCACAGCGTCGCGGTCGCCGAAATCGGAGGCCTTCTTGTCGAGCTCGACGATCTCCGTCGGGCAGATGAACGTGAAGTCCTTGGGATACGAGTAGAACACCAGCCACTGGCCGGAGAAATTGTCATTGGTCAGCGTGGCGAACTCCTTGCCCTTCTCGCGGCTCACGCACGCCTGCAGCTTGAACTGGGGAAACTTGTCTCCAACGGTCAACATATTGTCTTTCGACTCCTTTCAATTCTGGACATCGTCTAAGGCGACGGCGTCACTTCTTCTTCACTCCGTGCATCACCACCTGGTAATCGTGCACGACGTAGCCGCGCAGCCCCTCGATATTGCAGACCTGCACCTTCTCCCACGGCACGTCGTGGATCGAGCCGTCTTCCTCGTCCACGAAGTGATGGTGCTTGTCCATCTTCGGATCGAAGACGACGGCGTTGTCGGCGAGGTCGAGCGTACGCAGCAGCCCCTTCTCCACGAACAGGTTGAGCGTGTTGTAGACCGTCGCCCGGGAGATCCACGGAAAGTTGTCCCGCACGCGATTCCAGACCAGGTCGGCCGAGGGATGCTCCTTCGTGTAGAGCACGTAATCGGCGACCGCCACCCGCTGGGCGGAGGGCTGGATGCCGTGGTCTCTCAGCGTTTCGTCGGTTTTGTGTTTCGGCACGAGCATTAGACTAAGTCTAAAAACGGACGACGTCAAGAGCTATATTCCGCTCGCGACCCGGCTCCTCTCACTCCCTCCCTCTATCACTCGGCTCTTCTCTATCACTCCCCAAACGGAAACGTCTCATCCGCCTCGCCCGGCCCGTGCCACATCGCTTCTCTCTCCATCGGCTCGACTGCATTCGTCTCGTCGATGTGGATCACGGCGTCGAATTGCTCCGGCATAACGGCGTGGAAGTAGTGGCTCATGCGCTCGGTCTCCGGGCGGTAGATCACGCCGATGGCGCGCTCGAGGCGGGTGTCGGAAAGTTCTTCGCTGGCGATCGGGTCGTCGCGGAACAGGAGGTAGAACGCCGGCTCGCCGGTGTCGTGCAGGAGCTCTTCGTAGGAGCCGCGGAGTCCGGGACGGACGATTTTCTTTTCGGCGGGGCCGTCCCAATCGGTCGCCGCGGTCACTGTGCCTT
>DATEZA010000277.1:0-38667 GCA_035255945.1 Thermoanaerobaculia bacterium
TACGTCGCCGTGCCCTCGGGCTGGGGCGGCTGGATGAAAGGTTTCGCCCCCGAAACATACGGCGCGACGAGAGGCAGCGCGCTCTTCGTCTTTGCATTACCGTGATGTTGTGAAGTCAAAAGTCAGAAGGCTGAAGGCAGAAGTGTTGTTCGCCGTGATTTCTGCCTTCTGCCTTCTGCCCTCTGCCTTTGCACAGACGACCGACACCATCACCGTCACCGCGACGCGCACCGGGACGCGGCTCTCCGACACACCATCGTCCGTCGTCGTGCTCACGGCCGGCGAAATCGAGAACGCGGCGACCGTCGATGACGCGTTGCGCCAGGTGCCCGGTTTTACGCTCTTCCGCCGCACCGGCAGTCGCGAGGCGAATCCGACGTCGCAGGGGGTGTCGCTGCGCGGCATCGGCGGGAGCGGCGCATCGCGCGCGGTGGTGCTCGACGACGGCGTCCCGCTGAACGATCCGTTCGGCGGCTGGGTGTACTGGGGACGCGTGCCGCGAGCGGCGCTCGATCGCGTCGAGGTGCTGCGCGGCGGCGCGTCCGATCTGTACGGCAGCGGCGCGATGGGGGGCGTGATCCAGTTCATCCGGCATCGCGATCCCGGGGCGCTCGTCGTCGATGTCTCCGCCGGCACGGAGCGGACCGGGACGGTGTCGCTTTTCGCCTCCATGCCGCACGTCCGGATCGCCGCAGACTGGCTGACGACGGAGGGCTACATCCTCGTCCGTCCGGAAGAGCGTGGTTCCGTCGATGTGGAAGCGAACGCGCGGCATTCGCTCGTCGATGTGACGCTCGACAACGGACCGCTGTTCCTCCGCGCGTCGCGCTACGCCGAATCGCGCAACAACGGCACGCCGCTCCAGATCAACGACACCTTCACCCGCCAGCTCTCCCTCGGCTACGACGAAGGTGCGGCGTCGCTGCGCGCGTACCTGCTGCATCAGGACTATCACCAGACCTTTTCGTCGATCGCCGCGAATCGCAATTCCGAGCGGCTCACCGTCGATCAGCGCGTGCCGTCGCGCGCCGGGGGCGGAAGCGCGACGTGGGCGCACGCGATCGGCATGCATCACGCGCTCGTCTTCGGCGGCGAGTACCGCGACGTGAACGGCGTCAGCGACGAGGTCACCGCGACCGCGCACACACGCAACGGCGGTACGCAGAAGATCGCCGGTGCGTTCATCGAAGACGTGATCGCCGCGACCGATCGCCTCAGCATCACCGCCGTGTTGCGTACCGACTCATGGCAGGGACACGAATCTTCGACCAGTCCCCGGCTCTCCGCGCTCTATCGCGTCAGCAACGAGCTCTCCCTCACCGCGAGTGCGTATCGCGCCTTCCGCGCGCCGACGCTCAACGAGCTCTTTCGCGGCTTCCGCGTCGGCAACGTCGTGACGCTGGCGAACGCGGATCTCGCACCGGAGCACCTCGAGGCGGTCGAAGCGGGCGCGCGCTGGCGCTGGCTGCGCGGCACGCTCTTCTCGATGACCACACGCGACACGATCGCGAACGTGACGCTGTCGACGACGCCGTCGCTCATCACCCGCCGGCGCGAAAACTTCGGCACCGCCCGCTCGCGCGGCGCGGAGCTGGAAGGGGAGTGGACGCTGCCGCAATCGATGAAGGTGTCGGCCGGCTATCTCTTCACGGATACGGATGTGGAAGGGAAGCGCATCCCGCAAGTGCCGCGAAATCAGGCGACGCTGCAGTGGTCGTATGCATCGATGTTCGGCGTGCAGACGCGCTGGTCATCGATGCAGTTCGATGACGATCTCAATCAGTTCCCGCTCCGCTCGTATGTCGCCACCGACATCTTCGCGACGCGCGGCTGGTTCACCGTGAGCGCCGAGAACGTGTTGAATCGACGCGTCGAAGCGAGTGCGACGCCGGTGATCACGCTGGGCCAGCCGCGGGCAATTCGTATCGCGTTTCGATATCGCCGGAGTGCGGCGGCCATGCCGCCGCTCTGATCCGCGCGGCCATGCCGCGCGAGGGGGCGGGCGGCATGGCCGCCCTGGTGAGAATCAGCGGCGGCATGGCCGCCGCACTCCTTTTGTATGCGAGTGCGACGCCGGTGATCTCGTTTCGGTATCGCCGGAGTGCGGCGGCCATGCCGCCGCTCTGATCCGCGCGGCCATGCCGCGCGAGGGCGGGCGGGCGGCATGGCCGCCCTGGTGAGAAACAGCGGCGGCATGGCCGCCGCACTCCTTTTGTATGCGAGTGCGACGCCGGTGATCTCGTTTCGGTATCGCCGGAGTGCGGCGGCCATGCCGCCGCTCTGATCCGCGCGGCCATGCCGCGCGAGGGGGCGGGCGGCATGGCCGCCCTCATGAGAATCAGCGGCGGCATGGCCGCCGCACTCCGTTTGTGATCCACCTCACACGCTGAACGCGCGGCCGGGTGCACGTTACTTCCTGGTCCTCGGTCATGACCGATTTCTCGCCGGTCGCAGTGTCCTTCCAAACCATCGGGAGTCTTCTGCTCGCGCTGATGATGGCGCAGCTGGGGCGGATGTTCGCGTGGCGCTATGTCCGCAACTGGGCCTTCGCGTGGCTCTCCATGTTCATCGCGCTCGGCTCGGTCCGCGTCTACATCGCGACGCAGAACCGCATCTTCTGGATGGTCTACCTTCTCGCCGAGTGGTCGTTCCTCGGGCTGCTCTACGCAGGCTCGCGCGAGCTCGCGGACGGCACGCATGTCCCGATCCGCTACTTCTTCTACTGCGCGCCGGTGGCGGTGCTGCTCGCCGCGTTGCCGGTGCGATTCGCGCGCACCTTCAACGACGTCTTCATCGGACAAGCCGCCGCGGTCTCGATCGGCGCACTGATCTGCTTCCTCACTCTCGGCCGCACCGGTCCGCTGCGGCGACAGGTCGGCTGGCAGACGATGCGGATCGCGCTCGCGCTGATGACCATCGCGTATGCGGCGTACGTCCCGCTTTTCGCGCTCTACACGATGGGTTGGAATCTCTGGTTCCTTCCATACTCCTCGCTCGCCGATCTCCTCGGCTGCATCGTGCTCGGCTTCGGCATGATCCTCTTCACCACCGAAGAGGCGAGCCGCGAGCTGAAGGACGCGGTGATGGCGCTGCAGGTGGTGCGCGATCAGATGCAGCACAAGCTGCACACCGATCCGCTGACCGAGGCGCTGAGCCGGCATGCATTTCTGGCGATGCCGCGCGGCATCACGGGCGTGGTGATCATGCTCGACATCGATCACCTCAAGCAGATCAACGACGAAGCGGGACACGACATGGGCGACATCGTGATCCGCTCGACCGCGAACGCGATCCGCGCGCGCATCCGCGCCGACGACCTCCTCTTCCGCTGGGGCGGCGACGAGTTCCTGATCATCGTGCCGAAGTCGACGCTGGATGTCGTCAACGCGCGGCTCTCGTCGCTGAGCGAAGGGGTCCGCATCGATCTGCCGGGACGCGAGCCGCTGACGTTCACCGTGTCGTGGGGCGGCGCGGAGTTCGGCGGCGGGAAGACGCTGGAGGATGCGATGCGCGCGGCGGATATGGCGATGTACGGGCGGCGTGCGCTGCGCGTGGCGTCGTCGTCATCCCGAGCGTAGTCGAGGGACCTGGGTGGACGGGCGCCACCCGCACCCCAGGTCCCTCGACTACGCTCGGGATGACGGGGAGGGCTACAACCGCCGCCGCTCGTTTCTGACCGGCTTCCGCTCCAGTTCCACTTCCGCCGGCACGCCCGCCACGGCGCATCTCGGGATCTTCTCGCCCAACGTCTGCTCGATGTTGCGGACCATCTGCAGGTCCTGCCATACGGCAATCGTCGAAACCGTACCGATGGCACTCCCGCGCGCCGTACGTCCGCTGCGATGGATGTAATCCTCCACCGTCTCCGGGATGTCGAAATTGATCACGTGCTGGATGCCGGGGACGTCGATGCCGCGCCCGGCGATGTCGGTGGCCACCATGATGCGATGCTGCCCGGTGCGGAAGTTGTCGAGATTCGCTACGCGCTTGCCCTGCGACAGATCGGAGTGAATGCGCGTGACCGGATGTCCCTGCCGCTGCAGGATGTGGAAGAGCCAGTCCGCATCGATCTTGCGCCGCGCGAAGACGAGCGTCGAGCCGAGCTCCTGCAGCAGCAGCGCGAGCAAGGCCGCGCGCTTGTTCTCCTGCTTCACGACATAGAGCCGGTGACTGATGCCCTCGGCTGCACCCTGCGGCGTGATGTCGATCCGCTCCGGATGGTTCATGAAATCGCGGGCGATCATCTCGATCGAATCGGGCATCGTCGCGGAGAACATCATCGTCTGCCGGTTGCGCGGCAGCTTGCGCAGGATGTCGCGCATCTGCGGGAGAAAGCCGAGGTCGAGCATGTGATCGGCTTCGTCGAGGACGAGGTACTCGATGTCGTCGAGCTTCACGTTTCTGCGATTGACGTGATCGAGCAGACGGCCCGGCGTGGCGACGACGATGTCGGGCTCCGAACGGAGGTCCTTGATCTGCGGCGACATCTTCACGCCGCCGATCAGACACGCGGTGTGCAGCTGATGATCGGCGCCGAACAGATCGAGAAATGCTTTCGTCTGCAGTGCGATTTCGCGCGTCGGCGAGAGGATCAGTCCCCGCACCCCGCGGCCGTGCACGAGCCGCTCCGCGAGCGGCAGGACGAATGCGGCTGTTTTCCCGGAGCCGGTTTCGGCGAGGCCGATGACATCGACGCCGGTCAGGGCGAGCGGAATGACCGCGGCCTGGATCGGCGTGGGATGCACGAAGCCGAATTTGCGAACGACATCGACGATGTTCGGCGTAAGGCCGAGAGTGTCGAATGTCCGGTCCGTGATCGGGACCGGATGCTGTGGAATTCCTTCAATGGACATTATTTGAAAACTCTCACGTAGAGGCTCACGTTGACGATCAGGACGAAGACGCCGATCGCGATTTCGATCGAGCGCGTCAATCCCTGCGGATAGATGAGCGCAAAAATATAGTGTGCGACGAAACCGCCGCTGTAGCCTTCGCGACCCGCGCGACGCAGCAGCAGGTTCTCCAGTCCCGTCAGCGGACAGTACCACCCCATCCACTCGATGACGACTCCCCACATCGCCGCGGGCAGATGAAGCCACATCAGCTTCGGCCAGCGTAGAAGCAGAAACGCGCCGCCGATGACGAAGAGAATAAATGCGAAATGCAGGATGGCAACGACAGTTGCGAGAATCGAATAGAGCATGGAACGCATTCCCGTTGAAGTGTCGCATAATCCCTGCGGTGAACCGTAGGTTCTGGGTCCTCTCCCTCCTCATTGCGATTTCCTGTACGACGGCGACGGCGCCGCAGCGGGAGCCTGTCCATGTGGTCATTGTGGGCACCACCGACGTTCACGGCTGGTTCAATGGACACGTCGCCGTTCCGCCGCGCGGCGGCGAAGGAATCCGCTACGGCGGTTCCGCAACATTCATGAGCTACCTGAGCGCATTGCGCGCGGCGAATCCCGGCCACGTGCTGCTCGTCGATTCCGGCGACCTCTTTCAGGGAACGATGGAATCGAACATGTTCGAAGGCGAGCCGATCATCCGCGCCTACAACGCCCTCGGATACACCGCGAGCGCCGTCGGCAATCACGAATTCGATTACGGCCCGATCGGACCGAATGCCGTTCCGCGCTCGCCCGGCGACGATCCGTTCGGCGCGCTCGAGCGCAATGCGAAGCTCGCAACGTTCTCGCTCCTCTCCGCAAACATGGTGGAGAAAGCGACCGGCAGGACTCCGTGGTGGGCGAAGCCGTCGATCCTCGTCAATGTGTCGGGCGCGAAGGTCGGCATCATCGGCCTGTCGACTCCCGATACGCCGAATGTGACGATGGCCGCGAACGTGACGACACTCTCGTTCACCGATCCGGTCGCAGCGGCGATTCGCGAGGCGAAGTCGTTGCGCGAGCGCGGCGCCGACGCGGTGATCGTGATCGCGCACATGGGCGGCCGCTGCAATGACATGAACGACATTCACGACGTCGGCTCGTGCTCCGAACAGCAGGAGGCGATGCAGTTCCTCGAGGCGCTGCCTCAGGGAACGATCGACGCGTATTTCGCCGGCCACACGCATTCGCAGATGCGGCAGATCATCAACGGCGTTCCGGCCGTGCAGGCGCTCGCATACAGCCGCGAGTTTTCGTCGCTCGATCTGTACATCGATCCGGCGGCCCATCACGTCGTGAAGGACAGGACGAACATCCGTCCGAACACGATGATCTGTCCGGTGGTCTACGCCGGCACCGATCAATGCGATCCGGCGCAGATGCCGGCCGAGGCAAAGTTCGTGCCGCGGGTGTACGAGGGGAAAACGATTACGCCCGATGTCAGCGTGGCGAGGATCCTCGATCCGTACCTCGCGAAAGTCGCCACGAAGCGCAACGAAAAAATCGGCGCCCGCAGCTCGGCGCGTTTCACCAAAGCGAGCGGACAGGAATCGTCCCTCGGCGATCTGCTGACCGACACGCTGCGCGAGTCGGCGAAGAGTGACGTCGCGTACGTGAACTCCGGCGGCATCCGCATGCCGCTGCCGGAAGGGGAGCTGATCTACGGCGACGTGTTCGAAGTCGCGCCGTTCGACAACTACCTGTCGGTCGTGCAGATGACGGGGCAGGAGATCATCGATTCACTGCAGGTGACGACGACCGGCGATCGCGGCATCCTGCAGGTCGCAGGGATCAAGTACGTCATCGATGCCGCGCTGCCCGCAGGTCATCGCGTGACGTCGGTGACGCTGCCGGACGGCACGCCGATCGATACGAAGGCGATGTATCGCGTGGCGATGCCGGACTTCCTCGCCGCCGGCGGCGACGGCCTGATGCCGGTGATGAGCAAGCTGCCGAAGGAGCGGTTCTCGTCCGATTTCTCGCGCCCTCTGCGCGACATGTGGGTCGAGATGTTCCACAAGCACGCGCAGCCGCTCGTGCCGAAGACCGACGGCCGGATCACCGTGCTGAACGCGCCACCGCGGACGAACGGCGGCGACTGAGCCTTCCCCCGCGTCATCCCGAGCGTAGTCGAGGGACCTGGGCGGGCGGGTGGCGCGCTCATCGCCCCCCCGCACACCCAGGTCCCTCGACTACGCTCGGGATGACGCAACCGTGCAATCCGCACCCCCCGCTCCCTCGACTACGCTCGCGCTGACGCGATCCGCAGCTGCTCCTCCAGGAACGTGCGGAAGTCGATCCCCGCCTCGGCGAGCTGTTGCGGGACGAGCGATTGTTTGGTCAAGCCCGGCAGCGTGTTCGTCTCGAGGTAGTAGATGCCGTCGTCCGACGCGATCACGTCGCTGCGCGAATAGCCTTCGCAGCCGAGGGCGCGATGGGCGGTCAACGCGACGTGCTGCGCTGCATCGCGCATCGCATCGGGAATGCGTGCGGGACAGATCTCGCGCGTGCCGCGGCCGAGGTATTTGCCTTCGTAGTCGAAAGCATGGCCGGCATCGATCTCGACTTCGATCACCGGCAGCGCGATCGGATTGCCGTCGCCGCGATCGATGACACCGACCGTCAGCTCGCGTCCGCGGATGAACTGCTCGACGATGTACGGAATCGCAACCTGCGGGATCTCGTCACCGCGTCCGATGAAAAACAGTCCGCGCGATGAGCCGCCTGCGAGCGGCTTGAGCACGATGCGCTCGTGACGCTGCAAGAGCTCGCGCGCCGCCGCGGCGAGTTGCGCCGGATCCTGCACGACACGCGATTCCGCGATGCGCACCTGCGCGCCGGCGATCTCCATGGCCCGCCCTTTGTCGAATGCATTCGCACTCGCCTCGGAGCCGGAGCCGGTGAACGGGATGCCGCGCCGTTCGAGCATTCGCTGCACGGTGCCGTCTTCGCCCGCACCGCCATGCAGGGCGAGGAAGAAGATCGGGTCATCGACCGGCAACGTGTCGAGCGCCTGTTCGAGATCGGGAAAAATCGCGGGACGGGACGGGACGTAATCGAGCTCGAACGGCCGCTCGTGCGCGAGCAGCTCCGCGAGTGCGACATCGTGCACCGGACCGTCCGGCGCCCAGAACCATGCAAGGCAATCCGTTCCGAGCGTCCGGACGATGTTTTGCGCACTGGCGACCGAGACGTGCCGTTCGTCCGACGGGCCGCCGAAGAGGACGATGATCATGCCGCGGACAATTTCAATATCTCTGCCCGCACTCCGGACAGAACTTCGGCCCGCCCTCCGCCTCGTGTCCGCATCCTTCGCACTTCTTCTTCGCCTGCAGCGTCGCGCCGCATTCCTGGCAGAACTTGCCGCCCTGCGTCTTCACGCCGCACGAGGGGCAGACAGCGCCGGTGACCTGATCGACCTTGCGGCTCTTCGTCCAGTCGACTTCGCGCGCCTTCGTCTGGATCTGCTCGCGCGCGGCCTCGGCCTGCGCGGCGGCCATTTCTTCGTCGAGATCGGGCGCGCAGTTCTCGCACAGTCCGGCTTTCTTCTTCCAGCAGACCGGCTCGCAGACCCAGTGACCGCAGCGCGTGCACTGCTTGAAAATCGGAGCGATCTCGTCGACCGCCTTCTTCAGCGCGGAGTCGTGCGCGGGACCGCCGACGGCGCGCTGCACTTCGTAGCTCGAATCGGCGACGTTGCTGAAGAAGCCGCCGAACAAACTCGACGCCGCACGGGCCGCGGAACCGAGGACGCCGATGGTCGACGTCTCGAATGTCGACATGTAGCCGTTGTTGCACTTCTCGCAATAGAACTTGAACTGGAACCCGCGATCGGTCGACAGGTCCTCGTAGTTTCCGGTGAAACGAATGGCAACCATTTTTTCTCCTGGGATTGTGTGCTGGCTGATTCTGCTAGCATCCCGCCCCATGCGCAAAGCACTTCTTTTTATTTCAATTCTGATGACGACGGCAGCGCTCGCCCAGCAGACCGCGCCGGCCGTCAAGTATCCGCGGCTCAGTCAACACGCCGTTCTCACGCAGACCATCGGCACGACTGACATGACCATCACGTACAGCCGTCCCGGGGTGAAGGGACGCAAGGTCTGGGGCGCGCTCGTGCCGTACGGACAGGTGTGGCGCACCGGCGCGAACGAGGCGACGACGATCGCGTTCAGCGACGACGTCACGATCAACGGCCAGGCGCTGAAGGCCGGCACCTACTCGCTGCACACCATCCCCGGCGAGAAGGAGTGGACGCTGATCTTCAACAGCGTCGCGAATCAGTGGGGGAGCTACAGCTACGACGCGACGAAGGACGCGCTGCGCGTGAAGGCGACGCCGGCGACCGCCTCGTTCAACGAGTGGCTGACGTTCGAGGTGCCGATGCTCTCGACCGATCAGGCGACGGTCGCGATTCGGTGGGAAAACGTCGCGGTGCCGTTCACGGTGAACAGCAACACGACGCAGAAGGTGCTCGCCCAGGCGAAGGCAGCAGTCGCGGCGGCCAAGGCCGACGACGCGCGCACGCCCTCGCAGGCCGCATCGTTCGCATTCGACAACAACATGCTCAACGAAGCCTCGGAGTGGGCCGACGCGTCACTGAAGGCGGGCGAGAGCATGGGCAACCTCTGGCTGAAGTCGCGCATCCTCGCGAAGCAGGGCAAGAAAGCGGACGCGATCGCGACCGCGGAGAAAGCGCTGGCGAAGAAGACCGACAAGGACAGCGCCGACCTCGCGGCAGAGATTCAGAAGCAGATCGGGGAGTGGACGAAGTAGTCCAGCGGTGTCATTCCGAGCCGCCGAAGCGAAGCGTAGGACGGTCGAGGAATCCCCTTCACGTGCAAGAGAATCGCTCCGTCGGCAGGGGATCCCTCGACTTCGCTTCTAAGAAACCCCTGGCAATTTTGGAAACAAACGACTTGTAAGCCAGGTTTCTTTGGATCCAGCTCTGCGCCTCGCGCAGTGCCTAGACTCGGGATGACGGTGTGAAGCCGGGCGACCGGATCGCGAAAACGAGAGTGACCTCCGTCATGCCGAGCGAAGTCGAGGCACCTGGGGGGCGTGTGGCGCGCCGACCGGGCCCCCGGGTCTCTCGACTACGCTTCTAAGAAACCCCTGGCAATTTTGGAAACAAACGACTTGCTGAAGCCAGGTTTCTTTGGATCCAGCCCTGCGCCTCGCGCAGTGCCTAGACTCGGGATGACGGCGTGAAGCCGGGCGACCGGATCGCGAAGACGAGAGTGACCTCCGTCATGCCGAGCGAAGTCGAGGCACCTGGGGGACGTGTGGCGCGCCACCCGCTCCCCCCCGGTCCCTCGACTACGCTCGGGATGACGGGGTGAAGCCGGGCGACCGGATCGCGAAGGCGAGAGTGACCTCCGTCATGCCGAGCGAAGTCGAGGCATCTGGGGGGCGTGTGGCGCGCCGCCCGGTCCCCCGGGTCCCTCGACTACGCTCGGGATGACGGGGTGAAGCCGGGCGATTGGATCGCGAAGGCGAGGTGACCTCCGTCATGCCGAGCGGAGTCGAGGCACCTGGGGGGCGTGTGGCGCGCCGACCGGGCCCCCGGGTCCCTCGACTACGCTCGGGATGACGGGGTGAAGCCGGGCGACCGGGATCGCGAAGGCGAGAGTGACCTCCGTCATACCGAGCGAAGTCGAGGGACCTGGGAGGCGTGTGGCGCGCCGCCCGGTCCCCCGGGTCCCTCGACTACGCTTCTAAGAAACCTCTGGCAATTTTGGAAACAAACGACTTGCTGAAGCCAGGTTTCTTTGGATCCAGCTCTGCGCCTCGCGCAGTGCCTAGACTCGGGATGACACTTAAACCGTAACCGTAAACCCGCCGAACTCCCCGTGCCCGTCATCTAAATCCGAGTTCAATCCGCACACCGAGTGCTCCGGGCCCTGCTTGATGTTCCAGGTGGAGAAGTTGGTGTAGCCGGTCCAGCCGGTCGACTGCGAGAGCCAGGCGTACGTGGCGAGCTGTGCGCCGAGGATGGTCATGCAGGTCAGGCCGGAACCGTAGACGCCGGCCGCGTACAAGCCGCCGATCGTCTGATTGATCGCCTCGAAATACGCCGTGATGTTGCCTTCGACGTCGCTCTGCGTCGCGTTGTAATCGACGGTGAAGTAGATCGCCGTTCCTTGCGGCTGCCCGATCGCTTCCGCCTGCGCGATCGCGGTCTGCGCATCCTCGACGCCGCGGTCCGCGCTGAAGTAGCTGTACGACGTCGGTCCGTCTTCGTACACGGCGACGATACGCAGGCCGGCCTGGCAGATCAGCTGCGCTTCCGATTGCGTCAGCTTCTTCCCTGCGATCTGCGTCGTGCGGCTGTAGTAGCGTCCGATGAAGCCGATGCCCGCCTGCTTGAGGCAGGCGAGGCTCGTTGAATCGGTGGCGCTGGAGGAGTCGAGTCCCGACGTGATGTCCGACATGGGAGCTATCCTCCCACAGCTTCGACCGCGGGATCGCGCTCCGGCAGCATCTTTTCGACGAGCAGCGCGCCGCCGACGCCGACCACGCAGCCGACCACGTTCCACCACAACCACGCGGTGTTGGTGAAGAGCGCGCAGCAGGTGACGGCGATCTCGCCGAGGGCGGCGCCGGCGCAGACGGCGAAGCCGCCGACCTCGCGGAAGAAGAACGCCACGATGAAGATGGCGAGGATCGTTCCGTAGAAGTATGAGCCGAGCTTGTTCACTGCTTCGATGAGGGAGCCCATGCGGCCGACGAACTCCGCGAAGCCGATGGCGAACACGCCCCAGGCGATGGTCAGCAGTTTCGCCACGCGCACCGAATCATGCTCCGACGCTTCGGGCCGGATGAAGCGGCGATAGACATCGATGACGCTCGTCGATGCGAGCGCGTTGAGTCCCGAGGCGGTGGCGGACATCGCGGCGCAGAAGATCGCGGCGAGCACGAGTCCGACCAGTCCGCGCGGCAGGTAGCGGATCACGAACGAGAGGAAGACGTAATTCGTATCGCTGCTGTCGGCGCGCGGATCGTTGCGATGGATCAGCTCCGTCGCCTGCTTGCGCGTCGCTTCTTCCGCGCCCTGCGCTTCGTGCAGCGCGGTGGTCGCGGTGGCGACCTGCGCGTCGTCGCCGCTCCGCATCGCGCCGACGAGCTGCTGCACGCGCGTCCGCTTTGCCACGAACTGCTCGCGGTGCTGCTCCTCGAGTCTTGCGTAGTCCTCCGCGTAACGGCTCGCGCCGATCTTCGCCCGCTCCGCGGTGTTGAAGAAGAGCGGCGGCGCGACGAACTGGTAGAAGACGAAGACCATCGCGCCGACAAAGAGGATGAAGAACTGCATCGGCACTTTGATCAGGCCGTTGAAGAGGAGTCCGAGGCGGCTCTGCTCGACCGTTTCGCCGGTGAGATAGCGCTGCACCTGCGACTGATCGCAGCCGAAGTACGACAGCGCGAGCATGCAGCCGCCGATGAGGCCGGCCCAGAAGCTGTACGGCGTGTGCAGGTCGAGCGAGAAATCGATCGCGTTGAGGCGGCCCATCCGTCCGGCGACTTTCATCGCCTCGACGAACGTGATGTCGGACGGAATCGAGTGCATGGCGACGATCAGCGCGGCCGCCATGCCGCCGAGCGCGATCAGCAGTTGATGCACGTGTGTCCAACTGACGGCCTTCGTGCCGCCGGTCGCGGTGTAGAGGATGACCAGCGTGCCGATGACGATGTTCGTTACGTGGATGTTCCACCCGAGGATCACCGACACGATGAGCGCGGGTGCGTAGACCGTGATGCCGGTGGAGAGTCCGCGCTGAATCAGGAAGAGCGACGCGGTGAGCGCGCGCGTGCCGGGACCGAATCGCGTCTCCAGATATTCGTACGCGGTGAAGACTTTGAGGCGGTGATAGATCGGGACGGCAATCGCGGCGAGCAGCACCATGGCGATCGGCAGTCCGAGGTAGAACTGCACGAAGCGCATGCCGTCGGTGTAGGCCTGGCCGGGCGTGGAGAGGAACGTGATCGCGCTCGCCTGCGTGGCCATGATCGACAGCGCGATCGTCGGCGCCTGGAGCTTGCGTCCGGCGAGCAGATACGCGTCGAGGCCTTTCTGTTTGCGGCCTTTCCAGAGTCCGTACGTGACGATCGTCGCCAGTGTGCCGATGAGCACGAACCAGTCGAGCGTTCTCAACGGAAGTACCTCGTGAAGGCGTACATCAGGGCGATGAGCATCGCGAGGTTAGCGAGCACGAGCGAGTACCAGCGGCGCCAGGACATGAGCGAGCGAAGAATGCCATGTGGACCGAGATGGAGACGTGTCGGGACGGAAAACGAACTGCGACGTGTGTCATCCGGAGCAGCGGCAAGTGTGGCGCCGGCGACCCGCCGGCGAAAGCGCCGCCGAGTCGGCGGCCCCACACTTGCCGCGGCTCACGATGACAGGGGGCGCGTGATGCCCAACGCGATCATCTTTTCGTGCAGATAGGTCCGCTGCAGGTCGAGCAGCTGCGCGGCGCGGCTCACGTTCCAGTTCGTCCGGCGCAGCACCGACTCGATGTACTCCTTCTCGATCTGCGTCTTGAAATCGCGGAACGTGACGATCGGCGCGTCGTCCGGGATGTGCGCGATGCCGGGCTGGGCGATGTCGTCGCGATGCAGCACGGACGCGGGCAATTGCTCGACGGTGATTGGATCGGTGCCGAAGACGGAGAGGCGTTCGGCGAGATTGCGCAGCTCGCGGACATTGCCGGGCCAGTCGTAGGCGGCGAGTGTTTCGTTTACGACCGATGCGACGGACAGCATCGGCCGCTGGTTTCGCGCGCAGAACTGCTGCAGGAAGGTGTTGAACAGCAGGGCGACGTCGGTGCGGCGCTCGCGCAGCGGCGGGACGTCGATCGGCACGGTTGCGATCCGGAAGAAGAGATCGTTGCGGAAGTCGCTCATCGACTCGATGTCGCGATGCGTGGCGGTGATGACGCGCACGTTGACGCCGCGATCGGTCGTCTCGCCGATGCGGCGCACGCGGCCGTCTTCGAGCACGCGCAGCAGCCGCGCCTGGAGCGCCGGCTCCATGTCGCCGATCTCGTCGAGAAAGAGCGTGCCGCCGTCGGCCTCTTCGAAGAGTCCGCGCTTCGCGGTCTTCGCGTCGGTGAAGGCGCCGCGCGCGTGTCCGAAGAGCTCGTCTTCGATGAGCTGCGATGGGATCGCGGCGCAGTTGAGCCGCACGAAGGTTCGCGTTGCGCGTTTGCTCAATCGATGAATCGCGCTCGCCACGAGCTCCTTGCCGGTCCCGCTTTCCCCTCGGATCAACACGCGGGCATCGGTCGGAGCGACTTTGTCGATCGCTTCGCGCAGTGACTGGATCGCCGGTGAGTTGCCGAGGATCTCCTGGCCCTGGGCGCGGAGCGCGCGGAGCTGCTGGCGCATCGCGTCGTGCTCGAGGCAGTTGCGAACGGACTTGAGCAGGCGCTCGCGGCTGAACGGTTTGTCGATGAAATCGTAGACGCCGAGGCGGAGCGCTTCGACGGTTTCGGCCATGGTCGCTTCGCCGGAGATCACGATCGTTGCGGGCATCAGCTCGCCCGCGGCGCGCAGCAGCTCGATGCCGCTCACGCCGGGGAGACGAACATCGAGCAGCGCCATGTCGGGCCGCATGTTCTGCGGCACACGCAAATACGCGAGCGCTTCTTCGGCGCTGCGGAAGCGGAGCACGCCGTAGCCTTCCTCGCGCAGGCGGAGGGTGATGTTGCCTGCGATTTTCTCGTCGTCTTCGACCAGCAGGATTAATTGCAATCCATCTCTCCGAATGTCAGGCGAAACGTCGTTCCGGATGTCGTGCTTCCGGCGAGCTGCAGGTCGCCGCCGTGCTCGAGCATGATCTTGCGCGAGATCGCTAGGCCGAGGCCTGTGCCTTCGCCGATGCGGCGGGTGGTGACGTACGGATCGAAGACGCGGGCGCGGAGCGATTCGGGGATGCCGCTGCCGGTGTCGGCGACGTCGAGCGCGTTTCGCGCGATGGTGAAGGTCACCGACCCCTTTTCGGCGATGGCCATCGCGCTGTTCGTGCAGAGGTTGACCAGCACCTGCCGCACGAGATCGCGATCGGCGCAGACGCGCGCCTCGCCGCCTTCGAATCGCAGCGCGACATTCGGCCATGCATTCGCGAACGTCGTGCAGAACTCCTTGACCACTTCGGCGAGCGAGGTCGGGCGCAGCACCGGCGCACCGATCGCGGCGAACGACGGCTGGCGGTGCGTCAATCGCGACAACCGTTCGAGCTCATCGCCGACGCTGCCGAGTGCCGCCGCGATCTCCTGCTGCGGCGCGCCGCGCGCGATTGCATCGTCTGCGCGCTCGAGCTCCAGCCGTGCGGCGGTGAGCGGTCCGCGCGTTTCGTGCGCGCGGCGGCGCTCGATCTCCTGCAGGTCGGCGATGCGATCGAGGTACTGCGAGCGCTCGCGGGCACGGCCGCGATTGCCGCGGACGACGATCGACATCGCGATGAGCGACGCGGCGACGGCGAAGAGTCCGACGAGCATCACCTCGAAGCGCTGCAGCATCTGCTCGCGGCTCATGCGCAGGACGTCGAGCCGGTGCAGCAGGCGGCTCGTTTCCTCGAAGTGGCGGCGATATTCGGCGCTGCCGTTCGCATCGAGCACGCGCAGTTTTTTCTGATCGTCAACTGATTGCTGCAGCGCCTGGCGCACGTCGGCGCGCAGGGCGACATCCATCCAGAGCGCGGAGACCTGATGCACGAGGAGCCAGAAGAGAAGCGTCGCGCCGCAGACGGCGAGCACCACCACGGCGATCGATCGCCAGCCCCTCATTTCAGTTGCACCTCACTCTGCCAACGATACGAGCGAATCGGTTTCGCGTTCAGCGTCGTGCCGATCACGGCGGCGACGAGCGGCGATCCGCGTCCGCTCTCGGCCGAGCCGGCGGACTTCGAGATCCAGGCGCGCGCGTCTTCGCTTTCGGCGGCGGAGAAGGGGAGCACGGTCAGCGTGACATCGACCGACACGTGCGGTGGATCGCCGGTGAGCAGACGCAGCGGCGACGACCACCATTTCTCCAGCGCATCGCGCGACGTGATCCGCTGCCGCTCGTCATGTCCGTCAAAGTCGAGGCGGCGCACGATCCACACTTCATCCCAGACGTCGAAGCGGATATCGACCCGTGCGGAACCGCGCGGTTTCGCCGCGAGCAGGAAGACGGTGGTCAGTCCGCTGCCGAGCTGGCGCGCGATCCCGGAATCGTTGAGCAGCGACACCGGCAGGGCGATGGCGATGACGCGTCCCGGTTGCGCGATGAACGTGGGGCGTGTCTGCGCGCGAATCAGCAGCGGCGCGAGGAACAACAACAACGGAGCGACCCGGTTCAGAGCGCCCACGAGTATCCGACTCCGAGCCGCAGCAGTCCCCACGAGCTGCGCCGCACCCAGCTGACGGAGGTGAGCAGACTTCTCGTGTTGTCGGGCGTGGTGCCGAACACGATGCCGCCTTCGCGAACGTCGCGCTGTTGCGACTGAAGCGCGCCGACCACCTCGAGGCGTGAGTCGCCGCTGCGCGGATCGCCCTTCCACAGATCGTGCGACCAGCCGCCGCGCACGATCTGGTACGCCGGGTGGTAGTTGACGCGGGGCACGAACACCGCCGGGTTCTGGTCGACGTTCGCCCAGCCGGCGAGCACCGCCGCGTTGACCGAATTGCGGTCCGACAATTCCCAGTAGCGCGCGCCGACCACATCCAGTCCGCTCCCCTCGAGGTGCTCCCGGAACGCCTCCGGTCCGGCATCGGGAAACGCGCCGATGAAGGTGTAGCCGGTGTGGTCGTGCGTCGAGTGCAGCGCGGTCACGCGGATCAGCGTTCCGCGCGTCGGCACGAACGGCTGATTGGTCGTGTCGTAGGCCCACGTCAGCGACATCAGCCGCTCCGCTTCCTTTCGCCGGAACGAAAGACCGAGGATGTGATCGGTGCCGTTTTGGACAAGCGTGTCCTCGTAATCGAGGGTGAGCGTCTGGTCCGTCGTCAGCGGAAGGCCGACGACCACCTGCGGCGAGAGGCGCCCGGCGTGCTCGTCGATCGGACGCCGCAGATTGATCGAGGCGAACGCGCGCGTGCCGAAGAGGTCGTATTGCGTGTAGCCGATGGCGATTGCGGTGTAGTCGGACGTGAAGACATCGCGGTCGCGGCGGGAGGTCGTCCCGATATAGACCACGCCCCGTCCGCCCACGAACCAGCGGAAGCCGAGCGCGGCATCCTTCGATTCGATCGCCGGATCGGAGTCGTAATCGAGCGTATGCCTGCTGTCGTCCCACAGCGTCGGCTGCGCATCGATCAGGTAGAAGAACGGCTTCGTCTCGGTGACCACGATGGCCAGCACGTACTGTCCGCGGCTGGAGCCTTTCTCCAGTTTGAACTCGGCGGAGAGGAGAAACGGCAGGCGGGTGAGGCGCGCGGCGGCGGCGCTCAGATCGGGCTCGGAGTACTCGGTGCCTTCCTTCAGCAGGCTCTCCGACTTGATCAGGTCGGCGGAGACGCGATGGGTGTTGCGCACTTCGATGCGCTCGATGAGGAAGCGCGGCGGCTCTTCGCCGAAGGCGGCGAAGGCGATCGACGCGATGGTCAGAATGCTGAGAACGAATCTCGACACGAGGGCCTCCCAATGTAGCGGTTTGTTTGTGCCGCGCGCCACCAGACGACGCGCAGGTTGGATTCGGTGGACGAGAGCGTGTGCTTTCCGGAATCGAGGAAACGCGGGCCGCTGTACGGCACGCCGTCGATGCGGATGCGCGACGGATCGCGCGCGATGACGGCGTAGACCTGCGGCACGCCGATGGTGAAGGTGCCGTCGCGGACGTTCGCGCCGCAGACGCGCAGCGGTCCGTTGCCGATGAACGAGGCGTTGAGAAATGCGCGGGTGCGGGGCGGGATGTAGGAGACGTCGGCGATGGCGACGCAGCAGCCGTTCGCGGCGATCTGCTCCGGTCCACGATCGGCGAGTGTGCCGTTATTCGTCAGCGCGCGGCCGACGATGTCATAGATCTGGTGCACCGGCCGGCGGCGGAAGACGGTATCGCCTTTGAGGTCGTAGATGAAGTCGTCGGGTTTGGTGAGCGCGAGCGCGGCGTCGACGAAGCGCGCGCGGGAGGGCTCGGTGCTCCGCAAATCGGCATACATCACCGACCCAATCGCCGCGCCGATGAAGAGGAGGGTGGTGGTGTACGACAAGCTCTCAGCTTGTCGCTTCAAACCGGACAAGCTCTCAGCTTGTCGCTTCAAAAGGGACAAGCTGAGAGCTTGTCCTACACCGAGTGCGGCGAGGGGGACGAGGGGGAGGAAGTCGCGCGGGGTGATGCTCGGCCAGAGGCAGAGGAGGATGAGCGGATACCAGATCGCGGTGAGGACGAGATGCGCCGCGCCGCGCGGTGCGCGTAAGGCGAGCACCGGCGCCATGACTGCGAACGACACCGCGCCGCCGATCCGCCGCCCCGCCTCGACCGGCAGCGAGACGTTGTAGAAGAGCGTCGCGTAGAGCATCGAATCGAACGCGCCGATCGTCCCGAAGAAGAGTGCAAACGCGAGCATCGGAATGGCGGCGCCGCACGCGAAGCGCGCGAGCGGTTTGATGGCGAGCGGCTGTCGCGTCGATGCGACGGCGAGCGCGTGCGCGAGCAGGAGCGGCAGCGCTTTGACCGACGCGAGGAGGCAGAGCGCCGCGGCGACGCCGCGCGCGAACGGGCGGTCACGAAACGCGAGCGCGGCGAGCCAGAAGAAGATCCAGAGCGTGTCGTTGCGGAACTCCGTGCTCACCGGCAGCCACGGCGGCGCGACGCTGAAGAGGATCGCGGCGACGATCGCAGCGCGTCGTCCGATGAGCGGCTCGCCGATTTTGAACAGCAGCCAGCTGCATCCGAGTGCGATCGGCGCGATCGCGCAGCGCATCGCGGTGAAGATCGACGAGCTCTCCGGCAGCACGCGCATCAGCGGCGCGAAGAGGAGATGCAGCAGCGGGAAGTGATTGTCGAAGACGTCGCGGTATTGCACGAGCCCGCGGCTCCAGGCCCAGACGACGTGCAGATGCTGCGGCTCGTCGGAGTCGAGCGGCTTGATGGCGATGAAGAGCGCGCGAATGGCGAGCGAGCCGATCGCCAGAATCAAAAGCTTGCGTTCGCGAAGCATGGAGTGCCGTTAGCGCAACCGGCACGCCGCATTTGCCAACAGCCGCGCAGAGAGGAGCGCGGCGCGCGCGCCCCCTCAGCGTCTGGAAAAGCCGACAGGAGGTGTCGGGTCGAGCGTACGACGAGCGAGGCCCTCATCCGCCCGTTGGGCACCTTCTCCCCGCAAGCGGGGCGAAGGGCAACGCATTCGCGATGTCCGAGATGCGTTGTCCCTCGCCCGCGTCAGCGGGAGAGGGTGGCCGAAGGCCGGGTGAGGGCTACTTCGCCGAAACGATGTTCGCGATCAACCGGTACGCGCCCGGCACGCCTGCCGGCAGTTCGCGGAACCAGTCGTAGCAGGTGTAGACGAACACGCCGTTGCCGTACTTTGCGTACAGCTCGCCGCCCGGCTTGTCCTCCTCGCCCGGATCGTGCGACGAGATCACCGTCTCGTACTTCGGGTCCCAATCCTTCGTGAAATTGAGTCCGCGCTCCTGCACCCAGCCTTCGAAATCCTTCTGTGTGATCTTGTTCGGTGTCGTCAGCAGCGGATGCTCCGGCTTGAGGAACGTCACCGGCGCCTCTTCCACCGTCACGCGCTCGTTCGTGATCTTGAACGGATACGGTCCCGGCGCATCCGCGATCAGTCCGCCCGAGGTGTTGTACTGCACGACGTAGGTGCCGCCGTTCTTCACCCAGTCCAGCAGCTTCGGCGTGTCGAGCTTGAGCCGCTTGCGCGTGTTGTAGGCGCGCACGCCGGCCACGATCGCGTCGTAGCCGCCGAAGTTTCCCTTCTCCAGATCATCGTCGGTCAACATGTTGACTTCATAGCCGATCTGGCGCAGTCCCTCCGGCACTTCGTCGCCCGAGCCCATGATGTAGCCGATGCGCGTGCCGCGTTTCTTCACCGTCTCGCGAATCAGCTTCGCGGTGCCTTCACCGAACACGCGCTGCGCCGGGATGTGCGGATATTCGATGTCGACGAGAGACATCGCGCTCGCCTGCGCCACGCCGATCGATTCCCCTTCCGGCGGCGTGACGGTGAACGTCGCGCGCACTTCGTCCCCCTTCTCCTTGAACGTGACCGGCACCGATTCCGGCGACACGCTCCAGCCCGCGGGGACTTTCAGGCTCACTGTCGACTGTCCCGCGCCGCTGAAGCTCTTCGCGCGCAGCACGACCTGTTTCGGCTTCGCATCGGGAAAGACATAGACCTTGTTCGCGATGTTCGTCACGACGTCCGGCACGACATCGACGTTGCGCGTTTGCTCGCCACGCACCGGATCGGTCCAGCGATAGATCGCCGGCACGGTGTAGAAGATGGTGTGCATCCGGTCGTCGACGAGCGTGACGATGATCGGAATGGCGGGCGGATTTTCGGGACGGCCGATGAGCTCCTGATCGTCGACGACGAACGAGCCTTTCAGCGGCGGTTTGCGCAGCCAGTACGGTTGCGACACCGGCTCGTCGGCCGGCGCTTTGATGGTGAGGTCGGTCTTCAGCGGCACGTTGTTCTCGAGCCGCTTGCCGACCGCCAGGCTCGGCGTCGCGTAGCGCGAGCCGACGGTCTGCAGCGTGAACGGATACGCGCTGCGATTGATCACGCTGACCGTGACTTTCAGCTCGTGTCCGGCGACGACCGCCGAATCGGCCGCGCTGACATCGATCGCCAGCCCGGCGCATCCGGCGATCGCGCGCATCAGCTCATTGCGCTTGACCTCGATCCACGGATTCACTTTCGGCGACCACTCCGGTCTCGCGCCGAGACGATCGAGCAGCGCCGCCGCATCGAGCAGCAGCGGGATCGATTTCTCCGGCGCCTTCGGATCGAACGTGTCGGATGCCTGCTGCAGAATTTTTCCGACTGCATCGCCGCCGGGATAGCGCGACCAGCTCACGTCGACGCCGTCGAACAGATCGTTCGCCGCGGGTACGCCGTCGAGTTGATCGAAGTAGTTGATGGTCGTGCCGCGCCGTTCCGCGGAACCGAAGCCCTGCGATTTGTGCTGGCTGCGGCTCTCCGCGGCCATCTCGGTGTACGCGCGGCCGAGGAGCGGATTGAATGCGCCGAGGTCGATGCGAAGCGATTTCGCGATCTTCGGATCGTTCGGATCGAACGGCTGGAACGACGACGAGAACTTGTTCCAGAAGATCCGCTTCGGCTGCCACGGCGCGACGTACTTCAACTGCTCGGGGAACTTCGTCGGATCGCCGGCGAGCTTGAACGCTTCGACGGCGAGGATCGCGGATGCGGTGTGATGTCCGTGGCCCCCTTCGCCGGTGGTCGGGAAGCGCGTGACGATGACGTCGGGCTGGAACTTGCGGATGGCCCAGACGACGTCGGCGAGGATGCGGTCATGTCCCCAGATGGCGAGCGTCTCGTCCGGACCCTTGGAGAAACCGAAGTCGAGGGCGCGGGAGAACATCTGCTCCGCGCCGTCGATGCGCCGCGCGGCGAGCAGCTCCTGCGTGCGGATGACGCCGAGGAGCTCGCCCTTTTCGTCGCCGATGAGGTTCTGGCCGCCGTCGCCGCGCGTCAAGGCGAGGTAGCCGGTGCGATAGAGGCGGTCGTTCGACCAATACGCGAGAAGTGCGGTGTTCTCGTCGTCGGGATGCGCGGCGATGTAGAGCGCGCTGCCGGCGACGGTGAGTTTTTTCAGTGCGAGCTGCAGCTGCGCGGAATCGGCCGGGCGTTGCGCGGCCGCGCTCAGTGCGAAAACGAGGAGGAAGATCAGGGCGAACGTGCGCTTCATGGCGCCGAATGGTAAATGTGACCGCTGTGACGGCGCGACAAACATTCGATGTCGCTGTGTTGGGCGCGGGCGCGGCGGGCCTGATGGCGGCGCTGTTCGCCGCCCGCAACGGCGCCCGCGTGGTCGCGCTGGACGGCGCGAAACGCCTCGGCGCGAAGATCCTGATCTCCGGCGGCGGACGCTGCAATGTCACGCATGACGTGGTGCACGCGTCGGACTTCAACGGCAACCGCAACGCGATCGCCAAGGTGCTGCGGACGTTTTCGGTCGCGGAGACGATCGCGTTCTTCCGCGAGCTCGGCGTGCAGCTCAAGCGCGAGGAGACGGGGAAGCTGTTTCCGGTGACCGATCGCGCGTCGACGGTGCTCGATGCGCTCGTTTCCGCATGTGGCTCCGTAGACATCCGCACCGGTTTTCGCGTCGAGCGCATCACCGTCATCCCGAGCGTAGTCGAGGGACCCGGGGGGGCGGTTGGCGCGCCGCCCATCCCCCCAGGTCCCTCGACTACGCTCGGGATGACGGCGGGGGGTGGTTTCGTCATCAACGATGCGCTCCACGCGAAACGCGTGATCCTTGCCACCGGCGGCCGCTCCGTCCCCAAAACCGGCAGCGACGGCGCCGGCTACACCCTCGCCCAACACCTCGGACACACCATCACTCCCGTTTTTCCCGCACTCGTGCCGCTCGTGCTCGAGCACAACCACTGGCTGACGAAGCTGAGCGGGACGAGCGTCGAGTGCGAGCTGATCCTCCGCGGCGTCAATCATCGCGAGCGCGGCTCGATGCTCCTCACGCACTTCGGTCTGAGCGGCCCGGTGGTGCTCGACATGAGCCGCCACTGGATCGCGCATCGCGGCGAGTTGGTCGCGAATCTTCTGCCCGGCGAGTCGTTCGAATCGCTCGAGCAGGCGCTGCTCGCATCGAACGCACACATGACCTTCGCCACCTTCGCCCATCGCCGCGGCCTCCCCGAGCGGCTCGCCGATGCACTCGCGCGCGAACTCCCCACGATCGGCAAGATGACGCGCGATGAGCGCCGTCGCGCCATCCGCTCGCTCGTCGAGCTGCCACTGCCGGTCACACGCGACCGCGGCTTCGACTATGCCGAGGTCACGGCGGGCGGCGTGCCGCTGACGGAGGTCGATGTGTCGACGATGCGCTCGCGCGTGTGCGAAGGGCTGTACCTCTGCGGCGAGATCCTCGATGTCGACGGAAAGATCGGCGGCTACAACTTTCAATGGGCGTGGGCGAGCGGGCGGCTGGCGGGGATCAGTAGTTCAAGCGCTTGAGCGGCGGATCGAAATCGAGCGACCCGAGGAGCAGCCACCGCCGCGCGCCCGGGCCGCCGACCAGCGGCGTCGTGTAGTGCCAGAACGGCAGCTTGTAGACCGCGATGCCGCTGCGTCCCGACACGTCGTGCGCCTTCGACAGGAAGTGCTTCTCTTCGTACACGAGGTACTGCGACTTCACCGCATCGTTCGAGAACATGATGTGGATGTCGACGAAGCCGTTGCGCGCGGCGTCGCTCTCGGGGTGGTGATCGTTGTGCGGGCCGCTGTAATCGCCTTCTTCGTAGCAGATGACCTGCCGTCCCCAGTCGCCTTCCTCCAGCCGGGCGCCGACGACCGCTTCGGCGAATTTGCGGAACGACTCCGACTCCATCATCTGCGCGAGCCCGATCCGGCGCGCCGCATCGAGTGATTGCGAGCGCGATGAATTGAGCGTCGCGGTGCGCACGCGAACGGTCTTCGGCAGCTTGTCCTTGTAATTTTTCTTCTGACCGGTCAGCGCTTCGCGCGGAATCGGCGAGTGCATCCGCCGCAGCAGCGGCCACATGACTTCGTCGAGCGCGGCGATGCACTTCCGCGCCGTTTTGTCATCGATCAGATCGTCGAAGACGGCGATCGGTGTGCGTCCGCGGCCCCGAAAGACGTCGAGACGGGGAGGCTTGGCGAGGAGCTGCTGACCGCGTGCGTTGAGCAGGTCCGCAAATTCGGATGGAAAGGCGTGCATGTGGGGAAAAGATAGCAGGAGTGCGGCGGCCATGCCGCCGCTGCTTCGTTTGTGTCGCGGCCATGCCGCGACAGCGCGCGGCATGGCCGCGCGTCCGGAGGCGACAATACTTGACTAATCAACCAATGACCTGTACATTATCGCCATGACATCGATTCAGCACGAGCTGAAGCAGACCCGCCCCTTCGCCTCCAAAGGCGAAGAAGCGGGCGTCGCGCTGATGCGCACGGCCGATCTGCTGCGCCGTCATGTGGCGGTCGTCCTCGCACCGTTCGACATCACCGAGCAGCAGTACAACGTCCTGCGCATCCTCCGCGGGGCGGGCGAGAAAGGGCTGCCGACGCTCGACATCGCGGAGCGGATGATCGAAGAGACGCCCGGCATCACGCGCCTCATCGACCGGCTGGAAGCGAAGAAGCTCGTCACCCGCGAGCGCTGCAACGTCGACCGCCGCCGTGTCTACTGCCGCATCACCAAATCAGGATTCGAGCTCGTGTTCGCGCTCGATCAGCCGGTGCAGGAAGTTGCCGACGCCGCGCTGAGCGGCCTGAAAAAACGCCACCTGGCCGAGCTCCTCTCCCTGCTCGACCGCGCCCGCGAAGCCATGCACACCTCGCTCATCAACCTGCGCGCCGCAAATGCGTCGCGCCGCTAACTCAGTAAGGAGGAGTTTTTCATGAAGCGTTTCATTCTTTCTGCAGTACTGGCAGTCGTTGCGCTGCCCCTCGCCGCCGACACGTTCAAGGTCGACAAGGCGCACTCCAACGTCGACTACAAAGTCCGCCACCTCGTCAGCAACGTGACCGGCAAGTTCACCGACTTCGACGGCACCATCGACATGCAGCCGGGCAAGCCGGGCGCGTCGTCGGTCGAGTTCACCATCAACGCCGGCAGCAACGACACCGGCGAGGCGGATCGCGACAAACACATGCGCACCGCCGATTTCTTCGATGTCGACAAGTTCCCCACGATCTCGTTCAAGAGCACGTCGATCGCACCGTCGAAGAAGAAGGATCTCTACAACGTCACCGGCAACCTGACGATCCGCGGCGTCACGAAGAAAGTCACGATCCCGGTCCAGTTCCTCGGCGCCGCAAAGGACCCGTGGGGCAACGACAAGGCCGGCTTCTCGCTGACCACGACGATCAATCGCAAGGACTACGGCGTGAACTGGAACAAAGCGCTCGACAACGGCGGGTTCCTGGTCGGCGACGATGTCGAAGTGACGATCAACCTGGAAACGCAAAAACAAAAGTAGAAGGCAGAAGGCAGAAGGCAGAAGGCAGAAGGCAGAAGGGGGGCTCCGCGAGAGGCTCCTTTTTGCTTTCTGCTTTTTGCTTTCTGCTTTGTAACGAGCGATTTGAAAGTGTTTGCTTGTAAAATATCCGCATGAGTGTTTCTCACGAGCTTTTCTCTCTTCCTTCTCAACGTTCGGCCGAGGAGGGCATCGCGACGCTGCTTCGTTTCATCGGCGAAGACACGACGCGCGATGGCCTCATCGACACGCCTGCTCGCGTCGTTCGCGCGTGGCGTGAGATGACCTCGGGCTACGGCGAAGATCCCGGCGAGATTCTGTCGCGCACGTTCGAAGAATCGAGCGACGAGATGATCGTGCTGCGCGGCATCTCGTTCTACTCCGTCTGCGAGCACCACCTCCTGCCGTTTTACGGAACGGCCTCGGTCGGATATCTCCCGGGACGCGTGGTCGGCATCAGCAAGCTGGCGCGTCTGGTGAACTGTTTCGCGCGGCGTCTGCAGATCCAGGAGCGGATGACGCGGCAGATCGCGGCGTCGATCGAGGAGCATCTCGAGGCGCGCGGCGCGGGCGTGGTCCTGCGCGCGCATCATCTCTGCATGGGCTGCCGCGGCGTGCGGCAGGAAGAGACGGAGATGGTGACGTCGTCGATGCTCGGCACGCTGCGCACGAATCCGACGTCACGCGCGGAGTTTTTCCGGTTGTGCAAGGAGTAGCGATGGAAGTCGTCCAGTTCGAAGGTGAGGAAGTACTGATCATCCGCCGCGGCGATGAAGTGTTCGCGATCGGCGCGCATTGCACGCATTACAACGCGCCGCTCGCGGACGGGTTGCTCGACGGCGACCAGCTGCATTGCCCGTGGCATCACGCCTGTTTCGACATCCGCACGGGCGAGGCGACGCGCGCGCCGGCACTGCTGCCGGTGGCAACGTATGACGTGGAGTTGCGCGACGGAAAACCGGTGATTCTGGGGAAACACACCTCGGCGAAATCCGTCGGCATCATCGGCGCGGGCGCCGCGGGCAACGCGTGCGCGGAGATGCTCCGCCGCCGCGGCTTCACCGGCTCGATCACCATGTTCGGCACCGAGGCGCCGGTCGACCGGCCGAATCTGTCGAAGGAATACCTGTCGGGACACGCCCCCGAGGAGTGGCTGCCGTTGCCGATGGGCGAGAACGTCGATCTTCGACTGACGAAAGTCACGAAGCTCGGGCCAGCGACGAAAACCGTCACCCTCGAAGACGGCACGACGCAATCGTTCGACGCGATCGTGATCGCCACCGGCGCCGATCCCGTCCACCTTCCGTTCGAAGGTCAACACGTTTACTACCTCCGCACGGCCGCGGACAGCAAGGCGATCGTCGCGGCGGCCGCGGAAGGAAAACGCGCGGTGATCATGGGCGCGAGCTTCATCGGACTCGAAGTCGCGGCGTCGCTGCGCGAGCGCAAAGTGGAGGTCACGGTCGTCGCGCCGGAGGAGATTCCGCTTGCGCGCATCCTCGGAGATGAAGCGGGCAAGTTCGTGAAGCGCCTGCACGAAGAGCATGGCGTGAACTTCCGCCTCGGGACGACCGCGAAATCAGTCGAGAACGATCACGTCGTGCTCGCGAGCGGCGAGCAGATCCCGTGCGACTTCGTCGTGATCGGCACCGGCGTGCGTCCGAATCTCAAGCTCGCCGAGGATGCGGGACTGTCGCTCGACAAAGGCATCGTCGTCGACGAATTTCTCGAAACCTCGGCGAAAGGCGTCTACGCGGCGGGCGATGTCGCGCGCGTGGATGGACGCCGCGTCGAGCACTGGGTGGTCGCGGAGCGGATGGGACAGGTCGCCGCGGAAAACATCCTCGGCTTGCGCAAGCCGTATCACGACGCGCCGTTTTTCTGGAGCGCGCATTACGACGTGACGTTCGCGTATGTCGGCCACGCGCTGCAATTCGATGAGGTGCGGATCGACGGCTCGCTCGACGCGCGCGACGCAAAGATCGAGCTGGTGAACAAGGGCAGCGTCGACGCGGTGGTGACGGTGTTCCGCGATCTCGACAGCCTGATCGCCGCGCAGGAAATGGAGCGCGGCCGTCCCCGGCCGCAGTGACCGGGCGTCTCGCCCGGTCACAACGGTCGCCGGGCGAGACGCCCGACGACTGCGGGCGAGACGCCCGCGCTCCTCACCTTCACGGCTCGCTCGACGCCCGCGACGCAAAGATCGAGCTGGTGAACAAGGGCAGCGTCGATGCGGTGGTGACGGTGTTCCGCGATCTCGACAGCCTGATGGCCGAGCAGGAAATGGAGCGCGGCCGTCCTCGGCCGCAGTGACCGGACGTCTCGTCCGGTCACAAAGGTCGCCGGGCGAGACGCCCGCGCTCCTCACCCGACGCGTGGGCGTGGCGTTCCACGCCTCGCTCGACGCGCGCGACGCAAAGATCGAGTTGGTGAACAAAGGCAGCGTCGATGCCGTGGTGACGGTGTTCCGCGATCTCGACAGCTTGATGGCCGAGCAGGAAATGGAGCGCGGCCGTCCCCGGCCGCAGTGACCGGGCGTCTCGCCCGGTCACAATGGTCGCCGGGCGAGACGCCCGCGCTCCTCACCTTCACGGCTCGCTCGACGCCCGCGACGCGACAACGGGTCACCTCTTCGTGCGATGCGTGGGCGTGGCGTTCCATGGATCATCCGGCCACGGATGCCGCGGATAGCGCCCACGCAATTCCTTCCGCACCTCGGCGTACGTGGTGTTCCAGAAGCTGCGCAGGTCGCGCGTGACTTGCACCGGGCGGCCATTCGGTGCGAGCAGCTCGAACGTGACGGGCGTCTGCTTCGGGCCGAGGCGCGGCGTCTCGGCGAGGCCGAAGAGCTCCTGCAATTTGACGGCGGCGAAGACGGAGCCGTCATCGCGATAGTCGAGCCTCGCGTTGCGGCCGGAGGGCAATGCGATTGTGGGTGGCGCAAGCCGATCGAGATTGCGCTCGGTGCCGGCGAAGGCGATGCGTCGCTGCGTCAGCGGATCGACTTTCGGTTTGTTCGCCTCGGCCAGCAGGCGCGCTTCTTCGAGCGGATCGATTTCGGCGTTGCGCTCGCCGAGGGGGAGCGCGCCGTACCAGAGACGCTCGATGGCGCGGACGCGTCCGGCGTTGGTCAACATGTGGACTTTCTCCGCACGCGTCGGTTTGAGCCACTCGCGCTCGACGATGCTCGCCGCGCGAACGAGCGCTTCGCCTGTGCCGCTGCCTGCGAGCTCGAGTGCGACGAGGAACTCGCCCTCGCGGACGCCGGACTCTTTCGCCAGCACGGCACCGGTGCCGCTCGCGAGGAGCAGGCGCGCCGAGCGCGGCTCGCGGCGCATCGCGACGCGATCGGGATATGCGGCGAAGATCGCTTTGCGCACCGCCGTCATGCCGAGCGTAGTCGAGGCACCTGCGTGGACGGGTGGCGCGATGGGCGCGCCGCCAGCCGCCCGGGTCCCTCGACTACGCTCGGGATGACGGAGGAGCTCGCGCACGATTTCGCGCGGGGCATCATCGGCGAGAGCGAACGCATCCGAGTCCGTCGTCTCCGATCGTCGCAACCGCACGCCCTCGGACAACGCTGCAGCAATTCGCACCGCGAGCTCGTCGCCGTTCGCGGCGATGATCAGGCGCGCGAGCCGCGGATGGAGCGGGTACTTGCGCAGCTCGGGATCGGCGCCGAGTTGATCGAGCAGCGAGAGTGCGGCTTCAAGACGTTCGTCCGAAGGCCGCTCGAAGAAGGGGAACGAGCGCGGATCGCCGCCCCACGCGATGATGTCGAGCATCGCCGAGGCGAGATCGACGCGATGAATTTCGGGCTCGCGATGCGGCCGGAGCAGATCGCGCGAGTCCCACAAACGCGTCGCGAGGCCGGGCGCGGTGCGGCCCGCGCGGCCCGCGCGCTGATCGGCGGAATCGAGTGAGATGCGCTCGGTGGCGAGATGATCGACGCCGGTCTCCGGGTCGTACCGCATCACTTTCTGCAGTCCCGAGTCGATCACCTCGGTGATCCCTTCGACCGTGAGCGACGTCTCGGCAACGTTCGTCGCGAGGATCACGCGACGCCGCGACGCCGCCGCAAGCGCGCGCTCCTGCGCGTCGACGTCCAGTTGTCCGTGCAGCGGCAGCACGAGCGCGTCGATGTTGCCGATCTCGATGCGCGCCTGTTCGATCTCGCGCGCGCCGGGGAGGAAGCAGAGCACGTCGCCGCGCGATTCGCGCACCGCCTCCGCGATGGAGATCGATCGATAGCGGATGTCGATCGGATACGCGCGTGCATCGATGTCGAAGACGCGTGCGCCGCCGAGGAATCGCGAGATCGGATCAGCATCGATGGTCGCGGACATCACGATGACGGCGAGATCGTCACGCGCGTCCATCGCCTGCTTCACGAGCGCGAGCGCGAGATCGGCGTGAATGCTCCGCTCGTGAAATTCGTCGAGGATCACGACGGCGAAATCGCTCAGCAGCGGATCCGATTGCAATCGCGCGGTGAGGATGCCTTCGGTCGCGACGAGCAGCCGCGTGCTCGATGAGAAACGGCGCTCGAATCGGATCTGCCAGCCGATCTCATCGCCGATCGTCCAGCCGCGCTCGAACGCAATGCGGCGCGCGAGTGCGCGTGCGGCGACGCGTCGCGGTTGCAGCAGGATCGTCTTGCCGAGCACGGCTAATGCGGGCGGCACGCGCGTCGTTTTTCCGGAACCGGGCGGTGCGACGATCACAGCCGTTCGCGCGCGGCGAACGTGCGCGGTGATTTCGGCGAGATGCGGATCGATCGGGAGCGGCGCTTGCACCTGTCTCTGCATTATGGCCACGAATCGCAGAACCGACAGCGACATCGACTACACGCCGGAAGGCGCGACCCCGACTCAAGAAAAAGACGATCCGACCAACCGCGGTTACGACGAAGCTGCACACAGCGGTAAGGGCGAGTATGGCGTGCAGGAAGGCAACGGCGGCGTGTTCGGCACGACCGGCGGCGGCACGTACTCGGAAGGCATGCACGTCGTCGAACGCCCGGTAATCGAGGGGACGGAGAAGGGGGAGGACGAAGTGTAGGACAAGCTCTCAGCTTGTCCCGGGACAACCTGAGAGGTTGTCCTACACCCTCATCGCGTCGATCTTTCTCGACAGTTCTCCGAGCATCGCCACGATCTCGTTGTAACGCTTTTCGTCCGTCGTCGGCTCCTTCGGTTTCATCACGAAGGCGCCGCCCGGTTCGAGCACGCATTGTTCGAGTGACTGCACGCCGTCGAAGCCCTGGCGGCGCGCGACGACATCGAGCTCGGACGTGGTGATCAACTCGCGGGCGAGTGCTTTTTGCTGCACTTTTCCGTCCTTCACGAGCACCGTGGCATCGCCTTCGATCACCTGATCCAGCCGGCGGTGGCGGAAGAGAAAGCGCACGACGAGGTAGTTGCAGACCATCAGCGCGGCCGCGCCGATGAAGCCGCCGGCGACCGAGTTGTCGTCGCCGATGATCGCGTTCTGCACGGTGTTCGAGAGCGAGATCAGGACCACAAAGTCGAACGGATTGAGCTGCGCGAGCTCGCGTTTGCCGAACACGCGGAGCAGCAGCACGAGAAATCCGTAGACCAGCGCGGGGCGGATCAATTTCTCGAGGACCGGGATCGGGAGCGTGAACATGTCGTGGACGATGGTGTGCATCGCGCTGCCTCCTTATTCGGCGGTCACGCGCATCAGATCGCGGCCGACGATCAGCTTTCCTTTGAATGTCTTCGATGCCTGCGTGCGGAACGCCTCTTCATCCTTGCCGACGAGATGCGTGAGCACGAGCGTCTTCACGTGCGCCTTCGTCGCGATCGCGCCCGCTTCCTCCGCGGTCGTGTGGTAGTGCTTGAGCCGCGCGGCGACTTCCGGCGTGTCGACCTTGTCGAAAAACTCCGGCAGATACGCCTCGATCACCAGCACGTCCGCATTCCTCGCGAACTTCAGCAGGTTGTCGTTCGGGCGCGTGTCGCCGGAGACGACGATCGTTTTTCCGCCCGATTCGAATCGATATCCGAGCGCGGGTACGACCGGCCGGTGGTCTTCGTTGAACGCCGTGACCTTCACTTTGCCGTCGTCGAAGATCACGCCCTCGCCGATCTCGTGCGTGCGGATCGTCGCGCCGGCGGCGGGATGTTTTTCGAGCAGGTCGCGGCGGTAGTGGATGTCGTCCGCGAAGAAACTGAGGATCGCGTCGGACAGCCGCTTCGTGCCGCGCGGACCGTACAGCTCGAGCGGCTTCGTCTTCCGTCCAAATTGCCAGGAGCTGATGAAGAGATCGGGAAGTCCGGCGGTGTGGTCGGAATGGAAGTGCGTCATGAAGACGGCGCGCAGCTTCGCGTAATCGAGCTCGGTCGCGGCGATGCGCATCGTCGCGCCGCGGCCTGCGTCGACGGCGAACCATTCGTCTCCGAGGTCGACCACCGTGCAGGCGCCGGCATGCTCCGGTTGCGGGCGCGGAAAGCCGGTACCGATCAGGATGACTGCGATTGCGAAAGAAGCTCGTCGTAAACGATTTGCGACCATGACTCCATCGCCTCCCGCCTTTCGGCGAGGTCGCGGAGTGCGTGCCATTCGCCGATCAACTTCTCCGTTTCGAGGACGCGCACGTCGTGCGACGGCGCGTCGAGAATGTAGACGATGCCGAGGTGCACGCGCGCGACTTCGGTCGACTCGTCGTTGAGGATGCCGGCGAAAGTGAGGTCGTAATCGCCTTCGATCGCCACTTCTTCGTCGAGCTCCTTCTGCATGCCGTCGACGAGATCGAGTCCCGCGCCGATGTGACCGCCGACGCCAAGGGCGACCTTCTCGTGCAGACGCGCGTCGGTGCCTTTGTTCGTGCGGCGCGTGACGAACCATTCGTCGCCGCAGCGAATGATCACGTACGGGATGATCTGCCGGTACTGCGGCGAGACCTCGGCGATGTGCCGCACGAGGAAGGTGTGGTGCTCGTCGATGATGTCGAGAATCTGTTCGGCTGTGTCGCGGATGATGCCTTGTTGGAGGTGCGGCGCGAGGAGCGCGGTCTCGACGACCATGACGTCTTCCTGCATGCTCATCGTGGACCTCGGAGCGCGGGCGTCCCGCCCGCAGTCGCCGGCCGTCTCGGCCGGCGACTAAACCCGGCGACCGGGCGGGACGCCCGCTCGCTGCGGACGAGACGTCCGCGCTCCGCATTCATTGGAAGGCCTCCAGTACCGCATCGTGCAGCAGGCCGTTCGTCGACACGCCGCTTCCTCCGTCGCATCGCGCTTCACCGGCGAGATTCGTGAACCGCCCGCCCGCTTCTTCGACGATCACCTGCAGCGCGGCCAGGTCCCAGAGCGACACCTCGGGCTCGATCGTCACGTCGCATGCGCCTTCGGCGACGAGCATGTGTCCCCAGAAATCGCCGAAGCCGCGCGAGCGTGCGCATCTGCGATCGAAGGCGAGGAATTGCTCGCGCAGGCCGAGGCGCTCGAACGTGGTGATGTCGTCGTAGGTGAATTGCGCGCCTTCGATCGTCGCGACATTCGATACGTGCAGGCGGCGCTCGTTGCAGAACGCGCCGGTGCCGCGCGACGCCCACCAGCGCATCCCCAGTGCCGGTGCGCTGACGACGCCGGCTTCGTTCTCCAATGCGATCAGCGTCGCGAAGACAGGAATGCCGCGCATGAAGTTCTTCGTCGCATCGATCGGATCGAGGATCCAGCGGCGTGACGACGATCCGGTCACGCCGAACTCCTCGCCGACGATCGCATCGTCGGGACGTTCGCTCGCCAGTCGTTCGCGCAGCACTGTTTCCACCGCCAGATCGGCCTCCGTCACCGGCGTGCGATCGGCCTTCGTTTTGATGGAAAGCGACGCCGCGCGGAAGAACTTCATGGTGATGGCGTCGGCTTCGTCGGCCAGTCGAAGAGCGAGGCGAAGATCGTCATTCATCTGCAGAAAAGGAACGTTATCATCCGGGCGTGTTCCCGTTCATCGTGCTGGTCACGCTTCTCCGCTGGGGCGGTGATTCGGAAGGTGGCGCGCCGTACGTCGAGGCCGATCCGAGCAATCCCGCCATCGTGCGCGGCTTCGACGTCGAAGTGGCCGGCGAGATCGCGAAAGGTCTCGGACGCAACGCGCAATTCGTGCAGGTGCAGTTTCAGGAGATCGATCAATCGGTCGCGCGCGGCGACTTCGACATCGGCATGAGCGGCGTCGAGCAGACCGCGCCGCGCTGCGCATCGCTCGCCTGCACCATGCCGTACTTCGAATTCCAGGAAGTGCTGAGCGTGCGGCCGGAGGACACGGGCCGCTATCACACGCTGCGCGACCTGCGCGGGCATCGCGTGGCCACGCTCGCCGGCACGATCGCGTACGACCGTCTGCTGCAGGCGGAGAAAGAGGATGGCGTAGTCCCCGTCTCGTACGACGACGACGTGCATCCGTACGAAGACCTGAAGCAGGGACGGGTCGACGCGGTGCTGCTCGACAACATCATCGCCGTGCGCGCGCTGCATCGCACCGGCGGATTGGCGATTCAGCCCACGCCGATCGCGACCGGGCATTACGTCGGCGTGCTGGCGAAGGAGAACGGCGCGCTGCGCGATCAGATCAACGAGGTGCTGAAAGCGCGGATGCGCGACGGCACGCTGGAGCGGATCTATCGCAAGTGGAACATCTGGGATGAGTACCAGCCGAAGTTCTTTGCAAGCGTGAACAGTGTGGCGCCGGCGACACCGCCGGCGAACAACGCCGCCGAGGTCGGCGGCGCCACACTGTGGCAGATCACGCTGCGTTATGTCCCCGCGCTCCTCCGCGCTTCGGTCATCACGATCCTGCTGTCGTGTCTCGCGATGGCGCTCGCGATCGGATTCGGTGTGATGATCGCCAGTGGCCGCGTGTACGGCAACGTGATCGTCCGCGGCATCCTGACGCTGTATGTCGAAGTGGTGCGCGGCACGCCGGTGCTGCTGCAGCTCTTCGTGCTGTACTACGGCCTCTCCAGCGTCATCAAGCTCCCCGCATTCGTCGCCGCGCTCCTCGGCCTCGGCCTGAACTACGCGGCGTACGAATCGGAGATTTATCGCGGCGCACTCGAAGCGGTGCAACGCGGACAACTCGAAGCCGCGCGCACGCTCGGACTGACGGAGTACCAGGTCTTCACGCTCGTGCGCGGACCGCAGGCGTTCCGCATCGCGCTCGCGCCGATGACCAACGACTTCGTCGCGCTGCTGAAGGACTCGTCGCTCGTCTCGGTCATCACCGTGATCGAGCTGACCAAACAAACGTCGATCTTCGCCGCGAACATCGGCAGCTGGGTCATCCCCGGTGCGCTCTGCGCGGGGCTCTACCTGCTGCTGTCGCTGCCGCTGGCGCGGCTGGCCGGCTATCTCGAATCGAAGTGGAGGATGTCGAGCGAATGAACGAGATCCTGCGCATCGAAAAACTGCGGCTCAATCGCGGCTCGCGGCAGGTGCTGCGCGGCGTCGACATGACCGTGCAGCGCGGCGAGCTGCTCGCGCTGATGGGACTCTCGGGCGGCGGCAAAACGACGATTTTGCGCAGCGTCGCCGCACTGGAGACGTTCAACGACGGCTCGATCGATGTCGACGGCGTGGTGCTGCGTCCCGGTCCGCTGCCGCAACGCTCCGTGATGCGCGAGCTGCGCAAACGCGTCGGGATGGTGTTCCAGTTGCACTACCTGTTCGACCATCTGACGGCGATGCAGAACGTGACGCTCGCGCCGGTGAACGTGGCGCATGTGAACCAGTCCTCGGCGAACGATCGCGCGTTGCAGTTGTTGAAATCCCTCGGCGTCTCGCATCGCAAGGACGCGTATCCACGCGAGCTCTCCGGCGGCGAGGCGCAGCGCGTGGCGATCGCGCGCGCGATGGCGATGGATCCGCCGCTGCTGTTGATGGATGAGCCGACGGCGTCACTCGATCCGGCGCGCCGCAATGAGCTCGGCGAGACGCTGCGCGAGCTGGTGAAAGACGGACGCACGCTGATGGTCACCACGCACGACGACGATTTCGTGCGTGATTACGCGTCGCGTGTGGTGATCCTCGCCGAGGGTGAGGTCGTCGAGGAAGGCGATCCGAAGATTGTGCTCACACATCCGCAGCACCCCGCGACGAAGGCGCTCCTCCAGGGCGGATGAGGAGCGCGGGCGTCCCGCCCGCAGCCGGCGAGCGTCTCGCTCGCTGGCCAGCGAGAAGTCGCCGGGCGTCCTGAATGTGATCCAGGTCACAAACACCAGCGCGTAAACTTTCTGTCTGGGTCCCCAACCATCCATCCGGAGAGAGGGAGTTGACGCACCACTTAACTCGGGATGAAATTGATCGTTACGTGAGCCGCAAGGCTCCGGTCGATGAGATTCTTGCCGCGGCGGAGCACCTCGATGGCTGCTTCGACTGCCGCGACCGCGCCGCCGCACTGGTCGACGACGGCACCGGCGATCGTCCGCACGGGCGGCGTCCCGCGCTCAACAGCCCCACGCCGCCGACTCATCGCGTGCTGTTCTGGACCGTGATGGCGATCGTGGTGGTGGCCGTCGCCGTGATTCTGATCGTGTACCGGCCGTAAGGAGCGCGGGCGTCCGCGCCCGCAGCGGCCGGGCGTCTCGCCCGGTCGCCGATTCGGTCGCCGGGCGGGACGCCCGACGACTGCGGACGGGACGTCCGCGCTCCCAAAAGCCGCCGCGAACTCATCGCGTGCTGTTCTGGACCGTGATGGCGATCGTGGTGGTCGCCGTCGCCGTGATTCTGATCGTGTACCGGCCGTAAGGAGCGCGGGCGTCCGCGCCCGCAGCGGCCGGGCGTCTCGCCCGGTCGCCGATTTGGTCGCCGGGCGGGACGCCCGACGACTGCGGACGAGACGTCCGCGCTCAAAAAAAGCCGCCGCGAACGTGTACCGCCCGTGAACCGGATTGCGGCAGCTTGCTGCCGCGGCGGGGGAGCGGGCGGGAGTGAGCCCCGGCGCGAGGCCGGGGCTCGGAGTGTACTTAGAACCGCACGCCTGCGGAGACGAGGAACGTGCGCGGGAGCTGGTAGTCGCCCGCCTGAGTGAACGTGGTGGGGTTGCCGGCGCGGGCTTTGCCGAAGCTCGGTCCCTTCATGAAGTTCGCACCCATGGCGAGGCAGTTCGCGTTCGGCGCACCGTTGGTGTAGTTGGCCGCGACGTTCGGGCACTCGACCGGCGTTTCGGTGAACGGGTTGAACGCGAGGAGGTTGCCCGACGAACGGTTGGTGAAGACCGACGTGTCGCCGGACACCGCCGCCTGCTCGTTGAACGCATTGCGCAGCTCGGCCTCGACGAAGATCAGGGCCTTGCCGCCGAGCGACGGGGAGTTCCAGTTGACGGCGAGATCGGTCGCGGTCAGGTCGTCGAAGCGGAATCCGCCGCGCTTGGAGAAGTAATAGTTCGCCGAAGTGGGCGGGAAGTTGTAGCCCGGGTTCGCGATGCTGACGCGCTTGCCGAGGTTCGCCGCGGTGCACTCGCCGAGCGAGACTTCGGCGCTGTTGCACTGACGGCGGCGCGGGTCGACCAATCCGACTGCCGAATACGGCAGGCCGGAGTCGAAGCGCTGGAGCACGCTGACGTTGAAGTTGCCGACGTGCGTCGGCTGGTCATAGCTGACCCACGCGCGCAGTTTGTGCGTCTGATCGGATCCGAGGGTACCGACCGGATTGCGGTTCGCGTAGTTGAGGTACTCGGGATAGCTGTTCGGGCCTGCGGTCGGCACCGGACCGGAACCGCCGGTCTCGCCGACGTGATTGCCGCGCAGACGCGAGTAGGTGTAGTTGCCGCCGAGGTTGACGCGGCTGAACATCTGATACGAGCCCTGCAGCTGGACCGCGTGGTACTTGCGCTCGAGGTCGTTGCTGGTGACCAGGTTCGTGATGTCGGCGTTGCCACCGAGCAGCGGATCGGCGATCTGACCGGTCGCCAGCGTCGTCTCGTTGACGTAGAAGTTGTTCCACTTGCGGTCGATGTAGTCCGCGCGCAGGAAGCCGTGCGCACCGACCTGCGTGCCGGCGCCGATGGTGAACTCACCGACGTACGGCGACTTGAGCGCGAACGGAATCCGCGAGGCGAGACCGTTGGTCTTGCCGCCGAGGAGGAAGTCGCGGTTCGACGTGTAGCCGACCGACTTGAACCAGTCGTAGAGCTGGGTGAAGAACTGCGTCGATGAAACGTGATTCATCTCCGGTCCGCCGTAGTACCAGTAGAGGTACGACGGGCTGCCGGCCGGCGACGATGCATCGGCGATGTTGCCGTCGGAGATCGACGTCACGTACTGGCTGTAGCTGCCGTTGAGGCGGAGACGGCCGTTGCCGAAGACGTCGTAGGTGACGCCGAGGCGGGGGCTGGTCTTGGAGTCATCGGCGATCTTCTGATGCGCGCTGTTCTTGCCCTGGTTCTTGTCGTAGCGCGCGCCGAGGTTGAAGCTCAGTTTGTTGTTGAGGTCCCACTTGTCGTTGACGAAGATCGAATCGGTGGTCAGGTCCGTGCCTTTGCTCGACTCGAGAATCGGCCAGAAGATGAGAAGCGTATTGCCGTCCGGAGCGGCGCTGATGTTGATGCTCTGGCCGTCCGGATTGGTGAGGATCTGGCCCGCGGCGTAGAGGCCGACCGTGAAGTCGGACGCGGACTGGTGGTTGTCGGAGCGCAGCGTCGACATCCAGTTGTCGTAGCCGGCAACGATGTTGTGCGTACCGAGGCCCTTGGTGGAGAGATAGTAGGTGCCCTTCACCTGCCAGTTCTTGTTGTCGCGGCGCTCGTCGGGGCAGGTGGGGGCGCCGCAGAAGAGCGGCGCGCCGAAACCGCCGATCGGAGTCGCGCCGTGGCTGAAGGTGCCGGACGTGCCTTCGATGAACGTGCGGCGCTCGTCGTCGGGGAAGCGCGCATCGCCGCCCGAGCCGACGAAGGTGAATGCCTTCTTCGCGGCGAGAGCCTCGATGAGGAAGCTGTTGGTGATGACGCCGTTGTAATTGATGGTGCGGAAGCTGTTCGGGAGGGAGCGCTGCGTGTCGAAGTTCGCCGGCTCCATCGCCGGGAAGGTCGGATTGAAGTTGTTGGTCTGGTCGTCCTTGATGTCGAGCATCGACGCCGTGATGGAGTGCTTCGGCGTCACCTGGCCGGTCAGCTTGCCCTCCAGGCGGCGCTGCTTGCGGCCGTTGGTGTAGGTGTCGGGGATGATGCCGTCCGACGTCGGGTTATCGCCGATCTGGAAATTCTTCGGATTGTTCTGCTTGAAGTAGCGGCCTGCGGTGAAGAACCAGAGACGGTCGCGGATGATGCGGCCGCCGAGCGTTGCTTCATCGGTCTGGTTGATGTTCTTCGTGCGCGCGCTGGTGTCGCCCTTCGAAGGAGCGGTCCACTTCGGCGACTGGAACGAATCGCGGAACGTGCCGGAGAACTCGTTGCCGCCCGACTTGGAGACCGCAGTGACGACGCCGCCGGTGAAGCGGCCGAACTCCGCGGAGATCGCGCCGGTCAGAACCGTCGTCTCCTGAATGGCGTCTTCGATGAAGAGATCGTGCGGCTGTCCGCGCAGGTTCTCGTTCACCGTTGCGCCGTCGATCATGTACAGGTTGTCGTACGACGGAGCGCCGGAGATGACCTGATTGCCGTTCGGACCGGACGACGTGACGCC
>DATEZA010000278.1:0-9240 GCA_035255945.1 Thermoanaerobaculia bacterium
TTCCCCGATCTCGTCGGCACGTTCCGCCAGAACCTCAACCTGCACACGCTGGCGGACTTCGTCCTGTTCGAGAAGTTCCACCTGATCCTCTCGCCGCTGGTGATCGCCATCGCCGGCGTGTACCTGATCCAGCGCTGGCTGCGCAAACGCTTCGACACGTTCGACTCTGCGCTGCTCGTGCTCACCGTGTTCGCCGCGGTCACCCAGCGCACGGCGTTCGGCCGCGCCGAGTTTCGTCATCAGTACTTCGCCGCGTTCCTCGTAGGACCGATCCTCGTCGCGCTGGCGATCCTCTTCACGCGCAAGCTGCGCGAGACCTCGCGTGAAGGCGGCACGGCCTTCGTCGCGGCGATCGTGATGGTGCTGATTCCGATCGTCGGCGTGCTGCTCTGGATTCCGGACCTGATCAACATCCGCATCGACGACCTGCTGAACTACCAGCGGCGCGTGCAACACGTGGTGAAGGACGGCCATGCGGAAGAGGTGCGTTTCCGCATCGCCGCCGTCAGCGACGAGATCCGTAAACTGACGAAGCGCAACGAGCCGATCTTCGATTTCTCCAATCAGCCCGCGTTCTACTTTTTCGCCGATCGGCCGAACCCGACGCGTTTCTACCAGGTGCCGATCCTCTCGCCCCGCGAATTTCAGACGGAGACGATTCGCGTGCTCGAGCGGACGAAGCCGAAGGTCATCATTCGCACCTCGCCCGAGTTTCTCGACCGGTTCGACGGTGTGCCGAACGATCTGCGCGCGCAGGCGGTGTCGGCGTACATCGACGATTGCTATCGCTTCTACCGGTCGATTCGCGGCGTCGAGTTGTGGACGCGCGTCGCCGACGGGAAGGGCCAATACCTCAATCGCATCCACCTTCCGAAAGCGGACCAGCTCGTCGAGTCGACGCGCGATCGCGAAGTCTTCCCGCTCGTCGGCAATCACGCTGGCATCGGCGACGCGCGCTGGGTCTCCGACCTCACCATGCACAACCCATTTCGCGAGCCGGTCTCGATGTCCGTGCGCTACATCGCCGGCGGCGCGAGCGCCGATCGCCGCGTGACGCTCGCGCCGCGGCAGACGATCCGCTGGCCCGATGTCGCGGGCTTGCTGTTCGGCATGCACGACTCGATCGGCACGCTCTGGATCGAGCATCGCGTCGGCCGCGCGCCGGTCGCGTCGGTGAAGACGTATGACGCCGCGCACGATTCGCATGCATCGACCGAGGAGGCGCTCGGCGCGCGCGATTCCGCGACTGCGGGCGGCGATGCGGCGGAGCTCACCATCATCGGCATTCCCGCGCCGCGCACGCCGCGGAGGGTGAATGTCGGCATCGTGAACATCGGCAGCATTCCGGCGACGTTCCGCATCTCGGTGCGCGGCAAGACGATCGAGCAGGGCGTCGCGGAGGACGAAGTGTGGATGGTGCCCGACATCGAGCACGAGCTCGGCGTCACGCTCGATGAATCGAACACGATCCGCATCACGCCGATCGCGGGCACGGGAGTCGCGTTCGCGTCGGTGGTGGAGAGCAGCGGCGACAATCAATTCATCGCCGCGGTGCCGGCGCAGCAGCAATGAAACGGATCGAGCTGCCGGAGTCGTGGCGCGGGCGTGCGGCCGTCGTGCAGGGCGAGGCATTCGAGCTCGCGCTCGAAAAACGCGAGCGCGATCGGATGCTGAGCCGTGCCGCTGCCGCGCTATTGCCCGACGCGAAGCACGTTTCGTTTTCGCATTCCGAGGGTTATGGGGCGGCGGCGAAGGGCGAGTCTGCGGTGGGGATCGACGTGCAGGTCGTGCGCGAGATCAGCGAGCGAACCACGCATCTGTTTTTGACGGATGACGAAACGGAGATGCTGTCGCGCTGCACGATCGCGCATCGGCTGCTGCACTTCTGGTGCGCGAAGGAAGCGGAGTGGAAACGGCACGGCGGCGTGACGGTGACGCTGAAGAAGACGCCGATCGTGCTGCTGTCGGAATCGCGCGACGGGTTGTTGTTCGATGTCGTGGAGACGATCGCAATCGACGACGTGATCGTCGCGCTCACGCACCCCACTTCCTGAGCAACGCGCGCGCGTCGTTCACCGCCGCTTCCCACTCCACCACATACTCCGGCGGATTCGGCGCGCTCACCACCTCGCGCAACATCTGAATCGCTTTCGGCTTGTTGTCGCTGTCGTTATTCACCAGCGCCTCGGCGAGGAACACCTTCGTAATCTTGTTCGCCGCATCGACTTTCAATGACTCAGTGAGGTATTTCACTGCGTCCTTGCTCGATGCCCAGCCGGTGATGAACGGCACGTGCGGCGTCTGGTCGTGCAGGCGTCCGAGGACGCGGGCCGGGCCGCCGTCTTCCATCTTCGGATCGATGAGCATGGCGATCGTCGCGCCGCGCCGGATGCGATCAGCTGCGCCTTCCTTCACCGCGGCGAGCTTGCCGTATGCGAGCGCCCATTCGCCCCAGTTCACCGAATCCCAGAAGTAGATCTCTCCCGCGCCGGCGATCGATCGCGCGGTATCCGCGACCTGTTTCTCGTTTCCTTTCGAAGGCACATGCGCGAGCGCCGCCTCGCCGGCTTTCTTCGCCAGTCCGTAAACGGCTTTCTTCTCATCATTCGTTGAGGCGACGTATGCACCCTTGAATCGAATCGCGCGCAGCAGCTTCCAATGCGCTTCGAGATCGTTCGGATTCGCCGCAACCGCTTTCTGATACGCCGCGATCGCCGCATCGATCTGCGCCGCTTTCGCGTGCCCGTTCTGCTCTCCCTCGGCGCGCGCGTTCCAGTGCGCATCGCCCTCCGCGACCTGCGCGGTGAGCGGCAGCGTGACGACAAGTGCGAGCGCGGCGAACATTTGTTTCATGCGGTCATTCTAGGTTAGCGTTCACAGGGAGGTTCAACAATGCGCCGCACAACCAGGTCTCTGCTTGCATTCGCGTTTGCTCTGCCCCTCATCGCCGCCACGCTCGCCGATGTGAATCTCGAGAACAGCGTCAGCGTCAACAATCAGACGCTCGTCCTCAACGGCCTCGGCCTGCGCAAGAAGTTCTTCATCAAGGTGTACGTCGGCGGGCTCTATCTGCCGGCGAAGAACAAAGATGCTGCCGCGATCCTGGCCACCGACGCGTCGCGCCGCATGGTCATGCACTTCCTTTACAGCGTTTCGAAGGATCAGATGTGCGACGCGTGGTCGGAAGGTCTCGAAGACAACACGCCGAATGCGTCGGCCGAAGTGAAGGGCTCGTTCAAGACGCTCTGCACGATGATGGAGGCGATTCCGAAAGGGAACCGCCTCGTGCTGACGTACGTGCCGGGCACCGGCACGACGGTCGAAGTGAACGGGAAGAACAAAGGCACGCTGCCGGGCAAGGCGAGCGCGGACGCGATGCTCGCGACGTGGCTCGGTCCGAAGCCGGGACCGGGTGAAGACTTCCGGAACGCCGTGCTTGGCAAGTAGTTTGAAGTCATCCGTGTCGTGATGAGAATCGCGATGGCGGTGGCAGCTGCGTTCTCCCTCCTCGCCTGTCGCGGCGAGGCGCCGCCACGCGATTACCAGAACAATCCTCCTGGAATGACACACCCAGTTACGCGCAAGTCTCAGACGCCGTCGCAGAATGGGATGCCTGCGGCGGCGCCTGAGCCGAATTACGGCGTCGAAGGAACCGGCAAACCGCGCGACCCGAAGCTGAAGGATCAGGCGCCCGCGACCGACACGCAGCACGCGACGCAGACGACCGGCACCGCGGTGACGGGGACGGCGCTGTCGGCCAAGCCGTGACTTCACCGTGTCATTCCGAGCCGCGAAGACGGTCGAGGAATCCCCCGCCGAAGCACGAGAATCGACTTCGCTCGGGATGACACCTAGACTCGCGCCACCTTGCGCATCGCCGCGGACGCCGCTGTCGGCGAAGCCGTGACTCCACCGTGGCATTCCGAGCCGCGAAGACGGTCGAGGAATCCCCTGCCGAAGCACGAGAATCGCTCTGTCGGGAGGAGATCCCTCGACTTCGCTCGGGATGACACCTAGACTCGCGCAACCTTGCGCATCGCGTTCCTCGGCACTCCCGATTTCGCGGTCCCCACACTCGCCGCTCTCGCAAAAGAGCACGACATCGCGCTCGTCGTCGCACAGCCCGACAAGCCCTCCGGCCGCGGCATGCGGATGCACGCTCCCGCGGTCGCGGTGAAGGCGAAAGAGCTCGGGCTTCCGCTGATTCAGCCGGCGAAGATCCGCGAAGGACTCGATGTGATCCGTGAGGCGCGGCCCGACATCGGGATCGTCGTCGCTTACGGGAAGATCCTTCCTGCCGCACTGCTGGAAATCCCGCCGCATGGATTTCTGAATGTCCACGGCTCCATCCTTCCGAAATACCGCGGCGCGGCGCCGATTCAGCGCGCGATCGAGCGAGGCGAGACGGAAACCGGGGTGACGATCATGCGCGTCGACATCGAGCTCGATCACGGACCGATGCTCGCCGTCGAGCGAACGCCGATCGGTCCCGACGAGCGCACGCCCGATCTCGCCGCGCGGCTCTCTCACATCGGCGCGGAGGCGATGGTGAGGACGCTGCGGGAGGCATGGACCGAGACGCCGCAGGATCACGAGCAGGCGACGCTCGCGCCGAAGATCGAGAAGTCGGAAGGGGCGATCTCGTGGGACCAGCCGGCGCGCGTGATCTACGACAAGTTCCGCGCGTTCTATCCGTGGCCCGGCGTGTTCGCGGGTGAGTTGAAATTGATCGAGCTCGCGCGTGCCGACGCAACGGACGACGGCGTCGTCGTGCAATGCGGCGAAGGCGCGCTGTGTGTGCTGTCGGTGCAGAAGCCGGGGAAGTCGCCGATTCGCGCGGTCGATTTCGTGCGGAGCGGCGGCAGGTTGTCATGAACGAGCGCCAGCGCGCGCTGCAGCTGCTGCGGCGCATCGAGCGCGAGTCGTCCTTCGCCGCACCGCTCCTCGCCCACGATTCCGGCTTCGTCCGCACGCTCGTCCTCGGCGTCCTCCGCTGGCGCTCGCGGCTCGATTACACGATCAACTTCCTCGCCAAACGCGCGATCGAGCCGGAGATCCGCGACGTGCTGCGCACCGGCGCGTATCAGCTCGGATGGATGGATGTCGCGAAGTACGCGGCGGTCGCGGAGACGGTGGAGCTCGCGCCGAAACGCGCGCGCGGGTTCGTGAACGCGATCCTGCGCCGCATCGCCGACGGCAAGGTGCCGGAGCCGCGCGAGCTCGCGACGCGAACCGCGCATCCGGAGTGGCTCATCGCGCGCTGGACGCGAATGTACGGAGCGGAGCGCGCGGCGCGCATCGCGGAGGCGGATCAGGAGCTGTCGTATCCCGATGTCTTCACCGATTCGCCGCCCTCCGATGCAGAGCCGTCGTCGCTCGTGCCGGGCATGTGGAAACTGAAACGCTCGAGCGCGGATGTCGAAGGCTACGCACTCGACGAAGGGAGCGCGCTCGTCGCAACGATTGCGGCGAACACGAGCGGCGACGTGCTCGATCTCGCCGCTGCACCGGGCGGCAAGACGATCGTGATGCGCGCGCGTGGTGCGCATGTCATCGCGAACGATGTGTCGTTCGCGCGACTGCGCGTGAAGGGTGTGGTGAGCGACGGGCGGCGTCCGCCGTTCAACCGCAAGTTCAAGACGGTGCTGCTCGATGCGCCGTGCAGCGCGACGGGTACGATTCGCAAGAACCCGGAGCTGAAGTGGCGTCTGCGCGAAGGCGATCTCGCGTCATTCGCGCAATTGCAACGCGAGCTGCTCGCATCCGCGATGGAGCTCGCCAGCGAGTATGTCGTCTACTCGACCTGTTCGCTCGAGCCGGAGGAGAACGACGAAATCGTCCGCGGCTACTCGCGTGAAGATCTCGCGCGATTCGCGCCCGAGGGCGCGAAGAGGTGGATCGAGAACGGCGTGCTGCGACTCACACCCGATTCCGGCGCCGACGGCTTTACCGCATTCGTGTTGCGTCGATAGCTCGGCACGGAAAGGCATTAAACTCGCTCGCCATGCCGCGGGATCTCGTCATCGGCAACGGGTCGTTGCTCATCGCCTTCGACTCGCAATACCGCCTCGCGGACTTTTACTTCCCGCACGTCGGCATGGAGAACCACGCGGCCGCGCGCTTCCGCTTCGGGCTGCGCGTCGACGGCGCGCATTCGTGGATCGAAGACGCGGCGTGGAAGAAGTCGCTCTGCTACCTGCGCGAGACGCTCGTCACCGACGTCACCTGCACGAACGACGAGCTCGGACTGAAGCTGCGCTGCTACGACGCCGTCGATGCCGACGCGAATGTCTACGTCCGCAAAATCGTCGTGCGCAACCTGCTCGAGGTGAAGCGCGACATCACGCTCTTCCTCCATCACGACTTCGGCATCTACGGCCACGCCGTCGGCGACACGGCGATGTTCGATCCCGAATCGCGCAGCCTGATTCACTACAAAGCGAAGCGCTATTTCCTGATCAACACCGAGGGCGGAATCAACGACTATGCGTGCGGACGGAGCGGCATTGGCGGCTCGGAAGGGACGTGGCGCGATGCGGAGGACGGCATTCTGTCGATGTCGCCGATCGCGCAGGGAGCGGTCGATTCCACGTTCTCGATTCCGGTCGCGCTCGAGCCGCAAGGCAGTCAGACCGTCATGTACTGGATCTGTGCCGGCAAGCGATACGGACAGGTGCGCAAGCTCGACCGCCGCGTCGCGCGTGAGACCGCGGCGCGCGTCATGGCGCGCACGGCGTCGTACTGGTACACGTGGGTCAATAAACCGGACGACGATCTGAGCGACCTGCCGGAGGAGATCATCGAGCTGTACCGGCGATCGCTGCTGATCATCCGCACGCAATGCGATCACGACGGCGCGATTCTCGCGGCGAATGACTCCGACATTCAGTGGGGCCACAACGACAACTATTCGTACCTCTGGACGCGCGATGCCGCGTTCGTGTGCGATGCACTGGATCGCGCCGGTTTCCCGGAGATCACGCGCAAATTCCTGAAATTCGCGGCGGAGATCATCAACGACGACGGCTATTTCCTGCACAAGTACAACCCCGACGGCACGCTCGCGTCGCTGTGGCATGCGTGGGTGCGTAATGGCGAGCCGCAGTTGCCGATCCAGGAAGACGAGACGGCGCTCGTGGTGTGGCTCGTCGGCCGTTACTGGCAACAGACGCGCGACCTCGAGCTCGTGCGCTCGGTGTATGAGCGGCTCGTCGCGAAACCGGCCGAGTTTCTGATGTCGTTTCGCGATCCGGTGACGTGTCTTCCGCTGCCGAGCTTCGATCTTTGGGAGGAGCGTCAGGGTGTCTTTACGTTCACCTGCGCGACGGTCGTTGCGGCGCTGCAGATGGCGGCGGAGCTGGCGAATCTGTTCAACGAACAGGAGCGCCGCAACGAATATCTGCGCGTGGCCGGCGAAGTGCGCGAGGCGATGAAGCGGCACCTCTGGCTGGATGACGAGAATCGTTTCGCGCGCGGACTGATCCTGCGCGAGCACGGACTGGAGCTCGATCGCATCGTCGATTCATCCTGTTTCGCGGCGTTCTACTTCGACGTTTTTCCGCCGGAGAGCGCGTGGGTCGAAGGGACGATGAAGGCGATTCGCGAGCGGCTCTGGGTGCAGACGGAGATCGGCGGCCTCGCGCGTTACGAGTCGGACGGCTATCACAAGATCTCCGACGAGGCGCAGCGCGTGCCGGGAAATCCGTGGCTGATCTGCACTTTGTGGCTCGCGGAGCACACGATTGCGCGGGCGCGCTCGGTCGCCGAGCTGCAATCGGCCCTCGATATGGTGCGATGGGCGCGGGCGAAGGCGCCGGCGTCGCTCGTACTGCCGGAGCAGATCAATCCGTACGACGGTTCGGCGCTGTCCGTCGCGCCGCTCACATGGAGTCACGCGCAGCTCGTTTCGGTCATCCGCGGATATCTCGACGCGTTGCGACATTTGCAACGCGGCGGAGCCCGTTGACAATCGAATGGCAGTTACCTAGATTGTCGAAACACCGCGAAAACACAGGGGGAAATGCAAATGGCAGGTAAGAGCGACGTCATCACCGCAATCGCCGAAAAGGCCGGAATTTCAAAGAAGGAGGCAGCCGCTGCGTTCGACGCGTTCGTGTCTTACGTCTCCGACTCCTGCCAGCGCGGTGAACGTTGTTCCATCCCCGGCCTCGGCAGCTTCGCCGTCAGCAACCGCAAAGCACGCGAAGGCCGCAACCCCCGCACAAAGGAAAAAATCACGATTCCGGCGTCGAAAAATGTGCGGTTCAAAGCGGGAAAAGATTTGCGGGATCTGCTCAATACGAAGAAGACGGCAAAAAAGAAATAATCTTTCTTCAATCCGCCCACGGACGCGGCATAAACAACTTCTCATAAAGCTTGATCGCGTACCGGTCCGTCATCCCCGCAATAAAATCAATTGCCAGTTGCTCGACATTTTCCTGCGAATCGAAAAATTCGCCCGGATGTGTCGTCACATATTCGAACAGCGCTGTAAGAATCCTCTGTGCCTTTTCGAATTCGCTGCGGATCTGACGCGTAAAGTACATGTTTTCGAACATGTACTTGCGTAATTCCTCCAGCGCCTCCAGGACCTCGGCCGACATCAGGATCGCTTCGTAATCGCACGCGAGCGTCGACGCGATCACGTCGCGCACCATGCGATCGATCCGCTGCGACGCCTTCGAGCCGAGCGTGTCGCGGATCGGCTGCGGGATGTCGGTTTCGCTGATGATGCCGGCGCGAATGCCGTCGTCGATGTCGTGATTGACGTACGCGATGATGTCGGAGATGCGGATGACATCGCCCTCGAGCGTGAGCGCGCGCGACTTCGGCCTTTTGCGCAGCAGCTCGCCCTTCTCACCTTTCGAGTGTTTGAGGATTCCATCGCGCACTTCGACTGTGAGGTTCAGGTCCTCCAGCACTTCGACCACGCGCACCGATTGCCGGTAGTGATCGAAGCCGCCCTTGACGAGCTTCGACAAGGCGGCTTCGCCCGCGTGTCCGAACGCGGAGTGGCCGAGGTCGTGTCCGAGGCCGATCGCCTCGGTGAGCGTTTCATTGAGGCGAAGCGATTTCGCAATCGTGCGTCCGATCTGCGTCACTTCGAGCACATGCGTCAATCGCGTGCGGTAGTGATCGCCTTCGGGCGCGAGGAACACCTGCGTCTTGTGCTTGAGCCGGCGGAATGCCTTGCAGTGGATGATCCGATCGCGGTCGCGCTGATACGACGGACGGATGTCG
>DATEZA010000279.1:0-46584 GCA_035255945.1 Thermoanaerobaculia bacterium
GAACTCGAGCACGCGCGGCACGTGATCGGCCGCTTCGTACACGCTCGGATATCCGATGACCAGCGGCGACCGCGCGGGCGGCGAGTAGACGAGCTTGCACTTCGCGCGCAGCACGACGACGCACGTCGATTCGCTGCCGACCAGCGCCTTCGCCACATTGAATTCCGGCTCGAGCAGCGAATCGAGGTTGTAGCCCGACACGCGGCGCGGGATCTTCGGATAGCGCGCGCGGATGTCATCCGCGTACGTGTCGCGAATCCGTTTCAGTCCGGCGTAGATGTCGCCGCGGCGATCGCGCTGATGAATGATCCGTGCGAGCTCGTCCTCGCTCGTCGCACCGACGCGCATCCGCACGCCGTCGTACGTGAGGATGTCGAGCTCCTCGATGTTGTCGACGGTCTTGCCCGCCATCAGCGCGTGCACGCCGCACGAGTTATTGCCGATCATGCCGCCGATCGTGCAGCGCGTGTGCGTCGCCGGATCGGGGCCGAACGTCAGCTCGTGCTTCTCCGCCGCGTCGCGCAGATCGTCGAGGATGATTCCCGGATGCACCCACGCGTACTTTTCGCCGGGGTTCATGTCGAGGATGTTGTGCAGGTACTTCGAGAAGTCGATGACGATCGCGACGTTGCAGCACTGTCCGGCGAGCGACGTGCCGCCGCCGCGCGACAAAATCGGCGCGCCGAACTCTCGGGCGAGCGCGACGGTCGCGATCACATCGTCTTCGTTGCGCGGTACGACGACGCCGATCGGCACCTGCCGGTAATTCGATGCATCGGTCGCATACAACGCCCGCGCGCCGTTGTCGAATCGCACCTCGGCCGTCGTCTCTTTGCGCAACCGCGCGGCGAGCTCCTCGGCATCGAGCTCGACCGACTGGATGCGATCGCGGTAGACGAACGGCGAGTAGACCGGACGTTCGTCATGCGGAAATTCGATCGGATCGAAGCGATTGCGCTCGTTTTTCTGCATCAGTCAAAAAATATCACTTGACATCATTTCGATGTTTGGCTAAATATCGAATCGTGAGCCTCGTCTTCAAAGCACTCGCCGATCCCACCCGCCGCCGCGTCCTCGAACTGCTGAGGCAGGGCCCGATGAGCGCCGGCGAACTGTCGGATCATTTCGATGTCTCCAAGCCGACGATGTCCGCCCACTTTGCGGTCTTGCGTGAAGCGGGCCTGATCGTGTCGGAGAAGCAGGGCAAGTCAGTCGTGTACGAGCTGCAGATGTCCGTGCTCGAAGATGCGCTGCTGAGCTTCGCCAAAGCATTTGGATGGAAACTGCAGGAAACGAAACGGCCGGCATACCGATGAAAAAACCTGTCATTGCATTCGCTGTTCTGCTCGCATTCGCCGCCTTCGCGGACATCGTGCGCCGCCTCGGCTGGATCGACGCCGTGATGGAGAAACGCACCATCGGCGTGTTCCTCGGATCGATCGCCATCGTGACCGGCAATTACCTGCCGAAGCTGCGCTCCTTCCGATCCGGAAATCGCCTCCTCGGTTGGATCTTCATCGCCGGCGGCTCGATGTACGTCGCGCTGTTCACGTTCGCGCCGCTCGCGCTCGCACGACAGGCCGCGGCACTGATCGGCATCGCCTTGATCGTCTCGATCGCGATCCAGTGGCAGCCGCTGCGATTCAACGCACGACAACCGGGAACGGCTCTGCTGCTGACGTTCGTCTATCTGCTCAGCACTGCGATCGTGGTCTATCTCTTCGGACATCCGCACTGGGCGGAGTGGCTGCACAGCGCATTCTTCGCCTCGTACTTCTGGCTGCTGGCGATGGGAGAGAAGCAATGTTTGCGTGGTTGATGGGACTGCAGACGATCTCGCCGCGCGAACTGCATCAATCGAGCGGCTTCGTGATCGTCGATGTGAACTCGCCGCAGAGTTTTCTGCACGCGCGCGTTCCCGGCGCAGTGCAGCAGCTGCCTGACAGCCACTCCGCCGCACTCGTCTTCTATTGTTCGAATCCGCTCTGCCGCAAAGCGCCGAACGCCGCGAAGCGCGCAAAGGAGCTCGGCTACACGAACGTACGCGTGATGTCCGCAGGCATCAGCGGCTGGATCAGCGCGGGCCTGCCGACCGAATCCGGCGCGTGACGCCGGTCATCGGAGCGCGGGCCTCCGGCCCGCAGTCGTCGAGCGTCTCGCTCGGCGACCAATCGGCGCCCGGGCGAGACGCCCGAGCGCTGCGGACAGGATGTCCGCGCTCCGGTGTCATCCAGACACCGAAAGCTGCTCCGCGTCCTTCTCTTTGAACTCGATCCCCAGGCCCGGCCGCGACAAATCGGGCCGAATCTCTCCATTCGCCGCTTCGAGAAATCCATCGAACAATTGCCGCTCGATCCGCACGTGATCGAAGAAGTACTCGAGATGCCGCATCGGCAGCAGCGCGCATCCGAGGTGCGCGTGGAGTGATGGCGCGCAATGCGAGGAGAGCGGCATCGAGCGCGACTCGCACAACGCGGAGGTCTTGATGAAGCCGGTGATGCCGGTGCAGCGCGTCGCATCGGCCTGCAGCACATCCACCGATCCGATCATTTCGTCGAAGTACTGCAGCTCGTAGCCGTATTCGCCCGCGGCGATTTCGATCGGCGTGCGCTCGCGGATGAAGCGCAGTCCTTCGAGATCATCCGACGACACCGGCTCCTCGAACCACGTCACGCCGTCTTCCGCGAACACCTCCGCCTGCCAGAGCGCGAGCTTGCGCGAGTACGCGCCGTTCGCATCGACGAACAGTTCGGCCTCGGGACCGATCGCATCTCGCACTGCGGTCACGCGGTCGCGATCGGCGCGCCAGTCGCGGCCGACTTTCATCTTCACGCGCTTCCAGCCCGCGAACTCGCTCTGCAATTCATCGATCGACATCGATGTGAAGCCACCACTGTTGTAGACCGGGACCGCTTCGCGTACCTGGCCGAGCAACTTGCAGAGCGGGACATCGAGCTCCTTGCACTTCCAGTCCCAGAGCGCGTTGTCGACCGCGGAGATCGCCATCGCCGCGACTCCGCGACGGCCGAGATTGCGCACCTTCGCGATCATCTCGCTCCACGCAGCCTCGGGCGACATGGGATCGAACTTCAAATCGGAAAAGTGCTTTGCGATGAAAAGTGCGGTCGCTTCATCGGCGTACGTGTAGCCGAAGCCGTCACCGATGCGGACCGTGACGAGCGTCGTCGAATCCCACTCCGCGGTGCCGTCCGATTCGGGAGCGATGGTCGGGATCGTGTAGGCGTTGACCGCGAACATGGCCGGTCAGGAGCTCTTGCAATACGCTCTCCGCCGGGGGCGCCGGCGAGGTCGCCGGCGCCACACTGCACGATTACTTTTTAATCGCGTCCAGCATCTGTTTCATCGACTGCTTGATCATCGCGCCGCGCGCCGGATCGCGCAGCACCGACCACAAAAACGATTTCGCCTGCTCCGGCGTGATGTGCGGGGGGAGCGGCGGCACTTCAGGATCGGTGATGAACTCGAGCACGGTCGGCCGCGATTCACTCAGCGCGCTGTCCCACGCTTCCGCGATCCGTTCCGGTTTGTCGACGCGAATGCCGCGCAGGCCGAGCATCTCCGCATATTTCGCGTAGCCGAACCGCGGCAGCACCTGCGACTCCTCGAACTTCGCGTCGCCCGCCATCACGCGCTGCTCCCACGTCACCATGTTCAGGTCGTCGTTGTGCAGGATGGCGACGATCAATCGCGGGTCGCTCCACTCGCGCCAGTACTTCTTGATGGTGATCAGCTCGTTGATGCCGTTCATCTGCATCGCGCCGTCGCCGACGCACGCAATTGCGACGCGATCGGGAAACGCGAACTTCGCGGCGATCACGTACGGCACGCCGGGACCCATCGTGGCGAGATTGCCGGAGAGCGATCCGAGCATGCCGCGGCGGAACTTCAGGTCACGCGCGTACCAGCTGGCGACGGAGCCGGAGTCCGCGGACAGAATGCAGTTGTCCGGCAGCTTCGGCGACAGTTCCCAGAAGACGCGCTGCGGATTGATCGGATTCGCGTCGCTCATCGCGCGCTCTTCCATCACTTGCCACCAGTCGCGGATCTCGCCTTCGAGCTTCTCGCGCCAGCTGCGATCGGTCTTCCGTTTCAGCAGCGGCAGCAGCGCGCGAATCGTCTCCGCGCTGTCGCCGGTGAGATTGACTTCCATCGGATAGCGGATCGACAGCATCCGTCCGTCGATGTCGATCTGCACGCCGCGCGCACTTCCCTCCTTCGGCAGGAATTCCGAGTATGGAAATCCGGAGCCGATCATCAGGAGCGTGTCGCATTCACTCATCATCGTCCAGCTCGGCTTCGTGCCGAGGAGGCCGATCGAGCCGCAGACGAACGGGAGATCGTCGGGGACTGCCGATTTGCCGAGGAGTGCTTTCGAGATGCAGGTGCCGAGGACGTCGGCGAGTTGAATGATCTCGTCGGTAGCGCGCATCGCGCCGGCGCCGACGAGCAGCGCCACCTTCTCTCCCGCGTTCAGCACTTCGGCCGCTTTGCGCAGATCGTCATCGCGCGGAATCACGCGCGGCGAGGTCCAGCCGATTCCGGAATGCACCGTCGAGTGCGCGTACGGCGGCTCCGCCATCTTCTCTTCCTGCAGATCGTGCGGGAAGACGATGCACGTGACCGTGCGCTGCGACAGTGCGACGCGCACCGCGCGATCGACGAGATGCCGCACCTGCGCGGGCGCCATCGCCGTGCTCACGAACTCCGACGCGACGTCTTTGAACAGCGTCTGCAGATCGACTTCCTGCTGATACGCGCCGCCGATCGCCAGCCGCGACGATTGTCCGACGATCGCCACCACCGGCTGATGATCGAGCTTCGCGTCGTACAGCCCGTTGAGCAGATGGATCGCGCCCGGTCCCGACGTGGCGAGGCAGACACCCACCTCGCCCGTGTACTTCGCGTGCGCGCAGGCCATGAACGCCGCCATCTCCTCGTGGCGGACCTGGATGAAGTCCAGATCCTCCACGTTTTCGAAGGCGCCCATGATCCCGTTGATGCCGTCGCCCGGATATCCGTAGATGCGGCGGATGCCCCATTGCTTGAGGCGGTCGAGAAGAAACGCAGCGGTGGTTTGACTGCTCACTTTGCTGATTTCGCTCGGGTGCGTGGGCGCGTGGATCCGTGGGAGCGTGGGGTCGAGGTCGTACGTTTTGCGCGCGTCTTCGTGCTTCCCGCGGACCCCGCCGTTTTCACGGTGTCGCGATCGACGAGCTTCGAAAACCGGCTCCGTCCGCCTTGATACAGAAACGCGAGATGGTTGCTGTCGAATGCTTTGAAGAATTCGTCCCACTCGATCGGTTCGAGTGTCTCTTCACCGCTGAAGCCTGGATAGTCGATGCGCAGCACGCCGGGATCGCTGCGGCGGCGGCCGGTCTTCTTTACATGCGCCGGATGTCCGCCTCGCTGCTCCACCCACTTCCGGATCGTGTCGTGATTGGTCGTTGCTTTGGCTGAAGGCATCTGTTCCTCCGGCATTTTTCGACTGCAAAGAAGTTGCCTCTAGAATCAACCTCATGCGCTCGAACTTTCTCGCCCGGATCGGAATGCGCAGCGCCGACTTCTGCGAGCGCTGGTTTCCCGACGCATTCGTCTTCGCGCTCGCCGCGATCGTGCTCGTGTTCATCGGCGGACTGTCGATCGGAATCGCACCGGCCAGGCTCGCGACCGAGTTCGGCAACGGCTTCTGGTCGCTCGTGAACTTCACGATGCAGATGGCGATGGTGATCGTCGGCGGCTTCGTCGTCGCATCATCGCCGCCGATCGCGCGGCTCACGCGCCGGCTCGCATCGATTCCCAAGACCCCGCGCGGTGCGGTCGCATTCGTCGCTGCGTTCGCGATGCTCTCGTCGCTGATCTCGTGGGGACTGTCGCTGATCTTCACCGGCCTGCTCGTGCGCGAAATCGTGAAGCGAGTCGAACGCGTCGACTATCGCGCGATCGGCGCCGCCGCATACCTCGGACTCGGCAGCGTCTGGGCGCTCGGACTGTCGTCATCCGCGGCGTTGCTGCAGGCGACGAAGTCGTCGATTCCGCCGGCGCTGCTGCCGATCACCGGCGTCATTCCGCTGACGCAGACGATCTTTCTCTGGCAGAGCATGACGATGGCCGCGATTCTCATCGTGCTGTCGGTCACGATCGCGTACTTCTCCGCGCCGGATGCATCCGAAGCGCGCACGGCGAAAGAGATGGGGGTGATGTTTGGGGAGGGGGACGCCGCCGAGGTCGGCGGCGCCACACCGGGGGAGAGCTCGCCGATTCTGATGGTTCTGATCGCGGGACTGATGATCTGGTTTCTTGGCGCGAATTTCCGGGAGAAGGGCGGGTTCGCGGCGCTCGATCTCAACAACTTCAATCTGGCGTTCATCGCGGCGGGAATGCTGCTGCACTGGCGGCCGCGATCGTTTCTGCGCGCGGTCGCGAAGTCCGTTCCGGCGACTGCGGGCGTGCTGATCCAGTTCCCGTTCTACGGCGGCATCTTCGGCATGATCTCGAAGACCGGCATCTCCGAGCGGCTCGCGCATGTGTTCGTCGCGATCACCACGAAATCGACGTTTCCGCTCGTCGTCGCGATCTACTCCGCGATCCTCGGCATGTTCGTGCCGTCGGGCGGCGGCAAGTGGGTCGTCGAAGCGCCGTACGTCATGGCCGCCGCAAAATCGTGGGGCGAGCACCTCGGCTGGACCGTGCAGATCTACAACGCAGCCGAGGCGCTGCCGAACCTGATCAATCCGTTCTGGATGCTGCCGCTGATGGGCATCCTCAACGTACGTGCCCGCGATCTCGCCGGATACTCCGTGCTGCAGCTCGCAGTGCACGCGCCGGTGGTGCTGTTCCTCTGCTGGCTCTTCGCGCAGACGTGAGGAGCGCGGGCATCCCTGCCCGCAGTGCGCGGGCGTCCCGCCCGGGCACGAAGAAAGTCGCCGGCCGAGACGGCCAGCGACTGCGGACGGGACGTCCGCGCTCCACTACTCGCGCAGACGCTCCAGCTTGTCATTGATCTCTTCGCGCAGGTCCTCATCCTTCTCCTTCTGCGCGAGATCGCGCAGCTGCGCGGTCGCATCCATGAAGAACAACGAACTGATGATCGCCCGCTTCACGCTCGTGTCGGTTTCGCTGTCGTAAAGCGACGCCACCGTCGGCGCGGAGCCGCGGCCGCCCATGAATCCGAGGTTGCGGATCGCGGTCACGCGAAGCTCGGGATTCTTTTCCGTCTTCGCGATCTCCAGCACCTGGTCGGAGCTGCCGCCGATGAACATCGCCTGAATGATTCGTTTGCGGATCGGCGTCTCGGCCTCGTGCTTGTACAGATCGGCGAGCTCGTTCCGCGCGCCCATCGCGCCGAGCTCCGTCACCGCATCGGAGCGCAGATCGCTGTTCGGCTCGTTTTTCGCGAGATTCAGCAGCTGCACGCGATCGCCGGTGATGAGGTACGCCTTCATCACCGCCTTGCGCACCGCCTTGTCCTTCGCCTTCAGATAGACCTCGGTCAGCGCCTTCTTGGTCTCTTCGCCGCCGCTGATCGCGAGGTAGCGCACGGCGCGCACCTGCAGATCGGGACGCGTGTTGTCCTTCGCCGTCTCGGTCACGATGGAGATCGCGCGCGGATCGCCCGATTGCGTGAAGACGAACAGCACGCCGTCCTTCACTTTCACCAGCGGTGTGCTCTTGAGGATCTCTGCGCCGAGGCGGACGCCCTGATCGGGATCACTTTCCATCAGGCCGCTGAGGACGGTGAGCTTTTCGTCAGCATCGGCCAGCCGATGAATTTCGATGTGCTGTCCCGACGACTGACGGATCTCCACTTCGAGCGCGCGGCTGTCTTCGATCCAGCGGCTCTTCGGAAACGTGCGTTTCAGTTCATCGACTGCGGCGAGCGCTTCGCCGCGCAGGCCACGCTTGTTGTTCGCGTAGGCGAGCCAGTAGAGCGCCGCGTCGCCGTGCTCGAGATGCAGGTTCGCGACGGAGCGGAAGAGCGATGCGGCGCGCTGCCAGTCGTGATCGTCGAGCGCTTCGGTGGCGCGGTCGTAGAGCGATTCCTCACGCTCGTTGCGCGACTCTCGCGATTCGCGCGGCGCCTTCTTCGATTCGGAAGAAAGGTCGATGACGATATTTCCGAACGCCGGAAGGGCAATGAAAAGCAGTGCAGCGAGTTTGATGCGGGTCATGGTCGGATTCCTCACAGTGAATTGAGCTTTTGCGAAGCGAGGACGTTCTTGTTCTGCTGCTGGTCCTCGCCCTGCGCACTCATCACGCGCATCTTGAAGAGCAGGTTCTTCGAGTCGATGCGTTTCTGCATGCTGGTTAGTTCGTCGGGAGAGAGCTTCGCGCCGGAGTGCGAGAGCTCGACGAGAATCGGTTCGATGTCGGACAACAGCGATGCAATGCGCGCATCGCCGCGGCGGGATGCGGCCTGGCGATAGATACGATTCGCATCGACGAGCTCCTCCGCGCGCTTCTGTTGCTCGCCGGCGTCGAAACCTTTCTTCGGATTGGCGTTCGCCACTTCGGCGAGCACGCGCTCCGCGGCATCGAGGTGATCGGTGACGACGTAGACGAGGACTTTGTTGTTGGGTTGCTGAGTTGCTGGGTTGCTGAGTTGCTGAGTAGCCGCGGTGGTGTTGGTCGCGGCGATCTGGGGTTGACGGTTACCGGTTTGCGGCTTGATCGCGAAAAACACAACGATCGCGACGGCCGCCGCGACACCGCCGGCGATCCACTGCCAGGTGCGCTTCTTCCGCCGTTCGAGGCGCCAGCGCAGGCGGTTCCACACCTGTTCCGGATCGCGGTCGGGGACAGGGATCGCGTCGACGAGTGCGAGGACGTTGCGCAGCGTGTCGTACTGCGCGCGGCAGTCGGCGCAGGCGCGCAGGTGCTCGGACGCGTCGGCGTCGTGGTAGTGATGGGCAATCAGTTCTTCGTCATTCAGGTGTTGCATGGGCTCGACCTCACGAACGGCTCCAGTGCATCGCGCAGCTTCCGCACGGCGCGGAAAATCGTGTGTTTCGTCGCGTTGACCTGGATGCCGAGCGTCTTTCCGATCTCTTCGACCGGCATTCCCTCGAAATGGCGGAGCACGAATGCGGTCCGCTCGTTGTCGCTGAGGCGCTTCATCGCCGCGGCGACGTGTTGCTGCAGTTCGGCGCTGATGGCCATGCGATCCGGCTCCGGCGCATCGGAGCTCAGATCGACGGCATCGATGTCGCCGCCGTATTGCTTGTCATGGCGAGTGCGCGACCGGAGCAGATCGAGCGAGCAGTTGATGGCGATGCGATGCAGCCACGTGGAGAAGTTCGCCCGCTCCTCGAAGTGATCGATCTGCCGGTAGGCGCGCAGGAAAGTCTCCTGCACCACATCGTCTGCATCATGTTCGTTTCCGGTCATACGCCAGGCCACTCGGAAGATGGCGCGACTGTGCCGCTCGACGAGCAGCCGGAACGCTTCGGCGTCGCCGTCTCGTGCGCGACTGACGGCTGCGACGTCGGTCATCTCCATGTCGGTAGGCTTAGACTCGGGAAACTTGAAGTGGTTAGGTTGTTGGGTTGTTGGGTTGTTGAGTCCGCCGTACTAAACAACCCAACAACTCAACAACCGGACAACCATTACACTGTCATCGCACCGAAACCTAACTTTCGCTGCTTCGTAACGTCATTAAGACGGTACTAAGACCATGAGACGCTCGGCGATTGGCTTCCTGTTCGCGATCGTGGCATTGCCCGCGATCGCAGGGCCGCCGGCTCTCGGCACTACGACCACCACCAGCGCAACGGCTCCTCCGCTCTCCCAGCGCTCGATGATCGTCACCTCGCAGGACTTCTCCAATCTCCTCGCCGACGACTGCGAGCACTTCCACACGCGCAACGTCACGTCGTTCCCCGCCGTGTCGCGCTCGCAGGAGCAGCAGGAAGTGCCGCTGCAGGGCATCGACATCCTCAAGATCCACAACGGCGAGCAGGGCGGCGTCTCGATCAAGGGTTGGGACAAGCCGTCGGCACGGTTGATCGTCTGCAAAGAAGCGGTCGGGTTCACGCAGCAGCAGGCCTCCCGCACGCTCGGTGCGATCAACATCGGTTTCCGCAACGGCGAGATCAGCGCAACCGGTCCGTCCATCGACGAGAGCCAGGCCTGGTGGGTGCACATGATCCTGCGCGTTCCGAAAAGCTCGCGGCTCGACGTGACGTCGTCGAACGGCGGCATCGCCATCCGCAATATGAGCGGACGCATCACCGCCCGCGCGAAGAACGGCGGCATCTCGATCGCGACGACCTCGGGCACGCTCGAGGCGACGACGGAGAACGGTCCGATCTCCGTCAAGCTCGAGCACGAAACGTCCGTCGAAGCGCAAATCGCTGACGCCGGCGAGATCCTCTGCAAAACCTGCCGCGCGGAGAACTACAGCGCGAATCACAAGCATCTGCGTTTAGGCAGCGGCGCCGCGTCGTTCAAACTCTCCACGACCAGCGCGCCCATCGTGATCGATCAGGTACGCTAGCGGCGTGCTCCATCACCTGATCGCCCTCATCCTCCACTACGGAGTCGCGCTCGTTTTCGTGAACGTCTTCGCGGAGCAGATCGGCGCGCCGATTCCGGCCGTTCCGACACTCATCATCGCCGGCGCGCTCGCACGCAACGGCGAGCTCTCGTCGACATGGGTGCTCACCTCCGCGGTGATCGCCTCGCTCCTCGCCGACTGGATCTGGTTCGTCCTCGGCCGCCGCTATGGCTATCGCATCCTGCGCACGCTCTGCCGCATCTCGCTCTCGCCCGATTCGTGCGTGCGGGAGACCGAGGCGTATTTCGATCGGTGGGGAATGAAGTCGCTGCTGTTCGCGAAGTTCATTCCGGGATTCTCGACCGTCGCTCCGCCGATCGCCGGCGCCACGCGCGCGAGCACGATCCAGTTCCTGATCTACGACGCAGTCGGTGCGTTCTTCTGGGCCGGCAGCGCAGTCGCGGCCGGACGTCTCTTTCACTCCGCAATCGGAAAACTGCTCAAGCGGCTCGAAGACCTCGGATGGTGGGCCGTCATTTTCGTCGCGTCGGTCATTGCGCTCATCGTGTTCCTGAAGTGGTGGCAGCGGCTGCAGTTCTACAAGAAGCTGCGCGTTGCGCGAGTCACCGTCGACGATCTCAAGTCGATGCTCGATCGCGGCGAGTCGCCGATCGTGCTCGATGTCCGCACCGCCGGCTCGCGCAAACGCAACATGCAGCGGATCCCGAGCGCGATCGTGGCGTCGGGGCCGGAGGAAGTCGCAGCACAGCTGGAGCGCGTGCCGCCGAGCAGTCCCATCATTCTTTATTGCACGTGACCAAACGAGGCCTCAGCCGCCCGTGTGGCGCGCATGCTGATCGATCGCGGATACACCGAAGTGCGGCCGCTCGCCGGCGGACTCGATGCGTGGGTCGACGCGGGCTATCCGGTCGAGGAGCTGAGTGAATGACGGAGTCGACGTACATCCACGGCACCGCGCCCGAAGAACAGCGGCGTCTTTCGCTGCTGAACGACGTGCTGCTCAACCCCGCGTCACTGCACGAGATCGGTCTGCAGGGCAGCGAGCGCATCATCGATTTCGGCTCGGGACTCGGGCAGTTCACGCGTGCAATGGCGCGCGCTGCGTCGCACGGGAAAGCCGTCGGCATCGAGCGCAACGAGGAACAGCTCGCACTCGCACGGAGGCTCGCCGCAGAAGATGGTGAGGCGGAGCTCGTGGAGTTTCGGCAGGGCGATGTGCTCGGCGCGGAGCTCGAGTGGGGCACGTACGATCTCGCGCACACACGCTTCGTGCTCGAGCACGTGCCGGATCCGCTGCGCGTGGTGAAGACGATGGTGCGCGCGGTGCGTCCCGGCGGACGGGTGATCCTCGCGGACGACGATCATGACGTGCTGCGCATGTGGCCCGAGTCGCCCGGCTTCGCCGAGCTCTGGCGCGCGTACATGCGGACGTACGACCGCATCGGCAACGATCCGTTCATCGGACGCCGGCTCGTGCAGTTGCTCCACGAAGCGGGCGCGCAGCCGGTGCGCAACACGTGGATTTTCTTCGGCGGTTGCGCGGGGATGGAGATCTTTCCGACGCTCGCCGCGAACATGCGCGGCGTCGTTTGGAGCGCGCGCGACGCGATCCTTTCGATGGGCTTGTTCGAGGAAACGGCGTTCGATGTGGTGATGAGCGAGGCGGAGCTTTGGGCGGCGCGGAAGGATGCCGCGATCTGGTTTTCGATGGCGTGGGCTGAAGGCCGCCGCCCCCAGCTGTCATCCTGAGCCGCGTAGACGGCGAAGGACCCGTAACCTGAAACCGCGGCGCGCGCGATATACGGGTCCTTCGCCGTCTACGCGGCTCAGGATGACACGGGGGTTGGCGCGGAACGGATCGTGCAGTCTGACTCATCCGTGAGTGCTGCTCCTGACACCTTCCTCAGCGAAGCAACGGTCAGCTTTTACCGCCACGCGCTTCGGATTCTGAACGACGGCGGCGTGCCTGCGCTCGTCGGCGGCGCGTACGCGTTTGCGCGCTACACAGGCATCGAGCGGCACACCAAAGACTTCGACGTCTTCATCTGCCGCGGCGATTTCCAGAAAGCGGCGCGCGCGTTTCGCAAAGCGGGATACGACGCCGAGCTCACGTTTCCGCACTGGCTCGGCAAGGCATTTCACGGCGACGAATTCGTCGACCTGATCTTCAGCGCGGGCAACGGCGTCGCGACCGTCGACGAGACATGGTTCGAGCACGCGGTGCAGGAGCAGGTCTTCGGCGTCGACGTGAAGCTGATCCCGGCCGAAGAAATGATCTGGTCGAAGGGACTGATCATGGAGCGCGAGCGGTTCGACGGCGCGGACGTGCTGCACGTCATCCACGCGCTCGGACACGAGCTCAACTGGCGCCGCCTCATCGATCGCTACGACATCCACTGGCGCGCTCTCTTCGCGCACCTCACGCTGTTTGGCTACGTCTATCCATCCGACCGCTCGCGCATTCCGCAATGGGTCATCGGCGAGCTGACGGAACGATTGAAGCGCGAAACGGAGGAGCCGGACGAGCCCGAGAAGATCTGTTTCGGCACGATCATTTCACGGCAGCAATACCTGAAGGACATCGAGGAGTGGGGATACCGTGACGCGCGCCTGCAGCCTCTCGGGAACATGTCGCAAGACGAGATCGCACACTGGACGGCCGGCATCGCGCAGGACGGAAGCCCTAAGTGATGAACACGGAACGAACGACGTTACGCATTGCTGCAGTCGCTGACATTCACACGAAGAAAACGTCGCAGGGCGCTTTCCAGACGCTCTTCACGCACGCCACGCAGGAAGCGGACGTGATGCTGCTATGCGGCGATCTCACCGACTATGGCTCGGTCGACGAAGCGCGCGTGCTGGCGAAAGAGATCACCTCCTCGCTGCGCATCCCGGCCATCGGAGTGCTCGGCAATCACGACTTCGAATCGAACCATCAGGAGGAGATCGTCAACATCTTGACGGACGCCGGTGTGACGATGCTCGACGGCGACACGGTCGAATTGCACGGCGTCGGTTTCGCCGGCGTGAAAGGCTTCGGCGGCGGATTCGGACGGCGCGCCCTCGGCGCCTGGGGCGAGAAGATCATCAAAGACTTCGTGCATGAAGCAGTGGAGGAAGCGCTGAAGCTCGAAGCGGCGCTGGTGCGTCTGCGCACGCCGCAGAAAATCGGCGTGCTGCACTACTCGCCGATCCAGGCGACGGTCGGCGGCGAGCCGCTGGAGATCGTCGCATTCCTCGGATCGTCGCGACTGGAAGAGCCGCTCGATCGCTATCGCGTCACGGCCGTCTTTCACGGTCACGCACATCGCGGCACGCTGGAAGGACGGACGAAAGGAAACGCGCCGGTGTACAACGTCGCGATGCCGCTGCTCGCGGCGAGCTTCCCCGATCGCCCGCCGTTCCGGGTCATCGAAGTGCCGATCGGCGAGCCTGCCTTCGCGGGCTAGAATGACCGCGTGAAACACGCGGCATTTCCCCGCGGCATCACTCGCGAAGACCTCATCCAGTGGTATCGCGCGGGCCGCCAGAATTCGAAAGCGGCCTTCTCCATCCCGGCCGAAAGCACCTACTACGAACGTCCGATCGACCTTCGCAATCCGATCGTGTTCTACGAAGGTCATCTGCCTGCGTTCGCGGTCAACACCCTGATCAAGCTCGCGCTGAAGGGCTACGGCATCGACGAGCATTACGAAGTGCTCTTCGCGCGTGGCATCGATCCCGACAGCGTCGACGCGGTGAAGGATCCGGCCGATGTCTGGCCGCGTCGCGAACAGGTGCAGGCGTACGGCCGTACCGCCGACGCGATGATCGAGGACGCGCTGAAGTACGCGGTGATCGAAGACGATTCGGTGCCGCAACTGCGCGGCGGCGAAGCGGCGATCGCGATCCTGGAGCACGAGCAGATGCACCAGGAAACGCTGATGTACATGTTTCACAACCTCCCATACGAGAAGAAGCGGAAACGCGCCCCGCTCGGTGTAGGACAACCTCTCCAGGTTGTCCCCTTCTCACGCGATCGCATCCACATCCCCGCCGGCACCGCCACTCTCGGCGCCAGCCGCGACCAATTCGGCTGGGACAACGAGCTCCCGTCACTCCGCGTCGACGTCCCCGAGTTCGACATCGATCGCCACAGCGTCACGAACGGCGACTACCTCGCGTTCATGCAGGCGACCGGCGCGAGCGCTCCGCATTTCTGGCTCGAGCGCGACGGCGCGTGGTACTGGCGCGGCATGTTCGCGCTCGCGCGGCTGCCGCTCGATGCGCCGGTGTGGGCGACGAAAGAACAGGCGGATGAATTCGCGCGCTGGCGCGGCGGCCGCGTGATGACCGAGGGGGAGTATCACCGGGCAGCATTTGGGACGCAGTCGGGGGAAGAGCGGTTGTATCCGTGGGGCGACGAATTGCCCGACGCGACGCGCGGCAATTTCGGTTTCACGCATTGGGATCCGGTGCCGATCGGCTCGTATCCCGCGGGCGCAAGCGCGTGGGGCGTGCACGATCTCGTCGGCAACGGCTGGGAGTGGACCTCGACGCCGTTCGACGGCTTCCCCGGCTTCGAGCCGATGCCGTCGTATCCGGTGTACTCATCCGATTTCTTCGACTGCCAGCATTTCGTGATCAAAGGCGCATCGCCGGCGACCGCGCCGCAACTCGTCCGCCGCAGCTTCCGCAACTGGTTCCGCGGGAACTATCCGTATGTGTACGCGAAGTTCCGGTGTGTGTACTGACCTGATCAGGGTGCAGTGAAAAGGTGCAGTTTCGAGTTCTCCGCAAGGTGCTGTGCGATTGCCTTCTGACGCGGTTTTTCGGATGGCCACCCGCACACGTTGGCACGCCGAAAGTAAGGCGTGTCATCACGGCTGATCGGCAGCGATTGGCCGATGAAGCACTCCGCATTAAGCGTCGCGTAGCCCTTGCAGCGTCGCTCGGCCGTTTCCAAATACGTGGCCGCAATGTTCCGCGCTTCGGTGGCGTCCATGTCGTCAGCAACTGCCACCGACAGATTGAGGTCAGCGGGCGGCAGGAAGGCACCTTCCCGGACGCGAGTCGCTGTGCAGTGGCCGCTGCTGAACAAGAAGCGAGCAATCGGCGTCTCGGGAGTCACGCGAGACGCCCGTTGGGACCGAAGAGGCGGCTGAGATATGCACGAATCAGCACCGGCAGGTATTCGTTCGTGAACTCTTCCGTTCCGTAGACTGAGCTTTTTCCGAACATTCCGGCATAGCTCAGATTTCCCGACGCCGACACACTGATCGAAAACAGCCGCCGCGGCTCGCGATACCACTCGATCGAAACTTCCCCATCGGGATCTGCGCTGATCTCGGGTGCCGGTAATTCGAGCGGCATATGACTGAGCAGCCTGATTGCGTGACGAGCGGATTTCAGATTGACCGGCGCAGAACCGTACCCGTCCCAATTCGGAGCGGAGGCATCCTCCAGAACCGTCAGCAGCCCCGAAAAGGCGTGGCGCAGAGGAGCGCCTGACAAAGGCGCCTGAATGTGGTCGCGGCTGATCTCAACCTCCTTGCGGCGAATGAGGTTCGCTTCGAGGCCGACGGCCTCGCTCATATCCGCGACCAGACACAGCGTCATTCGAATTCCTCCAGCGCGAGCTCCGTGAGGCTCCCAAAGAAAATACGGTTTTTCATGTCGCGAAGTTCCGCGAATCTCGCCCAAACCTCGTCATTCACCGGCGATTCGTCGACGGCAAAGGAATCGGTGTCCAGGATCACCGACATCCCCGTGTCGCTCGGTTCGAGAACCTGTGTAACGCGCGACGCTATACCGGCACGCTCGTCGTTTAAAACCATCCGCACGACCGAACTGTTCAACTCCGCGGTCGTAAAGGTCTCCGGCAGAGCAGGCGTCGCAGTGAGATATCGATCGAGAGGGCGGATCGGCAGATGTAGCCTTCGTCCGGATCGCGACTTGCGTACGTTGACCCGCTCTGCGTGAGGTCAATCAACGTGTCGTAGCTTCTTTGCTTTTCGCACACCGGGAAGTCCGGCGTGACGGCTTCACGAAAACGATCGAGTTGCCCTGATTCAAAATCCGACACCGACACTCGCAAATCGACAACTGCCTCGCGAATGGGAGCGCGATTGAGATGCCTGATCGTTGCCATGGTCAACGCTTCGTCGCTCGGCTGACGGTGTCCGCGGCATTCAAACCGAACGTTTCGTGCAGATAAGCGGCGATGATCCGCTCCGCGGCTTCTGCTGCCGTTTTGCCAAAGTGGCCTGTCTGCACCAGGCGTTGCAGTTCAGTCACCACGTGAGGCGTAGTCGACACGGTGAGCGTCGACGTCGGCAAGTCGTTCGGTTGCCTCGGCACCGCTCGATGTTACGCGCTTTTGAATGCCATTGTTTGGGCATTCTTTTGGCCATGCTCGAATTACCATCCCGACAACGACTTTCCGTCTTTACCTGTTGCCGTTATTGCGCGTTGACGTCATTCCGTCCCGCCCCTAAAATCCGCGCTCCCCCAACGCAGCACCAATCATGAAAGGAAGAGTTGTATGAATTTCAACCCAGGGAGAGTCCTGCTCTGTTCAATGTTGCTGAGCCTCGTCGCGGGGCTTGCAACCGCCGACACGGACGCGGCAAAAGTGTTTCATGGCGCGATTTACGTCGAGAGCTATAACCAGGTGATGGTCATCGCGATCGACACGGAAGGCGCATCCCAGCGCGACGGCAATGCGGACAACGTGTTCGTCGTCGCTACTCCTGATTCGTTCGACACGCCGATCTCATATCGCTGGACGAACGCAAACCTCGTCTTCAAGCCGAGCGGTCTGATGGTGACTTCGCCGTCCGATCGCGAAGCGCTCATCGTCACCTTCGAGCGCGACATCCCGCGCGCGACGTTCGCCGCACCGGCGGACTTCCGCACCACGCGCGTCTCGAACGCCATCGGGCTCGCGCATCACAGCTCGCTCGCGTCGGTCTATCCGATGGAGCTCATGCCGCGCGGCCACATGAAGAGCAGCCGCGCCGGCAGCAACACGTACGAGAACGACTGGTTCCGCCAGCCCTTCAATCAGGATTGGAACTCCTCCGGCGGCTCCGGCGGTGGCAGCGGTTGCACCTCCGGCGGCAGCGGATCGACGTCGTGCTCGATCAGCGGCTGCGCGTCGACGTCGTACAAGAACGACTGCTCCGTCACCTGCTTCTCCGGCTACTACGCCTGCTGCAACTGCGGCAGCTGCATCTGCTTGCGGTACGACGGCAGACCCTAGTTACGGATACGCGTCTGCATCTTCGGACAGCGGACAGCGGACAGCAGACAGCGGGGGACCGGTTCTCCTGCTGTCCGCTGTCCCACCTTTACGGAATGCCACCCGGCCGCTATGATGCGCCGTCCCATGAAACGGATGGCCATCATTGCGGCGCTCCTGATCGCCGTCTCCGCGTACGGCGGGAACAACACCACGTTCACCGGCAGCGGTGACGTGTCGGTCAAGAGCTTCGACAAAGTGGTCGTGATCGCATTCGACGCGAACGGCGACGGCACTCCCGATCGCGCATTCGTCGTCGGACTCGAGCAGCCGCTCGACAAAGCACTCGACCTTCGTTGGCCGCATGTCAGCGTCGAGCTGAGCGAGAAGTCGCTCAGCATCATCGACAGCGCGAATCACCGCGCGCTCGTCGTCGACGCGAAAGCGCCCGCCGATTTCGCGGTGACGCGCCTCACGCACGCGATCGGCATCGCCCACCACTGGGACCTCAAACCCGACTTCAAGCTCGAGAGTCTCGCAGCGAACTGGTGATTCATCCGGTGCGCGTCGTGCAATCAAAACGCGCATGGAAATGAAGACCTACAAAGCGAAACAGTTCAATCTCAGCGGACTCACCGGCATTTCCGACAAGACGCTGGAGATGCACTTCAAGCTGTACGAAGGCTACGTCACCAACACCAACACGCTGACGCAGCGCATCGGCGACATCCTCGCCGACGGCAAGGTCGACCAGGAAGAAATGCCCGCCTACTCCGAGCTCACCCGCAGGCTCGGCTTCGAATACAACGGCATGGTGCTGCACGAGTACTACTTCGGCAACATGAAGAACGGCGGCGGCAGCGATCCCGACAAGCGGTCGGAATTCATGCAGTCGGTGGCGCGCAGCTTCCCGTCATACGAGATCTGGAAGGCGGACTTCGTCAGCGTCGGAAAGATGCGAGGCGTCGGCTGGGCCATCTGCTATCTCGATCCGGCGAACGGACTCGTCTCCAATCACTGGATCGAGCTGCACGAGACCGGCAACGTCGCCGGCTTCGTCCCGCTGCTGGTGATGGACGTGTGGGAGCACGCGTTCCTGCTCGACTACAAGCCGGCCGATCGCCCGAAGTACATCGAGGCGTTCATGGCGAATGTCGATTGGAACGTGGTGGAGAACCGCATCAGCGCAGTTCAGGTCACGGCAAACGCGCGCTGAAACTGACGAAACCGGAAGGAGGCCCGGCCCTCAAACGCCGCCGGCCGGGCCGGCTTCAGGTGTTGGCGCTGGCGTACCGACCAGCTCCACCGTCCCCTTCCGCTCCAGTTTTCCCCATCCCGCGCGGATGCCGGAGATCGCGGTTTTGATCGACTTCAGCAGCACCGCATACATCAGCTGCCGGTACAGGAAGCGCTGCCAGAAGAGCCAGACCAGCATCTTCGGATCCTCGCGATCGAGCTTGAACGCGACCGCCGATCCGATCAGCTCCATGACGAAGAAGAACGCGTACATCAGCGCGATGACGTACATCTGTCCCGCCGCGACATGAATCGGCTGCCAGTCCTGCGCGAGGTCGCGGCGGAACGAGGCGTGAATCGTCATCGCGACCGTCCAGAGAATCTGCAGATCGACCAGCGGCGACAGCGCCTGATACGCGATCTGGAACAGCCAGAGCGACGGCAGCATCAAGCGTCCGAACCAGCCGTAGCGGCCGATTGCGCGCCGATGCTTCCAGAGACATTGCAACGTGCCGAACGCCCAGCGGAACCGCTGCTTGTACAGGTTCTTGAACGAGTCCGGCGCCTCGGTGTAGCCGATCGCATCCGTCTCCGTATCGACGCGCCAGCCGATCCGGCGCACACGCCACGTCAGATCCATATCCTCGGCCATCGTGTCGGTCGAGTAACCGCCCGCCTGCACGATCGCTTCACGCCGCCACGCACCCACCGCGCCCGGCACCACCGACACCGAATTGAGCACCGAGTACGCGCGCCGGTCGAGGTTCTGACTGGTGATGTATTCGATCGCCTGCCAGTACGTCAGCGGATTGATGCGATTGCCGACCTTCACGTTGCCGGCAACGGTTCCGACGAGCGGATCGGCGAAGCGGCGCACCAGTTTGCTGATCGTGTCGCGCGCGAAGATCGTGTCGGCATCGAGCGCGATGATGATCTCGCCCGTCGCCACCGCGATGCCGCGATTCAGCGCCGCAGCTTTGCCCGCGTTCTCCTGATGCATCACCTGCACGCGCGCATCGCCGCGATACGCGCGCACCACTTCCGCTGACGTTTCGTCCGCCGAGCCGTCGTCGACCACGATCACATCGAGCGTGCCGGCGTAATCGTTCGCCAGCACCGCCTGCAGCGTGCGCACGATCACCATCGCTTCGTTGTACGCCGCGATCACCACCGTCACCGGCGGCCGGTACGAGTCATCGAAGTTGCGATGCTTGCGTTCCCTGTGCTTCGCGATCAGCGCGAGCACGGTGATGAACAGCACGCGGAGTGTGCCGAGGATGATGGCGGAGATGAAAGCGATGGTGAGGAAGACTTCGAAGAGGTACATCGCCTCGAACACGATGCGGTCGCTGGCGAGCATCAGCGTGTCGGAATTCTTCACCCGCGGGTTCACGTCTTCGCGCGTCGCGTTCACCAGCGCCGACACCGTCACGAACTTCTTCCCGCGCTTCTGCAGCGCATCGACGAGCATCGGGATCAGCTTCACCGTTTCGGCGCGATCGCCGCCGCCGTCGTGCAGCAGGATGCAGCTGCCGTGCTCCGTCTCCACCTGCTGCAGCACGACCTCGAGCATCTCTTTCGCCGTGCGTTTCTTGATCGTGCCGTCTTCGTTGCGCTCCTCGAGCTTCCAGTCCTGCGGATCGAGGAACTCCAGCACGGTGATGTAGTTCATCTCCGACGCCTGCACGATCGGCTGCACTTCTTCCGCGGCGCTCGGCTCCGCGTCGGCGTTGTACGGCGGACGGAAGAGCAGCGTCGATCGATGCAGCAGACTCTGGAACACGCGCTGTGTCGCGTTGAGCTCGAACTCCGCACGGATCGGCGGAATCGCTCCGATATTCGGATGCGTGTAGGTGTGATTCCCGAGCTCGTGTCCCTCCGCCCAGATGCGCTTCACGAGCCCCGGATAGCGATCCGCGTTCTGTCCGATGAGGAAGAACGTCGCCTTCACGTTCAGCTTCTTCAGCACATCGAGCATCTGTCCGGTGTACGGACTGGCGGGCCCGTCATCGATGGTCAGCGCGATCAGATCGGGGTTGTAGCCGCTCCGCTGGATGACGTACGAAGTGGGGAACGCGTGGTAGACCTCGTCGAGGAAGAGACCGGTTTTCTCATCCGTCTCCATGTCGCGGCGTCCCGCTTTCGGCAACGCGGCAACGCGCGCGATCTCGCCGTCGCCGACGAATTCGACGTCGTACGGGAAACTGATCTCGCGCAATCCCGCGCGATCGGGCTTGAACGCCAATCGGTCGCGGCGGATGAATTTGAAGATCGACGGATCGGTCGAGCCGAGGACCCAGACCGCGACACCGCGAGGTCCGTACGGTTGCGCGAACATCCATTCATTCGCCGCCGTGATCGCGTCGAGCATCCACACTTCGTGCTCGATGCCGTCGTCATCGACATAGAAGAATGTTGGGTTGAGGGCCTGGTCGTCGAAGTCGATGATCTTCTCCGGCGACTCGCCCGGGTGATAGCGGCTCGCCAGCACGAGCGCGCCCTGGTACGTGAGCGGATCGGCCCACTCGCGGTTCTCCGCCCAGTCGTACGCGTAGTTCGCCAGTCCCATCACCAGCTTCTCGCGCGGCACGTTGTTCACGGCGCGCAGCAGCACCTGCCGGAAGAAGTTGATCGATGAGATCGGGCCCGGCTTGCTCGTCGAGCTGTGCTCGTCGTACGCCATCACCACCACGAAATCGCAGACGCGCGACACCGCGCGCCAGTCGAGCGGCTTCGGTGCTTCGAGGTCCGCGGAGACGACGAGTCCGTGCGGCGCAAACTCCGTTTTCACGCGCTCCAGGAACGGGATCAACAGCGGATAGTCCGCCGTATCGAGGTTTTCGAAATCGATGTTGATGCCCTGGAAGTGATTGGTGAGGATCCAGTTCTCGAGCTGCAGGATCACGCGCCGCTGCAGCGCCGGATCGACGAGAAACGTGTGCACGCGCTTCGGATCGAAATCCGACTGCTGCGCGTTGCTGAGGATCGGCACGATGTTGAGGTTGTTGTCGTGCGCGACCTTCAGCACTTCGACGTTGTGCGGCACGGTCTCCAGATCCCAGTCCCGGAAGTCGAGGCCCTTGCCGTCCGTCTTCAGATGAACCCACGCCGGCAGCAGGTGCGTCATGTGCGATGCGTTCGCGTGCAGCGAATGGAGTCCCGTCTCCTGCCACGGCGCGTAGAAGGCGGCGACGATTCCGCCGCCGGTCACCGGCGGCAGCGCAGCTTTCCTGCTGCGAATGGCCCGCTCGGTCACGATCTGGTTGAGCAGCTTGTCGCGCGCCTTCAACGCGATGTATTGCTGCATGCGCGATTGATGGCGCGGCAGCCGCACGGCCCGGCGCAGAGTCCGTTTCAGCTCCGAGGTGAGCCCCGGCATGTCGGGAAGAAACGGGGTTGAAACGAGACTGATCAGGAAGAGGCTGACGACGACGACAGACAGCAGTCCAAGGATCGTACTGATCCGTTTGACCCACCACCATCGCTTGCGCGACGGATCGAAAAAAACTGCACTGTCGGACACGCGTCTGACCTAAACACCAAACGTGGTACCTGTCATCCTGAGTCGCGCAGACGACGAAGGACCCGTAACCTGAAACCCCGGCGCGCCCGACTGACGGGTCCTTCGCCCTCTGCGGGGCTCAGGATGACACCCGTGGACGCAACCGAATCTCGGATTTCACGTAAAAGCAGATCATGACCGATTCGCTCATCGAAGTGCGAGCCCTGCGCAAGGAGTACCGCGCGGGGATCGGACGGCCGCCGATCACGGCGCTCGACGGTATCGATTTCACCGTGCGCGCCGGTGAACTGTTCGGCCTGCTCGGACCGAACGGCGCCGGCAAAACGACCACCGTGAAAATCATCCTCGGACTCACCGCCGCGACGAATGGCGTCGCGTTCATGGGCGGGCGTCCGGTGACCGATCCCGAGAGCCGCCGCCGCGCCGGCTATCTGCCCGAGGGACACAAAATCCCCGGCTATCTCACCGCGCGTCAGGCGATGACCATCTTCGGACGGATGTCCGGGATGTCGTCGAACGACATCAAAGAGCGCATTCCGCTGCTGCTCGAGAGCGTGCGTCTGCCGCAATGGGCCGATGTCCGCGTGAAGAAGTTCTCGAAGGGCATGACCCAGCGCCTCGGCCTCGCCTGCGCGCTGATTCATCGTCCGAACGTGCTGCTCCTCGACGAACCGACGGACGGCGTCGATCCGGTCGGCCGCCGCGAGATCCGCGATCTGTTGCGCGAAGAAGCGAAGAACGGCACGGCGGTGCTGCTCAACTCGCATCTGCTGTCGGAGATCGAGCTGACGTGCGATCGCGTCGCGGTGCTGCGCAACGGAAAGGTTGCGGCCGCGGGAACGATCGACGAGCTAACGCGGCGGACGGAGAAGTACAAGATGATCGCGGCTCCGATCGACGACTCGCTGCTCGCGATGTTCCGCGAGAGCGGCGCAGGAGTGGAGCGCGTGAACGGCCATCTGGTGCTGTCGGTGAACGATCTGGCGCACCTCAATACGCTGGTCGACGGTCTGCGCGCGCGCGGCGGAATGCTCAGCGAGCTCGCGCCGGTGCGCTCGACGCTGGAAGACGTGTTCGTTGATTTGATCAAAGCACCGGAGGCACAACCATGACCAAGGAGTGCGGCGGCCATGCCGCCGCTGATTCCTGCAAGGGCGGCCATGCCGCCCGCCCAAAACCGAGGCGGCGAGTCCAATGAAAGTCCTCTGGGCCAACATCGAAGACGTCTGGCGCGAAGCAGCCGCGCGATGGACATTAATTGCCTACTTTTTGCTGTCCACTGTTTTCATCATCATTTTTGCGTCTGCAATTAACCTCGACATTGTCGACGGTGCTTTAGCTGGCGCAAAACTATTCGGAAAAGAAGTGGAGATGCACGACCAGGTGAGCATCGAAAAGCTCGTCCTCGGATTCGAGTCGGGCTTCTCCGCGGTGCTCTACTTCCTCTGCACGTTCCTGGCGATCTTCGCCACGGCGCATCTCGTGCCGCGGCTGCAGGAGAAGGGAACAATCGATCTGTATCTCTCGCGGCCGGTCTCGCGCACGAAGCTGCTGCTCTCGCGCTACGTCTCCGGCCTGCTCCTCGCCGGCGCGAACGTGCTCTACCTCCTCGGCTCGATCTGGCTGATCGTCGCGTGGAAAACGCACGTCATGCATCCCCGCTTTCTCATCGCAGGCGGCGTGATCCTGTTCGTCATCGCGACGCTGCTGGCCTTCGCGTTTTTCGTCGGCGTCGTGACTTCGTCGACCGCGGTGTCGATCATGGCCAGCTGCGGCATGTTCTTCTTCTCCGCGATGCTCGCGGCGCACGATCGGATCGCCGCCGCGGTGTCGCACGAATGGCAGGCCGCGATGATCCAGACGCTTTACTGGATCATCCCCAAGACCGCGGAGCTCGGTGCCGCCGTCTTTGCGTTCGTCTCGGGCAACGCATTCGGCTCGCGCATGCCGCAGATGACCGCCACACCGTTCCTCACCACCGCCGCCTTCGGCGCCGGTTCACTGTTGCTCGCCATCTGGCGCTTTCACAAAAAGGAGTTCTGACAAATGGAAATGAAATTGCGTCATCTGATTGCTGTCGCGTTATTGATTGCCGCGCCGATGGCGCTCGCATCCACCGGTGCGATGTCGCTCATCCCCCGCGATGCCGTCAGCGTCGGCGTCGTGCACGTCTCCGACATGCGCAGCAGCCCGCTGTTGGGCATGCTGTTCCAGCAGACCGACAAGGTGAGCGCGAACGGCGACGCCGAGCGCTTCCTCACCGAAGCGGGACTGCAGCCGAAGAAGGACATCGATCTGCTCGTCGTGTCGGTCTCGCCGAAGACGACCCTCGGCCACGAAAGCAAAGTGCTGGTCGCAGTGGAAGGACGTTTCAGCGTCGACCGCGTCGTCAGCGCGCTGACTGCGCGCGGCGCGAAGGAGAAGAAGACCGCCGGCGGCTCGTACTTCACCCTGCCGGACGCGAAGAAGGATGACGACACGCCGGGCGCCGTCGCGTTTCCCGATGCGAGCCTCGCGCTGATCGGCGACGAGACGTCGGTCTCGCAGGCGCTCGCCGACCGCGCGGCCGGCGGCACGGCGTTCACCACCGCGGGCGGACTCGCGCGCGAGCTCGGCCGCATCGATTCGAACGCAACCGCGTGGGCACTCGTCGACGTCGCACGCGCATCGCGCCTCACGAACGCGCCGCATATCGAGAACAAGAACGCCTCGGCGCAGCAGATCAGCGCCGCGCTCAATCACGTGTCGACGGTCGCGCTCTGGGCTACCGACACCGGCGACGAGCTCAAGCTCGGCGCATTCGGTCTGTCGAATGACGCAGAGACGCTGCAGCTGCTCGAAGACACGCTGCGCGGCGGCCTCGCTGCGATGCGTCTCGCGGTGCAGGACAAACAGCCGGAGCTCGTGACCGTCCTCCGCAAGTTCGACGTGAAGCACACGAATGACTCGGTGATGATCACCGGCACGGTGCCGGCGGAGTCATTGAAGAAGTTCGCGGCGCATTCGAAGTAAGCCAGCCCCTCACCCCTGGCCCCTCTCCCCGCGGAGCGGGGCGAGGGGAACGATTTACGGGCGGCGGCGTGGCAATGGCGCCACGTCGCCGACTGTGAACGCCGGCGCGAGCGTGTAGGTCAACTGATTTCCGCTCGCGCCGGTCAGCTCGATACGCAGGTCGATCGCCGCGATCGCATTCGCGGGCAGGTCAGCGTGATAGCGATGATCGGCATCGAGCACGAGCGGCAACTCTCTCCACGTCCCATCGCTGCGTGACCACGCCTTTGCACTCGCGACATCGGCGGCGAAGTGCAGCGTGCCGATCGCGAACGGCGCGAGCTTCGAGATCGCGCGGCCGCTCGCATCCGCGACGTACATCGATGTGAGCAGCGGCGCGCTCGCATCGCCGAGGGTCGAATCGACAGTCGCCACGACCTCGGCGCGCGCTGCGCTCATCAGCGCGACGTAATCGATCGTGTACTTGCCGGGCGCGAGATAGAACGAATTCGTGAGCGGCGTGCCGGCCGCCACGACGCTGCCGTTCGCATTCGTCACCGTGAAAAAACCTGCGCTGTCGAACGACGTGCGCTGCTCGCCGAGCTGGCCCATGAAACCGAACGGCGGCGTGAGTGACGAATTGCCGATCGCGACCGGCAGGCGCGGATGCACCGCTCCGGTGCCGAACCTCAGCGTCTCGCCGTCAGCCGCCGAATACGCGTCACCGATCTCGATGCGATCGCCGCGCGCGACGATCGACGGCACGAAGAAATCGGATGCGAGGCTGAACGCCGCAGGAAACGACGGCTCGGCCGGTGTCATGAACAGCTCGAGCGCGCTCGTCGTGATCTGCGACGACACTCCGCGCGTGCCGATCACGGAACTGACGATGACGCTGCGAGCCGACGGCAGCCGCACCGGCGCGTGCCGCAGCGACTGCGGCGCGTTCATCTGAATCTCGTCGCTCGCGATCGCATGCAACGCGGGATGGCTCACCTGCGTGTACGTCGCGTGATCGCGATCGAACAGATTCTCGATGGACGCAATCGTCCAGCGCGACGACACATCGGACACGCGCAGCGATGGCAGGTTGAAGATCGGCAGATCGATCGCCGTCATGTACGAGCCGGCCGGCGGCACGATGCGCGTGCGCAGCGCCCAGGTGGACGGTCGTCGCAATCGCACGCCGTCCACGTCGACGCCGCTGAACGTGAGCGTGTGCGTGGCGAGTGCCGCACTCGGCGTGATCGTGACATCGCCGCGCACCGATTGTTTGTCGAGCATCACGACTGACTCGCTCGTCAGGAAAGGTGCGCCCTCGGTCGACATGAGGAGCAGGTCGTAATCACCGGCCGGAAGAAGTGTTTCGGTGGCGTTCGCGTCGATGGCGACCGGGGCCGGTGTTCGAAACGGTCCCATCCAGTACTGCGCGAACAGATTCATGTCGGTGACGACGGTCGCGCGCGACGCCTTGACCAGCGCCCACGGCAGATGCGCCTGCGTCGTGGCGCTGTCGAGGTGCACGAATCCGCTGAACGCAAACGAATCGTTCGTGAGCGGCGCCGTGTCGCCGTTCGTCACCGTGATGAGCAGCGTCGCATCGCCGGACGCGCCCGCCGCGAGCTCGAGCTTCGGCGGATCGATCGTCACGCTGACGCCGTGCGGCGACCGGTCGACGGACAGCGCAACGCTCTCGCTCTTCGTGCCGTGATTCGTGATGTGAATCGATTCGATCTTCGAGAACGTGCCGCTCGTCTGCGTGTCGAGACCGAAGCTGATGCTCGACGGCGTGGCGAGAATCGTCGCATTCGCCGCGCGCGACACATCGATCCGCCCGCCGCCGTACGTCATCTGTTCATCGCTGATCGCTTTCCCGTACAGCACCAGCGCCGACTTCACCTCGGCCGGCGACCAGTCCGGATGAATCGCGCGCAGCAGCGCCGCGGCGCCGGCGACGTGCGGCGTCGCCATCGAAGTGCCGCTCAGCACCGTGTAGCCGCCGTTGAGATAGGTCGAGCGGATCGCGACGCCGGGCGCGACGACATCCGGTTTCAGCATCTCAAGCTTCGCGGCCGGACCTTTCGAGCTGAACGTGGCGAGCGTGTCGCGATTGTCGACGGCGCCGACCGTGATCGCGTTGCGCGCGGTGCCGGGACTGGCGATCGAGTGAAAGTAGCCGCTGTTTCCCGCCGCGACGCACACGACCATCCCCGCAGCGACCGCGTTATCGACCGCGATCGATGCCGCGTCATCCGGATTGCCTTCACCGCCCAGCGACAAATTCGCGACGGCCGCGCGATCGGAAAAATCGCCGTCGCCGTTCGGATCGAGCGCGCGCTCGATGCCGGCGATCACATCCGATTCCTTCCCCTCGCCGCGCGCATTCAGCACTTTGTACGCGAGCAGCTTCGCGTCGGGTGCGACGCCGGTGAACGTGTCGAGATTCGCGGCGACGATGCCGGCGACATGCGTGCCGTGTCCCTGGTCGTCGATCGGATCCGCGTCGTTGTTCACGAAGTCCCAGCCGCCGATCACGTTGCCATGCAGCGCGGGATGTGTGTAGTCGACGCCGGTGTCGATGATCGCCACCTTCACGCCGGCGCCGCGCGAGCCGACGGTGCTCCAGGTTTTCGGGGCACCGACGGTTTCGATGTTCGTTTCGGTGAACGCCTGCACGGGCATGTCGCGATGCACGCGCTTCACGTACGGGAGCGCGCGGATCGCGTCGAGCTGCGCGCGTGGAACACGCATCGCGGTGCCGTGGAAGACTTCGAAGTACTCGCGATAAATCAGCGGCTCGATCGCCGTTTTGCCCTGACGGAACTGCCGCAAACGCGCGAAGTTTGCGCGATAGGTTTCGATCGGCAGCCGTTGCACTGCCAGCGGAGGATCGCGGAATTCGACGATCACATCGACAGCGGCGCTGAGGTCGACCGCTGTCTCAATCGATGAACCGTCGCGCATCGTGGCGCGCACAGTTGGAGCGTCCTGCGCGAAAACGGCCGCAGCGAAGAAGACCGCGCACAGAAGTGGCGTCATCCCGAGCGTAGTCGAGGGACGAGCGCCGCGCGCCACCACACGCCCGGGTCCCTCGACTACGCTCGGGATGACGTCAAACGAAACGACGAAGGTGCTCGCGCCACCACGGCCAGTCGTGTCCGAACACGCCCGGCCAGATCTCGAGGTAATTCGGAATGCCCTTGGCCCACAAAAGCTGACTGAAGTCGTGATTCTTCTGCACGATCGAGTCGTACTCGCCCGTGGCGATGATCCAGTTCACGCGCGAGAGCTTGCCCACCCACTCCGCGTTCATGTTCGGGATGTACGCAACCGGGCAGTTGAAGTAGCAGTTGTCGTCCCACCAGCCGTCGATCGCGGAGTAGATGTCGTACACGCCGGAGAACAGGATCGCGCGGCTCACCACATCGGGATAGCGCGCCGCGAAGTTCGATGCGTGGTACGCGCCGAAGCTCGCGCCGTAAACCGCGAGGTCGCCCCGCTGCGCACGATTGAAGATGTACGGCACCAGCTCGTTGCGCAGGTAGGAGTCGTACTGCACGTGCCGCGCGGCGCGCACGGCGGGATGAACGTGCTTGTTGTGCCAGCTCTCGTCGTTGACGGTGTCGACGAGCACGAGCTGAATCTCGCCGGCGTCGACTTTGTCCGCGACCGAGTTGGCGAGGTGAAAATCCTCGTTCTCGAAGTAGCGGCCGGCCGAAGTCGGGAAGAGAATCACCGGCCGGCCGAACTGACCGAACCAAAGAAACTCCATATCGCGGCCGAGCGACGGGGAAAACCAGCGGACGTGTTCGCGATACATAAATTGAATGCTATACGATGCCCGAACGGAGAACTTCACGCAATGCGCAAGAAAAAAATCGGCCTGCTCTTCGGCATGGAAGACACCTTCCCCTGGGCCCTCATCGACGCGATCAACGCCAAAGGCGGCGAGCAGGTCGAGGCGTCACCGGTCGAAGTCTCCTTTCTGAAGGATGACGGCGTCTTTCCGTACGACCTCATCCTCGACCGCATCAGTCACGAAGTCCCGTTCTATCGCACGTATCTGAAATGCGCGGCGGCCTCGGGTGTGCGCATCGTCAATAACCCGATCTGGTGGTCGGCCGACGACAAGTTCTTCGACAACCTCGTGGCGAAAGCGGCGAACGTCGCGGTGCCGCGCACCGTTCTTCTGCCGCACAAGGAGTACCCGCCCAACACCGAAGCTAAATCGTTCCGCAACATGCGCTTCGTCGACTGGGAGCAGGTGTGGAACTACCTCGGCTGGCCGATCTTCATGAAGCCGGCGTACGGCGGCGGATGGAAGGACGTGTACAAGGTGCACGATCCGCAGGAGTTCTTCGCCGCATACGACCAGACGCGCGACCTGACGATGATGGCGCAGGAAGCGATCGAGTTCGACTCGTACTACCGCTGCTACGTCCTCGGCCGCAAGCGCGTGCGGATCATGATGTACGACCCGAAGCAGCCGCATCACCTGCGCTACGTCGCGAATTACCAGACGCCGCCCGAGCTCGAGGAGCGCATCCATCGCGACGCGCTCGCCCTCTGCGAAGCGCTCGGCTACGACATGAACACCGTCGAGTTCGCAGTGCGCGACGGCATCCCGTACGCGATCGATTTCATGAACTGCGCGCCCGACGCCGATCGCAAATCGGTCGGCGAAACGAACTTCGAGTGGATGGTCTCGAACATGGCCGACGTGCTGATCGAGCTCGTGACCGGCGAGAAGAAGCTCGAGCTGACCGGGTCGTGGCCGACGGTGATGAACACGACGAAGGATGTGAGCGAGCCGATCGTGGCGCGGTAAGCCGTCATCCCGAGCGTCAGTCGAGGGACCTGGGTGGGCGGTGGCGTGCCGCCCACCCCACCAGGTCCCTCGACTGACGCTCGGGATGACGTCGGGTATTCGCGATATCCTTCTCTACATGCCGCAACCTTCATTCACCCTCGGCATCGAGGAAGAGTTTCAGGTTGTCGATCCGGAAACGCGCGAGCTGAAGTCCCACATCCAGGAGCTCTTCACCGAGGGCGAGAAGCGGCTCGGCGAAGAGATCAAGCGCGAGATGCACGATGCGGTGATCGAGGTCGGGACGCCGATCTGCCGCGACATCTTCGAGGCGCGGCGCGAGGTCACGCGGCTGCGCGGCGAGATCGTGCGGCTCACGCGCGAAGGTGGCCTGCGCATCGCGGCGGCCGGCTCGCATCCGATCTCGCACTGGGCCAGCGTCCCCATCACCTCGAACGACCGCTACGACAAGATCGTGTACGAGCTGCAGATGCTCGCGCGTGCAAACCTCATCTTCGGACTGCACGTGCACGTCGCGGTCGAAGACGACGAAACGCGCATCGCGCTGATGAACGGCGCACGCTACTTCCTGCCGCACGTCTTTGCGCTGTCCGTCAACTCGCCGTTCTGGTGCGGACAGAACACCGGCTGGAAGAGCTACCGCGCCAAAGTGTTCGAGCGCTTCCCGCGCACCGGCATCCCCGACTACTTCCGCGACTGGGCCGAGTACAGTCAATATGTTGACGTTCTCGTTCGGACCAACTGCATCGACAACCCGAAGAAGATCTGGTGGGACGTCCGCCCGCATCCGTTCTTCCCCACGCTCGAGTACCGCGTGTGCGACGTACCGATGCGCATCGACGAGACCATCTGCTTCGCCGCGCTGTTCCAAGCCATCACCAAGAAGCTGTACAACATCTACAAGCAGAACATGGGCTGGCGCCTCTACCGCCGCTCGCTGATCAACGAGAACAAAGCGCGCGCGGCGCGGTTCGGAGTGGAAGGAAAGCTGATCGATTTCGGCAAGCGCGAGGAAGTGCCGTTCGCGATGCTGCTCGATGAGCTGCTCGAGTTCGTCGACGATGTGGTCGATGAGCTCGGCTCGCGCAAAGAGGTCTACTACGCGCGCGAAATCGTGAAGCATCGGACCGGCGCCGACCGCCAGTTGGCAGCGTACGAGCACCGTAACGATCTGCGCGATGTCGTTGACTACATCATCTCGGAAACGGAGCTCGGTACCTCGCTTGCGTGACATCCACCGGCCGTACGACTTCTTCGAATTCAGCAGCGATCCGCTCTCTCCGGCAGACGCTTCGAAAATCGACGTCGCCATCCTCGACATGAATCACGCGTGGCCGAACCTCGGTCACGACGCGCTGGTTCATGCGGTGCTCGAATGCGCCGAAGGAATGCGCGATGAGCTCGTTTCGCGCGGCCTGAAGGTCCGTGTGATCTCGTTCGACGTGCGGCGGCAACTCGCGATTCCGCCCTCACCGAACGGACGCTTCCGGCTGTACATCGGCACCGGCGGACCGGGACATCTCGATCCGCGTTGCAACGACGGAGTCAGCGAAGTCTCGCAGGGAATCAAGGAAACGGATGAGTGGGAAGCGCCGCTTTTCCGTCTCTTCGACGACATTCAAAAGCATCCCGACGCAGCGCTCCTCGGCGTCTGCCATTCATTCGGACTGATCTGCCGCTGGTCGGGCGTCGCACATCCCCGGCTGCGCGAAAAGAAGAGCGACGGCATGCCGATCAACGCGCTCTCACCGGCGGCGAGCGATCATCCGTGGTTCGCGGAGTTCTCGCGCAAGCTCGATGACGGCAGGCATTTCGTCGTCGTCGACAATCGCCTGTTCGATCTCGTGCTCGACGGCAGCGACGTCACGCCGCTCGCGTTCGATGCCGACGGCAGCGACGCGATGACGATGGCGGAGTTCGCCCGCAGCGGCGACATGCCGCGCATCCTCGGCGTGAATCACCATCCGGAGATCATCGATCGCGACCACGTGCTGCAGGTCGTCGAGGAGAAGTGGCGGCACGGCGAAGTGTCGCGCAAGTGGTACGAGGAACGGCTGCACACACTCGAGAATGAAATGACCGGCGACAACATCCGCCGCAGCCGCCTGACCTCGGAATACACGCTCCTCGGCGTGCTCCGTCACCACCTCGCGCAGCTGGTGGCGCGATGAGGAGCGCGCCTGCGGCCATGATGGCCGCGCTCCTTTTGTTCGCCTGCGCCACGGTACGAACAAACGATGAAGCGGGCGTGCGCGCCGCGATGGCGAACTTCATGGACGCGCTCAACAAACTCGACGCGCCGCGCATCTCCGCCGCATTCGCCGAAGACGCCACCGCATTCTTTCCCGTCGCGCAAGCGCAGCGCGCGGAAGGACGCGCCGCAATCGACGCCGTTTTCCAGCGCTACATCGCCGGGCAGAACGGAAAGACGACCAACATCGTCCCGCACGACATGACCGTGCAGACCAGCGGCGATCTCGCGCTCGTCACGTTCCAGGTCCCGGGCGGCTCGACCGCGCGCCGCACGTCGTGCTCAAACGCACCGGCGGACGCTGGCTGATCGCGCACATGCACGCCTCCAACTTCCGGGTGTAGGGCAACCTCTCAGGTTGCCGAATGGTGTAGGGCAACCTCTCAGGTTGCCCAAAGACAAGCGCAGAGGTTGCCCACCGACAACCTGAGAGGTTGTCCTACACTCGGTTGCCCAACGACAACCTGAGAGGTTGTCCTACACTCGGGGCATGCATCCCGAATATCGCGCACTGTTCAACGAGCAGATCGACGAAGCGCGCTATCAGTGGTACCAGCAGGAGCTCGAAGCGCGGCTCGATGTCGAATTCGAATTCCGGCTTGCCGAAACGCCGCTCTTCCTCACCGACGACTTCAAACAGCGCGCGTGCGAAGCGGCGACTGCGATCGTCGAGCAGCTCTCCGATCCGCAGCGCATCGAGCGGATGAAGGCGGCGATTCCGGAGCGTTGGAACACCCCCGGCATGGACGCGCTGCCGAGCTTCTCGCAGGTCGACTTCGCGGTCGTGAACGAGAACGGCACGCTCGTGCCGAAGCTGATCGAGCTGCAGGGATTTCCGTCGCTCACGTCGTTTCAGATCGTGCAGCGCGATGTCTGGGTCGACACGCTCAAGCAGCTCGAAGGACTCGATCGCGACTGGTCGTGCTGGTTCAGCGGCTACGACCGCGACTCGTTCCTCGATCTCGCGCGGCGGACGATCGCCGGCGATCACGATCCAAAAGAAGTGATCCTGATGGACATCGATCCGCCGCGGCAGAAGACGTATCCCGACTTCGCCGCGACGAAAAACCTCTTCGACGTCGATGCCGTCGATCCGCTGCATCTCGTGAAGCGCGGCAATCGGCTTTTCCGTGCCGATGGAACGCCGGTTCGCCGGATCTACAACCGCGTCGTGTTCGATGAACTGCTGAAAAAAGGATTGACGCTGCCGTTCGATTACCGCGACGAGCTCGATGTGGAGTGGGCGCCGCATCCGAACTGGTACTGGGTCTGGTCGAAGTACTCGCTGCCGTTCCTCGATCATCCGTCGGTGCCGCGCGCGACATTCGTCTCGGACCTCGATCGCGTGCCGGACGATTTCGAATCGCGCTACGTGCTCAAGCCGCTCTTCTCGTTCGCCGGCGGCGGCGTGAACGTCGAGCCGACGCGCGCCGATCTCGACGCGATTCCCGAGGCCGAGCGCCACGCGTGGTGCATCCAGGAAAAGATCGAGTACGAGCCCGCGCTCAAGGCGCCGGACGGCGGGGTGAAAGTCGAGATCCGCATGATGTTCCTGCGTCCGGACGACGAGGCGAAGCCGATCCTTTCGCAGAATCTCGTACGCCTCTCGCGCGGAAAAATGCTCGGCGTCGATTTCAACAAACAGTTCACGTGGGTGGGATCGTCTGTTGCACTCTCCTCTCCTTCGTGAGGACGAGCATCCCCCAACTTCGCGAGGAGGCCGCCGATTGCAAACGCTGCGACCTCTGGAAGACCGGCACCCAGACTGTCTTCGGTGAAGGTAAGCAAACCTCGACCGTGATGTTCATCGGCGAGCAGCCGGGAGACAAGGAAGATCTCTCCGGACAGCCGTTCGTCGGGCCCGCGGGCGGGCTGCTCGACAAGGCGCTCGCGGAAGCGGGAATCGATCGGACGAAGGTCTACGTCACGAACGTCGTCAAGCACTTCAAATGGGAGCCGCGCGGGAAGCGCCGCATTCACAAGAAGCCGAATGCGGAAGAGATCCAGGCGTGCCGTCCGTGGCTCGACGCCGAGATCCGCGTGATCAACCCGCGCGCAATCGTCTGCCTCGGAGCCACCGCCGCGCAGGCCGTCATCGGACCGAAGTTCCGCGTGTCGATTCAGCGCGCGCAGTTCGTGAAGTCGGACCTCGCGGAGTACGTCACCGCGACCGTGCACCCGTCGTCGATCCTGCGCGCCCCGACGGACGACGCGCGGCATGCAGAGATGGCGCGGTTTGTCGCGGACTTGAAGACGATCCGCGCGGCGATCGGCGACTAGTGTCATCCCGAGCGAAGTCGAGGGATCCCCTCCCGACGGAGCGATTCGCGTGCTTCGGCAGGGGATTCCTCGACCGTCTTCGCGGCTCGGAATGACACAATTGCGTCATCTTGCCAACGGCTGCGGCTGATTCGCGATGAAGTCGCCGAGCTCCTCCTGCGCGCGCGACGCGAGCTCGCGCAGACCTGCCTTCGCGTAGCAATCGGCGCGCAGCTCGAGCGTCGGACGATCCCACGGCACCCATGGCTCCAGCGCGCGCAGCGCCGCGATGGCGTGCGGACCGCAGCCGTCGATGCGGCGTCCGAGGGAGACGCGCGCGGCGAGGCGCGTGGTCTCGTTCTGGCCGGCGGCGAAGCGCTGCGCGAGCGCGTCGTAGAGCACGGGCGCCGTCGATTTGTCCAGCGTCCCGACCACCGCCGCGAAATCGATCGCCCGCGCCATGATCAGCGGCTGCGGCCACGGATTCGTGCGATACGCGACGAACGCGCGGAGCAGCAGCTCCGCCGCCGCTTTCGTGTTGCCGCGGCGGACCATCAGCCGCGCTTCGATCGTGTCCGCTTCGATCGGCTCCCATTGCCGCAACGACGCGAGCAGCGGCACCGGATCGTCCTTCGCCGCGCCGATGATCATCGCTTCCGCCAGCATCGCGAGCTCCGAACTGTTCAGCGGCTGCCACTTCCCGTGCTCCGTCCACGCCAGCAGCACGCCGCTGAAGTTGCTGTTCGACCACGCCGCCGCCGCGTCGTGATGTCCCATCCGCTCCGGCACGCCGGCCGGCACCGTCAGATCGTTCTCCATCGATCGATGCAGCAGCGCGCGCTGCCAGTCGAACGGTCCGGCGACGCGCTCCGGACGATCGGCGTGGATCACGCTCGCCAGGAAGAGAATCTGGTTCATGTGGAAGCGGCTCGTGTCGCCGACCGCGCGCGCGAACCCGAACTCGATCGCCGTGCGGTCATCAGTGTTCATGCTTGCGTCGCGCGCGCAGACCCGCGTGAGCCGGTCGCTCGCCAGGAAGTGCGCGAGAAATCCATCGACCGATTCCACGCGCCACGCGCCATGAAGCGCGGAGCGATACGGCTCCGATGTCACGCGCTGCTGCAGCTTCGCGATGTCGATCGTCACCGGCTCGGTCGACGCGATCAGCAGCAGATCGCCTTCGCCGGTGCGCCACGTCATCACCTGCGGGAAGGCGGCACCCATCGTCGCGTAGATCGTCCGCACCGTCTCCGCATCGATGTCGTACGACTGCACCCACTGCAGAAACATCCCGCCGCGATTCAGCCGCGCGCGCACCGCTTCGTAGAACTCGCGCGTGAAAAGACTGGCGATGCCGGCGCGATACGGATTCGACGGCTCGCTGAAGACGATGTCGTAATGATTGCGAGTCGTCAGCAGTACTTCACGCGCATCGCCGATGCGGATGTGCACCTTCGGGTTGTGCAGCACGTCGTGATTGACCGCCGTGCAGTCCTTCGCCACGCGCAGCACCACCGGCTCGAGCTCGACCACATCGACTCGCTCGATCGACGGCACCGCGCCGAGCCATCCCGCCGTGCTGCCCGTGCCGAGGCCGACGACCAGCGCGCTGTGCGGATCGGGATGCAGCATCGCGCCGGTCAGTCCCGCCATCACCTGCGTTTCCGCATCGCCGCGCGCCGCGCCGTCCGACTTGCCATTGACGTAGAACGCGAAATCGTCGTCGTCGATCAGACCGATCGCGCTCTCGCGTCCGTCCGCTTCCCAGACCAGCTCTTTCCGATTCGCGTTCTGCCAGCGCCGGATGTCGTTCAGATCGCTCGGCACGCCGGCGCGGCCGGCGCCGATGCCGGTGTGCCGCCAGACCGCTGTCGGTCCCAGGGCGAATGCGGCGGCGACGGCCAGGATCGCGAACACCAGCGGCATCACCCGTCGCGCGGCGGCGATGCCGGTGACGACGAGCAGCATCGAGGCGATGATCCAGCAGCCTTTCGCGGTGAAGAGCGGGAGAAATCCGAAGCCGCCCGCGAGCGAGCCGGCGATTGCACCGAGCGTGTTCCACGCATACGCGCGGCCGACGTGCGCGCCGATGTCGTCGCGGCCACGGCCGAGCAGCGCGATCAGCAGCGGGAACTGCACCCCTGCGACGATCGCCGGCGGCAGCACGACGATCGCGGTGATGATCGACCAGCCGAACACGAAGCCGCCGAAGCCGGCGTGGCCGATCACGCGGAGGTAATTCGCGAGCAGCGCGAGCCGGTCGCCGAGCGCGTACGGCAGCATCAGCAGCGCCGCTTCGAGCGTGCAGGTGAGCGCGAATGCGCCCGCGGTCGCGGTGCCGCTGCTCCACAGCCCGTACGCGGTGCCGCCGATCGCGATGCCGAGCAGTGCGACCGCGAGGATCAGACCGAAGGTGAACGTCGAGCCGCCGAGGATCGGACCGAGCATGCGGTACCAGACGAGCTCCATCAGCAGAAACGCGAAGCCGGAGATCGCGGCGGCGGCGAAAACGAATTTCGCGGAGAGTTGCGGCGTGGCTTCTTCCGTCGTTTGCGGTGTCTCCGCTTGCATCGCGCCTGCGCTGATCGCGCGGGCAGTCATCGCCACCAGCAGGTTGATCAGCACCGCGATGAAGAGCGTCTGGCGATTGCCGAACGTCTCGAGCATGAAGAACGTTGACGCCAGCGCGCCGGTCACCGCGCCGAGCGTGTTGATGCCGTACAGCAGCGCGAGCCGGCGACGCCCGGCATCGTCCGCCGTCTCGACTGCACGCGCGGCCGCCGGCAGCGTGCCGCCCATCAGCACCGTCGGGATCGCCAGCACGAGCGCAGCGAGGACCGGCCGCAGCGCGACACCGCCGCCGATCGCGACGTAGATCTTCGCCGCGATCCAGAGCAGCGCCTGCGACAGTGCCGCCGAGATGGCGATCAGCAATTCCAGATCGCCGTAGAAGCGGAGCGGGTTCGGATGGCGGTCGGCGCGTTTGCCGAGTAGCGCACTGCCGAGGCCGAGGCCGCCCATGAACATCGCCAGCACGGCGGCCGTTGCCGGCGTCGACGCGCCGAAAATCAGCCGGAACTGGCGCATCCAGACGGTCTGATAGACGAGCGCGCAGAGCCCGGAGCCGAACAGGAGCGCGGCGACTTTTCTACGATTTGTGGAGCTCGATTGCACGTTTCCTCATGAAATACCGCATTTCTTGACCTCCCCGATAGCTCCCTCTACACTCGCCTCACCACTCGAATGTCCGTTCAGGCCGACCCTCATCCGCGCCTCTCCTCGGCGACTACCATCCTGAAAACCAATCTTAAGGAGCAGGCAGAATGGCCATCATTCCATCAGAAAAACTGAAAGCCGCCGAAACTGCGCTGACCCAGATCGAGCGCCAGTTCGGCAAGGGCTCGATCATGCGCCTCGGCTCGAAGGAGTTCAGCGCGATCAGCTCGATCTCCACCGGCTCGATCGGTGTCGATGCCGCACTCGGCGTCGGCGGCGTCCCGCGCGGCCGCATCGTCGAGATCTTCGGACCGGAATCGTCGGGTAAGACCACACTCTCGCTGCATATCATCGCCGAAGCGCAGAAAGTGGGCGGACTGGCGGCGTTCATCGACGCCGAGCACGCGCTCGATGCCGAGTACGCGAAGAAGCTCGGCGTCGACATCGACAACCTCCTCGTCTCGCAGCCCGACTCGGGCGAGCAGGCGCTGGAGATCGCCGAGGTGCTGGTGCGCAGCAACTCGATCGACCTGATCGTCATCGACTCGGTCGCGGCGCTGGTGCCGCGCGCGGAGCTCGAAGGCGAGATGGGCGATTCGCATGTCGGATTGCACGCACGTTTAATGTCGCAGGCGCTGCGCAAATTAACAGGCATCGTTTCGAAATCAAAAACGTGCATGGTTTTCATCAACCAGATCCGTGAAAAAATTGGTGTGATGTTCGGCAACCCCGAGACCACCACCGGCGGCCGCGCGCTCAAGTTCTATTCGTCCGTCCGCCTCGACATCCGCCGCACGAACCAGATCAAGGAAGGCGAAGAAGTGGTCGGTTCGCGGGTGAAGGTGAAAGTGGTCAAGAACAAATGCGCCGCGCCGTTCCGCCAGGCGGAGTTCGACGTAGGCTACGGCGAAGGCATCTCCAAGACCGGCGAGCTGATCGACATCGGGATCGAGAACAAGATCATCGAAAAGTCGGGCTCCTGGTTCTCGTACGGCGACCTGCGCCTCGGCCAGGGCCGCGAAAACGCAAAGCTCTTCATCAAAGAGAACACCGACCTCTTCGCCGAGATCGAGGGCAGAGTCCGCAGGGCCCTCGGTATGGGCGGTCCGGAGCTGACGGTGATCGAAGGCGGAGACGCCGCTGCGGTTCCCTCGAAGCCGGAGCGGGTCGTCCGCAAGTAGTGCTTCCTCAGGCGGGCGGCGATGCGTCTTGATCAGGCCATCGCCGCCCGCTTCCCTCAATACTCCCGCCGCAAGGCACGCGAGCTGATCGCATCGAAACACGTGCTGGTGAACGAGCGGCTCGTCGCCGTTTCGTCGCGCGAGGTCTCGGACGACGATCGAATCGCGGTCGTTGAATCCTCGCCGGAGCTCGACATCATTCGCGAGACTCCCGATTGGGTCGCGGTGAACAAGCCCGCCGGCATGCCGACACAACCAACGCGCGATCGCGCCTCGCGCTCGCTCGAAGAGCTGCTGCGATTGCAATACCGCGAGATCTACCTCGTGCATCGCATCGATACGCCGACGAGCGGCGTGGTGATTTTCGCGCGGACGCGGGCGGCGGCTGCGTCGCTGTCCCGCCTCTCCGCATCGGGTGAAATCCGCAAGATCTACCTTGCACGCGTCGATCCGCCGATCGTCAATGAGTTGACCATCGACGCGCCGATCGACGGCAAGGAAGCGATCACGATCGTGCGTCCACTTCGTGTCATGCCGCCCGCTGTCGAAGTCGAGATCAAGACCGGACGAACGCATCAGATCCGCATCCACCTCAGCGGCATCGGACATCCGGTCGTCGGCGATCGCCGTTATGGCGGACTCAGCGCGCCGCGCCTCATGCTGCACGCCTGGAAGTTGTCGCATCCGCAACTGGGCGAACTGGTCGCGCCGCCGCCACCCTTCACGTCATCCTGAGGCGCGCAGACGCCGAAGGACCCGTTCATCGAGCGCGACATACGGGTCCTTCGCCGTCTTTGCGGCTCAGGATGACAGCCCGATCTCGTCTGATACGATCCTCTCGATGGACCAACCGATCATTCACGCCACGACCGTCATCTGCGTCCGCCGCGACGGGCAGGTGGCGATGGCCGGCGACGGGCAGGTCACGGTCGGCACCACCGTGATGAAGCACGGCGCGGCGAAAGTGCGGCGGCTCTACCACGACAAGATCCTCGCGGGCTTCGCCGGCTCCGCCGCCGACGCGTTCGCGCTCTTCTCGCGCTTCGAAGCGAAGCTCGAGGAATACCGCGGCAACATGGAGCGCGCGGTCGTCGAGCTGGCGAAGGACTGGCGGCTCGACAAGTACCTGCGCCAGCTGCAGGCGATGCTCGTCGTCGCGAACAACGAGCGCGCCTATCTCATCTCCGGCACCGGCGATCTGATCCAGCCCGACGACGGCATCCTGGCCATCGGCTCCGGCGGCCCGTACGCGCTCGCCGCCGCGCGGGCACTGGTTCAGCACACCTCCATGCCGGCGGCGGAAGTCGCGCGCGAAGCGATGCACATCGCCGCCGCGATCTGCATCTACACGAACGACAACATCACGGTCGAGACTTTGTAATGGTCATCCAACTTCCCGGCGACATCGATCCGAACGCTCCCGAGCGCCTCACCCCGAACGAGATCGTGCGCGAGCTCGACAAGTACATCGTCGGCCAGCGCGCGGCGAAACGCGCGGTGGCGATCGCGCTGCGCAATCGCTGGCGCCGTCAACAGCTTCCGCCCGAGCTGCGCGACGAGATCGCACCGAAAAACATCATCATGATCGGACCGACCGGCGTCGGAAAAACGGAGATCGCGCGCCGCCTCGCGCGGCTCACCCGCTCGCCGTTCATGAAGATCGAAGCGTCGAAGTTCACCGAAGTCGGCTACGTCGGACGCGACGTCGAGTCGATCATCCGCGACCTCACCGAGATCGGCGTGAAGCTCGTGCGCGACGAGAAGAATCGGACGGTGCGCGAGACCGCGGTGCGCAATGCGCGCGAACGGATTCTCGACATCCTTCTCCCCGATTCGCGCAAGCCCGCCGCACGTCCGGCGTTCGTCGCGCCGGCCCCACCGGGCGAAGAGGCGCCGACCGAGACGCGCGAAAAGCTCGGACGCTGGCTCGACGAGGGAAAGCTCGACGAGCGCGAGATCGAAGTCGACGTGAAGGAGCAGGGCTTCCCCTCGCTCGAGATCTTCACGCCGCAGGGTGTCGAAGAGATGGGCATCAACATGAAAGAGATGATGCCGGGCCTCTTCGGCGGCCGCTCGAAGCGGAAGAAGATGCGCGTCGGCGATGCGCGCGAAGTGATCATCGCGGAAGAGGCGGAGAAGCTCGTCGATCAGCAGAACGTCGCGCGCGAAGCGATCGAGCGCGTCGAACAGAGCGGCATCGTGTTTCTCGATGAAGTCGACAAGATCGCGGGACGCCAGAACGCATCACACGGTCCCGACATCTCCCGCGAAGGCGTGCAGCGCGACCTGCTGCCGATCGTCGAAGGCACGACCGTGAACACGAAGTACGGCATGGTGAAGACCGACCACATCCTCTTCATCGCCGCCGGCGCCTTCCATGTCTCCAAGCCCTCGGACCTCATCCCCGAGCTGCAGGGCCGCTTCCCCATCCGCGTCGAGCTCGAGTCCCTGACCGAAGACGATTTCAGCCGCATCCTCCGCGAGCCGAAAAACGCCCTGACCATGCAGTACACCGCGCTGATCGGCACCGAGGGCGTAAATCTCCAGTTCTCCGAAGACGCCATCGCCGAGATCGCCCGCTTCGCCGCCATCGTGAACGAAAAAACGGAGAACATCGGCGCCCGCCGCCTCCACACGATTCTCGAGCGCCTGCTCGACGAGCTGTCGTTCGATGCGAGCGAGATGAGGGGTTCTTCCGTGACAATCGACGCCGTGTATGTGCAGAGAGTGTTGGCGGAGACGGTGAAGGATGAGGATTTGAGCCGGTATGTGCTGTGAGAGTGATAGAGGGAGTGAGTGATAGAGGGGTAGAGTAAAATCTCTCTGGCTTCTCCACCTGGGTCTCGCTTTCGCTTTCTCTCTTCAGCGAAACCCATCATGAAACGTTCATATCGGACTTTGTTCATCTGGCACGCGTCTGTCGATATTGCGGCGCGTGTGCTCGAATTGACGGACGCGTTTCCGTACCAGCGGCGATCGTTGTCAGACCAACTACAGCGGGCAGCGATCTCAGTTCCATCCAATATCGCCGAAGGACAGGGGCGTATCACCGATCGTGAGGAGCGGCACTTCCTCTCCATTGCGCGAGGATCGCTACACGAACTGGACACGCAACTGGAGATCGCCGTAAGAGCAGGGCTGGTCACGGCCGCGCATCGTGAGGAGTTGATGGGCCCCGGCCGTCAAGTCGGCGCAGGGATCAACAAAATGATCTCCAAGCTCAACACCTCTATCACTCAGTCCCTCTATCACTCCCGTAAAAACAGGCACACATCGTGATCTACACGAGCTCATGGCAACTAAAAAAGCAAAGAAACCAACAGACGCAATCGCGTTGCTCAAGCAGGATCATGAGACCGTTCGCGGTCTGCTCGAGCGGGCGAGCAAATCGTCGGGGCAGCGGCGCTCGCAGGTGCTGGCGAAGATCGACAAGGAAGTGAAGATTCATTCGCAGATTGAAGAAGAGATCTTCTATCCGGCGTATCGCGATGCGGTCACGAAGAAAGACGACCGGAAGCTGTACTTCGAAGCGGTCGAAGAGCATCGCGTCGTCGATCTGGTGATGCCGGACGTGGAGAACGGGACGGACGACGAGGTCGCTGCACGGGTGAAAGTATTCAAAGAGCTGATCGAGCATCACGCGGACGAGGAAGAGAAGTCGATGTTCCCGAAAGCGCGGAAGGTGCTCGAGCGCGACGAGCTGCGTGAGCTGGGCGAGCAGTTGATGGCGCGCAAGAAAGAGCTCGGCGGTTAGACGACCGTCTTCTTGAATGCACGGGTGCTGATGGCGATCAGCACCGTCGAGATCGCGAGCAGCGAAATCACCGGCTCCCACAGATCTCCGAACGTCGCGCCGCGGATGACGATGCCTCGCGCGATGCGGATGAAGTGCGTCGCGGGCAGGATGTACGAGATCACGCGCAGCGGAATCGGCAGCGACGAGATCGGGAAGATGTAGCCGGAGAGCAGCACCGAAGGCAGCATGATGCCCATCGCGAGCTGCATCGCTTCCATCTGCGACTTCGCGCGCGACGAGATCAGCAATCCGAACGACAGCAGCGCGAGCAGGTAGACCGACGACAACAGCAGCAGCAGCACGAGACTGCCGTGGATCGGCACCTGAAACGCGAAGCGCATCAGCGTCAGGACGATGATCAGCGTGAAGTAGGCGGTGCCGAGGTACGGCAGGATCTTGCCGAGAACCACGGCGAGCGGCGAGACCGGCGTGACCATCAGCTGCTCGAGCGTGCCGCGCTCGCGCTCCTTCACGATCGCGAATGCCGAAAGAATGGTTCCGGAGAACGTGAGCAGGATCGCGATCAGGCCGGGGATCAGCAGGTTCGCGCTGCGCATGTCGGGATTGAACATCATCACCGGATGCGCTTCGACCGGCGGCTGGGCGCGCTCGCCGAGGAGGCGGCGGATGTTGTTCGTGAGCACGACGCCGTTCGCGGCGGACAGCGCCTGCGACGCGACGCTCGAATCGGAGCCGTCGATCATCACCAGCACGTTCGCCTGCCGGCCCATCGCGATGTTGCGCGCGTAATCGGGCGGAATCTCCACCGCCACCTGCGCGTGTCCGGCGACGATCGCATGCTGCAGCTCCTCCCGTGAATGCGCGGCCAGCGTGACGCGCAGCAGCGTGGTCGCGGTGAACCGGTCAATCAGTTGACGACTCTCCTGCGTGCGGCTCTGATCGAACACGATGGTCGGGATGTTCTTCGCGTTCATGTCGATCACGCCGAACAGCACGAGCTCGAACACCGGCACGAGGATCGAGAAGATCAGCGTGGCGCGGTCGCGCGTCATCTGCGTCAGCTCTTTGCGGAATACCGCGCCGAATCCATTCATCGCGACGCCTCCACTTCCCTGCCCCGCGTTTCGGTGAGTTGCACGAACACGTCTTCGAGCGAAGGCGCGATGTCGTTGACCGTCGAGGAGAGATCGCGCGCGATCGTCTCGTTCGTCTGGTTCGCATCGACGAGCAGATGCAGCGACGTGCCGAAGATCGTCGCTGCGCGCACGTACGGCAGCTTTTTCGCCGACCCCATCAGCGTCGCGACGCTTTCCCGCGCTTCCGCAGATACGCGTCGCGTGCCCTGCGGAGTGACTTCCTGGAGCTTCTTCAGCTCTTCCGGATGTCCGCTGACGATGAGCCGCGACAAATACAGATATGCGACGGTCCCGCAGCGCTCCGCTTCGTCCATGTAGTGCGTCGTCACGAACATCGTCACTCCTTCGCCGGCCAGTCCGAACAGCAGATCCCACAGCTCGCGGCGTGCGACCGGATCGATGCCCGCCGTCGGCTCATCGAGGAACAGCACGCGCGGCTGATGCATCAGCGCGGCGGCGAGTGCGAGTCGCTGCTTCCATCCACCGGAAAGTGCGGCAGCGAGCCGGTCGCGATACGGACCGATGTGCGTCAGCTCGATCGCCCACTCCTTCCGCTCGCGCCGCTCGTTGCCCCGCAAGCGATAGATCGAGCTGAAGAAATCGAGGTTCTCATCGACGGTCAGATCTCGATACAGCGAGAACGCCTGCGACACGTAGCCGATGTGCTGGCGCACCGCTTCGCCTTCGCGCTCGACATCGAAGCCGTCGACGGTGGCGTGTCCGGAAGTCGGTGCGAGCAGGCCGCAGAGAATTCGAATAAGTGTTGATTTGCCGGAGCCGTTCGGGCCGAGGAGGCCGAAGATCTCGCCGCGCGGAACCTGCAGCGTGACGTGATCCAGCGCGCGGAAGTCGCCGAAGTACTTCGACACGTCCTTCACGTCGATCCCGATCTCGGCGCTCATTCGGGCCTGCCTTTCACGCCGAGGTCGACGTCGGCGGCCATGCCGGCATGGAGCTTCGGGTTCGGATCGACGAGCACCTTCACACCGAACACCTGCTCCGCGCGTTGCGCCCGCGTCTGCACGTTGCGCGGCGTGTACTCGCCCTGGCTGGCGATCGTGGCGATGTGTCCGGGGAACGATTCGTTCGGCCACGTGTCGACGCGCACGCGCACCGGCTGATTGACGTGCACGAGTCCGAGCATCGTCTCGGGCACGTAGACGCGCACCCACAGTTGATCGGATTCGAGAATCTCCGCGACCGGCTGATTCGGCGCGAGCAGATCGCCGGGCCGCAATCCGAACGACTGCACTACCCCGTTCACGGTCGAGTGGACGTCGGTCTCGGCGCGATTTTTCATCAGCGTCGCCACGCGCCGCTCCGCCTGCTCCGCCTCCGCCTGCGCGGCCTGAATATCCTCGGGGCGCGATCCTTTCTGCAGCACGCGCAGGTCTTCCGCGGACGTTTTCGCTTTCGTCGCGGCGTCGTCGTACACCTGCTTGGCGACGATTCCGTCACGCCAGAGCACTTCGAATCGATGGCGGTCGCGCTCATCATTCGCCGCGACTGCCTGCGCTTTCGCGATCTCCTCGGTGCGCGGACCGGCAATCAGTTTCGCGAGCTGCGCCTTCGCCGCATCGACCGCAGCACGTGCTTCCGCGATCTGGCGGTCGATCGATTCGGTCTCCAGCGTGACCAGCAGCTGGCCGGCGACGACGTGCTGCCCTTCATCGGTCAGAACGCGGACGACGCGGCCGCCGACGAGCGACCCGACCTGCACGGTTCGCGCTTCCAGCGAGCCGCTGAGGACGACCGGCTTCGGCTTTCGGCTCTCGCGGAGCCAGATCAGCAGACCGGTCGCCGCGAGCGCGAGCACCACGATCGCGACCACGATTCTGATGGACATTCCCTTTGACACTGCGACCTCCCGGTTTTTGTTGTCCCTCGCCCCGCTTGCGGGGAGAGGGTGCCGCAGGCGGGTGAGGGGTCGAGCTTCGCAATGACGCGGCCCCCTCATCCGGCCCTTCGACGAGCTCAGGGCGTAATGCGCCGCCGCTCCACAACTCGAGCAGCGCATCGATGTATTGATGAAGCGGCACGGCGGGCGTGATCTTCAGCACGGAGTGCGAGAGGACGTAGCCCTGCAGCGAGCCCATGAAAAGGAGCGCGGCGGCGTGCGGATCGCGGATGCGCATCACGCCTGCTTCGGCAGCGCGGCGGAAGTAGTCGGCGACGATTTTCAATCCGCGCCGCGGCGGATTGTCGGCCTCGGGATCGAACGGCAGCACGAGCGACGTGCCGTGCGACGACGCGTGCATGGAGACGACGATCCGCGTCGCGAGCACTTCCTGGATGAACGGCACGAAGCCTTCGGCGATGTTGCGCAGCACGACGCGCGGATCGGTTTTCGCATCGACGTGCGGCAGCTCGAGGATGCAGGCGGGCGGATCGAGCAGCATGCCGCTCTTCATCGCCAGACCGAACAGCGCCTGCTTCGAATCGACGTG
>DATEZA010000280.1:0-56106 GCA_035255945.1 Thermoanaerobaculia bacterium
GAATTTCGACCACTTCGCACTGCATGTCGCTCGCTCGATGAAGTTGCCGAATCGTGCCGTCTCACTCCATCACGCTCTACATCACGCCTTCAACTGACGCCGTCTACGAACTTCCTATCCAGCCAAACAGCCAAACTCCAGAGAGCGGCGGCATGGCCGCCGCACTCCTATTTCCGCAGTTTGCGCAGCAGCTGGTGCAGTTTGTCGAGGCCTGCGCGACGTTCCGCATCGCTTCCGGTCAGCAGGTCCTCGATCGATTGCAGCTCCGCGTAAACGTCCGGTTGCACGGCACTCACATCGATCGATGTCCCTGCCGTCGTTGGAGTTGCCGGCACGTGCAGATCGCCCTGCATCCGCGCAGCCATCGACCGCATCGACGGCACATCGCTGTGATCGAGCGCCTTCGCGATCGCTTTCGCCGAGTTGACCGCATCGGCGTACGGACTGTCGGCGTTATCGAAGACCTTCGCTTGGATCAGCGTGAGCACGATATTGCCGTAACCGCCGTCTTTCGCAGCACGTACGTAGACGTGCGCGGTGACCTGACGGCCGATGTCGGGGATGTCGACGTTGCGCGTCTCACCCGCCTCCATCGTCGCCTTGATCGGGAAGTTGACCGTCTTCGTCTGCGATGAGCCCTGCGGGATGTACTCGATCTCGGCGTTCTCGATCCAGAGCGGACGATTTTTCGTGACGACCATGCGCCGGTTCGGCAGTCCGATCGTCAACCGGTACGCGAACTCGCCGCGGATGTCGACCTTCGTCAGCCGTTCGTCGCTCGACGGCTCGATCGAATACGACTCCGAAGCGCGCGTCGCTTCCATCCGCTCGTAGCTCGCGTACGCGTACGTGCCGTCCGCGCGATGACCGCGAAGCAGCTCGATGTCTTCATTGATGATGCGCCGCAGCAGGTCTTTCGGCAGATCGCCCTTGCTCGCCTCGGCGACGCGATCGATGACCTTCGCGTCGTCTGCAATGCGCGCGACCGGGACCGGGACCTGCTGCCCGAAAGCCCCCGTCGCAATCAGCGCAACGACAACCCATCTCATTTCTTCACCCCCAGCTCACCCAGAGCGCTCTTGCCCGGCATGTCGTCGTGACGCAGCCCGAGGTAGTCGCAGATCGTGGCGCCGAGATCGGCGAATGTGCTGCGAGTGCCGAGCGGCTTCTGTTCGGTGATCGCCGGACCGGCGACGAGCATCGGGACGTACTCGCGCGTGTGGTCGGTCGAGACGTCGGTCGGATCGCAGCCGTGATCGGCGGTGATGAAGAGCAGATCGTCGGGCCGCATTACCTGCAGCAGTCCGGCGAGCTCCTGATCGAACGTCTCCAGCGCTTTTGCGTAGCCGTGCGCGTCGTTGCGATGGCCGTACTTCGAATCGAAGTCGACGAGGTTGGTGAAGATGAAGCCGGCGTTCGACTCGCGAATGAGATCGATCGTCTTGCGCATGCCGTCGGAGTTCGATTCGGTGCGGATCTCTTCGTCGATGCCGACGCGATCGAAGATATCGGCGATCTTACCGAGTCCGACGACGCGCCTGCCGTTCTTCGACGCGCGCTCGACGACGGTCTCGCCGGTCGGCCTGACGGAGAAGTCCTTGCGATTTGCGGTGCGTTTGAACGCGCCTTTGCCCGGTCCGACGAACGGGCGCGCAATGATGCGTCCGATGTTGTGCTCGCCGCGCATGAGCTCACGCGCGACGGCGCAAATCCGCCACAGCTCTTCGATCGGGATCACGTCCTCGTGCGCAGCGACCTGGAAGACCGAGTCCGCCGAGGTGTAGACGATCGGCGCGCCGGTGCGCATGTGCTCTTCGCCTAGCTCGTCGAGGATCACCGTGCCGCTCGCCGGCTTGTTGCCGAGCGTCTTCCGCCCGATGCGCTTCTCGTACTCGCGGATGACTTCTTCCGGAAACCCGTTCGGATACGTGCGGAACGGATCCGTGACCACGAGCCCCATCATTTCCCAGTGCCCCGTCGTGGTGTCCTTGCCGGCGCTCATCTCCGCCATCCGCCCGAACGCCGACCGCGGCGCCTCCCGGGTGGCCGGGGTGGGGAGGGTGTGGAGGAGCCCGAGCCTGGCGAGAGTGGGCAGGTTCGGATTCTCCGCGCGCAACACGTGGCCGAGGGTGTTGGAGCCCTCGTCACCAAAGTCTTTCGCGTCGGGAAGCTCGCCGACGCCGAGGGAATCGCAAACGATGACTATGCTTCGCATGAGGGATGAAGGATGAAGGATGAGGGATGAGGCGTCAACGTTCGGAGCGCGGGCGTCCTCGCCCGCAGTCGTCGGGCGTCTCGCCCGGCGACAAATAGCGATCGGGCGAGACGCCCGCTCGCTGCGGACGAGACGTCCGCGCTCCTCTCACCGCAAGTGCTCGTGCACCATCGGGCGCGCCGTCGGCGCTTCACCGATCTCGACGAACGACAGGAACTTCGTTCGAAGCTCGTCTGAATCGCGTTCAGGAGGCCGAGGGTGTTGGAGCCTCGTCGCCAAAGTCTTTCGCGTCGGAAGCTCGCCGACGCCGAGGGAATCGCAAACGATGACTATGCTTCGCATGAGGGATGAAGGATGAGGGGTCAACGTTCGGAGCGCGGGCGTCCTCGCCCGCAGTCGTCGGGCGTCTCGCCCGGCGACAAATAGCGATCGGGCGAGACGCCCGCTCGCTGCGGACGAGACGTCCGCGCTCCTCTCACCGCAAATGCTCGTGCACCATCGGGCGCGCCGTCGGCGCTTCGCCGATCTCGACGAACGACAGGAACTTCGTTCGAAGCTCCTCCGCGTCGCGCTCCTTTTTGCCGAGCTGGATGCGTGCGATCACATCGCCGGCGCGCACTTCATCGCCCACATTCCGATCAAACATCACGCCGGCGGCGTAGTCGATTTCGTCGTCGGCTTTTTTGCGGCCGGCGCCGAGGTCGACGGTGAACATGCCGGCCTGGTAGGTATCGATGGCGAAAATAACGCCGGATTGCGGGGCTTTCACCTCAATCGTCGTGCGCGGGGTGGGCAACAACGAGTAGTCATCGACGACGGATGCATCTCCGCCCTGCGCGGTGATCCACTTGCGCGCCTGATCGAGTGCGCGGCCGGAGCGGAGCGCGTCTTCCAAAGCGGCGCGCGCGGAAGATTCGTCGAAGCGGCCGGACATCACGAGAATGCGCTCGGCTTGCGCGCGCGTCACCTCTTCCACATCCGCGGGACCTTTGCCCTTCAGCACTTCGATCGTCTCGATGATCTCGTTCGCGTTGCCGGCGGCGACACCGAGCGGGCGGTCCATGTCGGTGATCAGCGCCTCGACCTTCGTGCCGGACCCTTCCGCCGCCGCGATCAACGACTGCGCGAGCGCCTTCGAATCCTGGTACTTGCGCATGAACGCACCGCTGCCGGTCTTCACATCGAGGATCAGCGCGGATGCACCCATCGCGAGCTTCTTCGACATGATCGACGCCGTGATCAGCGGCAGCGATTCGACCGTCCCCGTCACATCGCGCAGCGCATAGATCTTCTTGTCCGCCGGCGCAATGCCTTCCGTCGATGTCGAAATCACGCAGAGCACGTCGTTCACGCAGCGCTCGAACTCCTCGCGTGACAGCCGCGCGTTGAAGCGCGGGATCGCTTCGAGCTTGTCGAGCGTGCCGCCGGTGTGACCGAGGCCGCGGCCGGAGAGCATGCCGATCTTGATGCCGCATGCGGCGACCCACGGCGAGAGCACGAGCGAGACCTTGTCGCCGACGCCGCCGGTGGAGTGCTTGTCGGCGATGAAATCGTACGAATCGCGCAGGTGCCACTGCTCGCCGGAGCGGAGCATCGCCTGCGTCAGCGTCGCCATCTCGGCACCGGTCATGCCGTTGATCGCGATCGCCATCAGCAGCGCCGACATCTGGTAATCGGGAATCGTTCCGCGCGTGTAGCCGTCGATGAAGAACTCGATCTCGCGCGGCTCGAGGGGCGCACCGCGCCGCTTGCGGTTGAGGAGCTCGTAAACGCTGTAGTCGCTCATGGTCGCGGTAGCATACCGCGCGCGTGAAAGCCGTCATCCTCCTCAGCGGCGGACTCGATTCCGCGACCGTCCTGGCGCTCGCCCGCAGCGAAGGGCGCGAGTGCCACGCGCTGTCAATCATCTATGGACAGCGGCACGAGATCGAGATGAGCGCAGCGAAACGCGTGGCGCAGACGATGAACGTTGCGGAGCACATCATCGAGACGCTCGACCTGCGCATCTTCGGTGCGAGCGCGCTGACTGCGGACATCGATGTCCCGAAGGACTCCGTCGGCGCGCCGGGCATCCCGATCACGTACGTCCCGGCGCGCAACACGATCTTCCTGGCGCTCGCGCTCGGATTCGCCGAGGCGCGCGGGGCGCAGGAGATCTGGCTGGGTGTGAATGCGGTCGACTACAGCGGATATCCGGACTGCCGTCCGGAGTTTCTCGACGCATTTCAGCAGGTCATTCTCCGCGGAACGCGCAGCGGCATCGAACAGGGCGAGCCGCGCATCGTCGCGCCGCTGGTGCAGCTTTCGAAAGCGGACATCATCCGCAAAGGCATCGAGCTCGGCGTCGACTATTCGATGACCCATTCGTGCTACGACCCGGGCGTGGACGGACTCGCCTGCGGCCACTGCGATTCGTGCATCCTGCGCAGACGCGGATTCGAAGAGGCGGGCGTGACCGATCCGACTCACTATGCGCGTCCGACTTAGCGTTTTGCTCGCAGCCGGAGCGACGATCGCGGCGGCGCTGCTGCGTCTCCCGCATCTGGACCGCACCAGTTTCTGGCTCGACGAGATCATCGACTTCGACGCGGCCACGAAGATCATGCATGCGCGGTGGTGGAGCTGGATCACCGGCTTCGGACGAGAGCATGGTCCGCTCTTCTTCGCCACCCAACTGTGCGGCCGGATCTTCTCCAGCCCGGAGCTCGCGGCACGCATCGCTCCGGCAGTTTTCGGCGTACTGACGATTCCGATGTTGTGGCTCGCCGCGCGCGAGACTCGCGCCACGACGACGACGGCGACGGCCGCCGCGCTCCTTCTCGCGATCTCACCCCTGCACGTCTACTACAGCCGCGAGGCCCGTCCGTACGGATTGCTGATGCTGCTTGCGACACTGGCGTTGATCGCGCTGTTGCGGCGAAACATCGTGCTGTTCGGCGTAGCGATGATCGCGGCGGCGTACACGACCGGAGTCTCGGGTCCGCTGATCGTTGCCGCGGGAATCGGCGCCGGCGCGGCCGCCGTGCTCACGCGCGATCGTCCGCTGCGCGCGCGTTACGCGATCGCCGTCGCATCCTGCATCGCCACGAGCGGTGTGGTCACATGGCTCTATCGCGAGAGGCCGAACACATCGGGCGCTTTTCCGCCGTTGAACGCGCGATTCTTCAACGAGCTCGCGCAGTCATTCGCATCGCAGGTGCTGCCGCCGTTCGACACGCCGCGCGCCGCGTATGCGATGCTGCTGCTCGCCATCGCCGGCGCGATTCATCTCCTGCGGCGGGACCGGGTCAACGGCGCGATCGTGACCGCGTTCGCCATCGGGCCGGTGGCCGTCGGCCTGAGCGCACTGGCATATCTGCGCCACTTTTACAACGTCCGCTACATCTGCTGTGCGCTGCCCGCGTACCTTCTGCTCGCCGCGACGGGACTGGCGGCCATCGCGTCGTGGGCGAAACGCGAGACGGTCGCCGTCGCGATCGCGGCCGCGGCATTGCTGGCGTTGGGCGGTGAAATGCTGCCGGCCGCGCGCGAGGAGTCGTATCGCAAATTCGACTGGCGCAGCGCCGCGTCCACCATCTGGCATCACGCCGCGCCGGGCGACGCGGTGCTGACCGAGAACGGCTGGACGACCATTTGTCTGGAGTTTTATCTGCGGCAGTTCCCGCCGCGTGTTGAGATCGCGAACGCCGCCGAATCGATGGCCATCGCCGGTCACTGGTACCGGACGCACACGCCGCTGTGGATCGTCCGCGCGGGCTACGAGCCCGATTCGTCCGTCTCGGCGTGGAGCTGCGGCTTTCCCCTCCTCCTGGCGAACCGGCGTGAGGATTTCCGGGTGCACTACGCGCCATCGCTCGCGCACTTCCTGCAGAACCGCGCTCTCGCCTCGGAGCTGCGCACGCTCAGCGAACAATCCGACGGCGGCTGTTCGATTCTGTTTGGGCCGGACGATGCCGTGTTTGCCATCAGCGGCTGGGCGGGGATCGAGGGAGCTCCGGGTGGATATCGGCGCTGGGCTGTGAATCACGAGTCGACGGTCCTTCTGCCCATCCGCGGAGCAGCCGATCGCACGATCCGATTCCTCGCCATGCCGGCGGGCCACGAGCAACGCGTCCGACTCTCGCTCGACGGCCACGACCTCGGCGGGCTCGCGATGAAGCAAGGCTGGAACAACTACGAGGTCGCCGCTCCAGAGAGCGTGTGGACCGGATTCCGCCACACGCTGACCATGCACTTCGACCAGACCCTCACACCGTCGAGGATCGATCCGCGCTCGAACGACACGCGCGCGTTGAGCGCGATGTTCGAGAGTATTTCCATCGCTTCGCCGCACGCCGCGCCTCCGGCTCCGCTGCCGCTCCATCCGATCCGCTTGCAGGAATTCGATGCGCGAATCGAGAGTCAGCCGTCGCGTTACACATTCGCGGGCGCGGATCCGCGCGCACTGCGCCGGCTCATCGCCCGGCTCGGATTCGATCCCGAGCTCACTGCCGGCCGGATGACGGTCGAGCAAATGACTGACGCGTTCCTCGATCAATCGGCCTGCATGGACGATGCGACCTTCGCCCGTCACGCATACTGGGCATTGGCCGGCCGCGACATCGGTGAGCCGTACGCGCGCTGGCTCGCCGCGCACTGGCAGGACCGCGGGGAACGAGTCCGGCTGCTTCGGGGGATCATGGAGACACCGCAATTTCCGGTTCCACGCGCGAAGTAACATTCCATGGCGATGCGCATCACCGAGATCTTCTTCAGCATCCAGGGCGAGTCCTCCCATGCCGGCCGCCCGTGCGTCTTCGTCCGCCTGACCGGCTGCAACCTGCGCTGCGTCTGGTGCGATTCGGAGTACACGTTCACCGGCGGCGAGCGGATGCCGATCGACGAGATCCTCGATCGCGTGAAGGGCTACGGATGCAATCTCGTTGAGGTCACCGGCGGCGAGCCGCTCGCACAGGCGGAGTCGTTCGAGCTCATCAAGCGACTGTGCGACGAAGGCCACGAAGTGCTGATCGAGACCTCGGGATCGATCGATGTCACGCCAGTCGATCCGCGCGCGAAGCTGATCCTCGACGTCAAATGTCCCGGCTCGGGCGAAGTCTCGAAGAACCGCTGGGAAAATCTCGACATCCTCCGGCCGCACGATGAGATCAAGTTCGTCATCGCCGATCGCGCCGACTACGAATGGGCGCGCAACGTCGTCGCGGAGCGCAAGCTCGAGCGCTGGACCGTGCTCTTCTCGCCGGTGTGGGAACGGATGGACATGAAAGCGCTCGCCGAATGGATGCTCGCCGATCACGTTCCCGCGCGGTTCCAGACGCAACTGCACAAGCACATCTGGGGAGCTGATGTAAAAGGAGTGTGATGAGCTCACCGAAACTCGATCACATCGGAATCGCCGTTCGCTCGCTCGACGCGACGAAGATCTACGAAGCGCTCGGCCTCTCGGTGCAACACACCGAAGTCGTCGAGACGCAGAGAGTCCGCACCGCATTTCTCTCGGTCGGCGATTCGAATCTCGAACTACTCGAGCCGACCAGTCCCGATTCGACCATCGCGAAATTCATCGAAAAGCGCGGCGAAGGGATTCATCACATCTGCCTGCGCGTCGACGACATCGAATCGCATCTCGCGCGTTTGAAGGCGGAAGGCTATCGATTGATCAATGAGCATCCGGTGCCGGGCGCGCACGGATGCCGCGTCGCGTTTCTGCATCCTGCCGCGGGCAACGGCGTGCTGATCGAATTGAGCGAGAAGATCGAATGATCGAGGGCTTCGAGCAATCGTCGCTGGTGATCCTGAACCTGGTGAACCCGAAGGAGAAATTCTTCGGCGTTCTCGGCTCGCTCTCCGCCGCCGGCGTGACCATTCGCGCCATCAATCTCGATTCCTTCGAAGACTGGATTCGCCAGATCGCGCACAGTGAAGAGGAGCCGGAGATCATCATGGTGACGATGTTCATTCCGCTGTTTCGCGTGGAGCGCATTTTTCTCGATGAACCGGCGGGAACGATCAAGTCATACGGTGAGCGATTCGAGGACGTCGTAGGGATGCCGGTGAGGAAGTATCTGGGGCTTTAGTGATAGTCTCCGCGGTCGCAGAAAACGACCCACGGAGGCAGTTCCCATCATGCGAAAAATCCCGGCCATCGCACTGATCGCCGTCGCGTTTTTCATCGGTTGCACGAAAGAAAAATCGGGACCGGACGAATCGACGTTCGCGTTCGTCGTCTATCCCGGCGCGAAGTACCTCTCGCAGGTGAGCGATCTCTTCAAGCAGGCGCACAAAGTGCTCAAGCCGAGCGAGGAGCCGCCGGCCACCGCGGTCTACGACACCGATGCACCGATCGACGACGTCGCGAATTACTACGCGCAGTCGTACGGCTACGGAAAAGTCGCTGCCGATTCGACGAACAACCTCAGCGCGGCGAAGCCGGCCGCGTACTTCCGCACCGGTGATCTCGCCGGCGACACGAAGGCGACCGAGGAGATCATGAAGAAGGTCGGGATCAATCCGGATGTCACCAAGGCAACCGGCTCGTACCGCGCGGCGGAGATCGAAGCGAAACCGAATCGCCCGCGCGTGACGATCCAGCGTCCGTACTTCGATCCGACCAAGTCGCAGGTCGTCGACCGCACGCTGATCCTGATGTTCAGACAATGACGCGACGCCGCGCGCTCATCGCCGGCCTCGGCGCGATGGGAACCTCGATCGCGCTGGCGCTCCGTGAGTCGTGGGACGTCTTTTATATCGATCGCATCGACGACCTGCGCGGCGCGACGAAGGGTCGCGGCAGTTTTGCGGATGATGTCGATCTCACCATCATCGCCACACCCGAAGATGAAGCGCTGCGAGTGCTGCCGCAGACACGCGGCCTCGTGACATCGATCTGCAGCCTGATGGGACCATTGCGGCGCGCGGCAACGGGTGAATTCATCGCCGGACATCCGATGGCGGGCACCGAAAGAAGCGGTCCCGACGCGGCGCGCGCGGACATGTTCCGCGACGTGACCTGGTACCTCGATCGCGACCACCCGCTCGTGCGCGAGCTGATCGAAACATGCGGCGCAAAGGCCGAGATCATCGATGCAGACGAGCACGATCGCGAAGTCGCACTCGGCAGTCACCTCCCGCAGCTCCTCTCCACCGCGCTCGCCGCGTATCTGCACGGCAAACGCGCGATCTCCGCGACCGGTCTGCGCACGTTTCTCCGTCTCGCCGGCTCGAGCGGTGACATGTGGAAACCGCTGATCGCCGACAATCGCGACAACATCGCGCCGCATGCGGAGGCGGTCGCGCGCGTCGTGCGCGAGATGCTCGACGGCGATCCGACCGACGCGTTCCGCAAAGCGAACGAGCTCTACGAATCTATTAAATGAATCCGACCTGGCTTTACGTGGGAGTGGTCTACGCGCTCGCGATCTGGCTCGCGCGGCGCGGCGGCGTCGTCATTCCGGGCCGAGTCGCCACCTTCTTTTATGCGCTCGTCCTGATCTTCATGTGGAAGCCGCTGACCGGCGGCTGGGTCAACATCCCGATCGACATCGTCCACTCGCTGCCGCCGTGGAACAAGGTCGCGCACATCCGCGGCTCGCTCAATTCGCAGATGAACGACATCGTGCTGCAGATCGTGCCGTGGGCGCATCAGTCGCGCGAGGCGCTCAAGTCGTTCACGTTACCGCTCTGGAACTCGATGACCGGCTGCGGCTATCCGCTGCTCGCGAACGGCCAGAGCGCGCCGTTCTCGATCGTGCGGCTGCTCGCGCTGCCGCTGCCGCTCGCGTGGGCGGTGACCGCCGAAGCGGCGTTCAAGCTGCTCGTCGCGATGGTGTTCACGTATCTCTTCGCGCGGCGCCGCACGTACGGCGAGCTGCCGAGCGCGATCGGTGCGGTCGCCTTCGGCTTCAGCACATTCGTGCACGTCTGGCTGCATTTCCCGCTCGGAACGGCGGCCGCGTTCATCCCCGCGGCGATCTACTCCGTCGATCTGCTCGCCGAAAAAATCACATACCGCCGCTTCGTCTTCACCGCCGTGCTCTGGGCGGTGATGCTCTACAACGGACATCCTGAAACTGTCTCGCACGCCGGCTTCCTCTGCGCGATTTACCTGCTCTGGATCTGGATCGTCGAGCGCGGCACCACGTTCCAGCGACTCGCCGGAATCGCGGCTGCACTCGCATGCGGCGCGCTGCTCGCGATGCCGTTCATCGCGCCGTTCCTCGAAGCGATTCCGCGCTCGAAGCGCTACCAGCAGCTGCTGGTGATGCCGCACGTCATCGGCATATTTTCCGACTGGCCATCGAAGATCCTGCTGCTCGAGCCGACGTTCTTCGGTCACGTGCCGCTCGAAAAAGCGTGGGTCGGCGCGGCCTCGGCCGAAGGTCTCGAAGGCGCATGCGGCATCCTCGCCGCCGCGGCGATGATCGCGCTCGCCATCCGCGCGATCGCCTCCCGCCGTTTCCGCGATCGCGAATTCTTCTTCGTTCTCGCCACCATCTTCTTCATCGGCGTCGTCCTCGGATGGCCGGTGATCAGCACGATCTTCACCGCGATCTTCAAGCTCGCCGCAAATGCGCGATTGCGCTCGATGCTCTGCTTTCTCGGCGCGATACAGACCGCGGCGGCGCTCGATTTCGTGCGGCGCGAGCGCGCATGGCCGTACCTGATCGGCATCCTCGCTGCGGCAACGACGCTCTTTCTCTTCATCACTCAGATCACCTTCCCCGGCGAGTACGCGAAGTCGGGCTCCGTGATGGCGATCTGGCCGAGCATGATCGTGCTCGCACTCGCCGCGCTGGTGCCGGTGGCGGGCCGCTTCAAACACGCGGCGACGATGCTCGTCGCAGTCGCCGTCGTGTTCGAGCTCTTCTCGTTCAATTACGGCTGGAACCCCAACGAGCCGATCGAGCTCTTCTATCCGAAGACGCCGCTGCTCGAAAAAATGGAAGAGCTGAAGGCAACGCATGCGGCGAACGATCCGTTCCGCATCGCCGGCATCGGTCCGGTCTTCTTCCCGAATCTCAACGCGATGTACGGACTGGAAGACGTCCGCGTGCACGATCCGATGGCGAACGGCCGCTACCTCGGCGTGCTCCGCGTGCGCGGCGACTACGATCCGATGAACTACTTCGCGAAGTGGGAGAAGATCGATTCGCGGATGCTCGACTTTCTCAACGTCCGCTACCTCATCACCGACACGTTCGAAGAGATCAGCGACCGCCAGCGCTACGTCGAGGTCTACAACGGCAAGGACGGGCGCATCTTCGAAAACCAGGACGCGATGCCGCGCTTCTTCACCGTGCCGAACGTCGTGCTCGAATTCCGCCGGCAGGCCTTCGCGGAACTGATCACGAAGCAGAAGGAGTTCCGCGACACGGCCATCGTCGACAAGCTGCCGGTCAAAGCCGATCGCGAGCGCAACGATCTGCTCGCGCCGCGGCCCGCGGGTGCGCCGCAGGCGACGCTGGTGCTCGCCGATTCGACGCCGACCGACTTCCACATGCACGTCAGCGCGCCGCGCTACACGATGATCGCGAGCAGCACGCCGTCATGGCCGGGATGGCATGTCGAGGCGAACGGCCGCTCGCTGCGGCCGCTCGAAGTGAACGGCGCATTCCTCGGATTCGTCGCGCCGCCGGGCGAGAGCGACGTGCGCGTGTGGTACGCGCCGTGGTCGTTCCGCATCGGCGTGATCGTCATGATGTTGACGATCGCCGGCCTGATCGCGCCCCGTGTCATCCTGAGGCGCGAAGACGCCGAAGGACCCGTAACCTGAAACCGCAGCGCACTCGAGCTGCGGGTCCTTCGCCGTCTTCGCGGCTCAGGATGACACGTGGCGCCGCGTCAGCGAAACTTGCGATTCAGCCGTTCGCGCGCGATGTTGTCGACGCGCGTCAGCGCCGGCGTCAGCACTTCACGCTGCTTCGCCACGAGCTGCGCGATGCCGGCTTTCGCGAGCGCGAGCATCGCCTGCATCTCTTCCTCGCTGAAGCTCTGCACCTCGGCCGTTCCCTGCAGCTCGACGAAGCGGCCCTTCTCCGTCGCCACGACGTTCATGTCGACGTGCGCCTTCGAGTCCTCTTCGTAATTGAGGTCGAGCGACGGCGTCGCTCCGATCATGCCAACCGAAACCGCGGCGACCCATTCGTTCACCGGCCAGTTCGGCAGATTGCCGTCGGTGTAGATCCGCGACAACGCGAGCACCAGAGCGACATACGCGCCGGTGATCGACGCCGTGCGCGTGCCGCCGTCGGCCTGGATCACATCGCAATCGATCCAGATCGTGCGCTCGCCGAGGAGCTCCGGATTCACGGCGGCACGGAGCGAGCGTCCGATCAGACGCTGGATCTCCATCGTGCGGCCGCCCTGTTTGCCTTTTGCCGCTTCGCGCTCGGTGCGCTCGGTCGTTGCGCGCGGCAGCATGCCGTACTCCGCTGTCACCCAGCCTTTGCCGGAGCGGTAGAGAAACGGCGGAACTTTTTCCTGGATCGAAGCGGTGCAGATCACGCGCGTGTCGCCGACCTCGATCAGCGCCGAGCCTTCTGCGTGCTTGTTGAAATGCGGTGTGATCTTGACGGGGCGCAGCTCATTCGATGCGCGGCCGTCGCTGCGTGGTTTGGTGGTGGGTGTAGTGGTGGTCATGACGCGGCGGTTGCAGCGGCAACCTTCTCCTCGATCACCGCGCCCTTGGGGACGACGACGATCCCCGACTCGGTCACCGTGTAGTGCTGCCGGTCGGCTTCGAGATCGTATCCGATCGTCGATCCGGCCGGAATGCGCACCCCTTTGTCGATGATCGTGCGGCGGATCTTCGAATGCCGGCCGATCTCCACGCCGTCCATGAGAATCGATTCGTCGACATCGGAGTACGAATGGATGCGCACGCGCGGATGCAGCACGCAGCGGTTGATCGTGCCGCCGGAGATGATCACGCCGTCGCTCACCATCGAGTCGGTGGCGATCCCGATGCGCTTCGACTGCGCGTCGGCGAACACGAACTTCGCCGGCGGCAGATGCATCGGCGCGGAGATCAGCGGCCACCGATGATTGTATAAATTGAACAGCGGCGTGACGGCGACGAGATCCATCGACGCCTCGAAGTACGCGTCGACCGTTCCGACATCGCGCCAGTAGCCGCGGTTGAGCTCCGCCTCGCCGGGGATGAAGTTCTTCGCGAAGTCGTACGCGTAGACGTTCATGCGCGGATACATGTCCGGGATGATCTCTTTGCCGAAGTCGTGCGCCGAGTCGCGCAAGGCGTTGCGCTGCAGCACGTCGATCATCACGTTCGCTTTGAAGATGTAGTTGCCCATCGAGGCCAGCACCATGTCGGGCCGGCCCGGAATGGTCTTCGCGCCTTCCTTCGGCTTCTCCACGAATCCGGTGACGCGCCACTCGTTATCCACTTCCACGATCCCGAAGTGATGCGCTTCGGAGACCGGCACCGGAATCGTGGCAATGGTGAGGTCGGCGTCGTTCGTGATGTGCTCCTGCAGCATCTGGTTCACATCCATTTTGTAGATGTGATCGCCGCCGAAGACGCAGACGAACTCGGGACGCTCATCGAAGATCAGCTCGAGATTCTGGAACACAGCGTCGGCCGTGCCGCGGAACCAGAACGGACCTTTCCGCATCTGCGCCGGAACGACGTCGACGTATTGCCCGATCTCCGGCACGAGCCGCCACGTGCGCGTGATGTGCTCGATCAGCGAGTTCGATTTGAACTGCGTGAGGATCTTGATCTTCGTGAAGCCGGAGTTCACGAAGTTATTGATGACGAAGTCGATGATGCGATAGCGGCCGCCGAACGGAACGGCAGGCTTTGCGCGGTCTCGCGTCAGCGGATAGAGGCGCTCGCCCATTCCGCCCGCGAGGATCATCGTCAGCACGTTGCGCCGCGAGAGTAACGAATACATCAGATACCTGCCGAAGATCGATTGTTGTACGACACGCCGAGGCAAAGCAAATGTACTGCCGCATGCGACTCCACTGAATGTAGAAAATTTGCTTTTCGCGTGAACCCGAGGGAGCCTCGGTGCTCATGAGCTGGTCACACGCTGTTCTGCCCGACGCTGACATCGACATCGAGATCGACGAAACGCCCGCTGTTCGTGATGCACAGATCGTGCATTACCGTGGTACTATGAAACCCATGGCGCTACCGCAATCGAAAGTCACTGCACAGGGGCAGATCTCCGTTCCGGCCGAAATTCGGAAGAAACTGGGGATCGGGCCCGGCTCGATTCTCGAGTGGGAACAGGAAGGAGACAAAGTCGTGGTTCGGAAAGCAGGGAAGTACACATCGCTCGACATTCACAAAGCGCTCTTCAAAACGCCTCCCAAGCCCATCACCGTCGAACAGATGGATGAGGCGATCGGCCGGTACATCCGGAAAAAATATGCGCGCCGTTGATACCAATGTCCTCGTTCGAATTCTCGTCCGAGACGAGGAAAAGCAGGTCGCGTCGGCTGACGCATTCGTGGCCAAGGGGGTCTGGGTCTCACCTGTCGTTCTTGCGGAGACAGCGTGGGTTCTGAACGACTGGTACGACCTCAGCCATGACATCGTCGCCGCTGCGATCGAGATGTTGCTCAATCACGAGACCATCAGCGTTCACGACGCCGAGGTGGTAGCCGCAGCGTTGGGCCATTACCGGCGACGCCCCGCCCTCGGCTTCTCCGACTGCCTTATCCTCGAGGTCGCCCGCAAAGCCGGCCACCTCCCGCTCGGCACCTTCGACCAATCCCTGAGCAAGCTCGAAGGAACCGAGCGCCTCTGACGCGCGGCTATACTTCCTCCCCGGAAACTCATGGCGGACAAGGACTACTACGACATCCTCGGCGTCAAGAAGTCAGCGGCCGACGACGAGATCAAAAAGGCGTACCGCAACCTCGCGAAGAAGTACCACCCCGACAAAAACAAGGGTGACAAGGCCGCGGAGACGAAGTTCAAGGAGATCTCCGAGGCGTATGCGGTTCTGAGCGACAAAGAGAAACGCGATCAGTACGACCGCCTCGGCAAAGAAGCATTCGGCGGCGGAAATCCGTTCGGTCCCGGCGGTCCGTTCGCAGGCTTCGATTTCTCCCAATTCACCAATCGCGGACGCCGCGGCGGTACGCGCAACACCCGCACCACGAACCCCGGCGGCGGCTTCACCGACATCTTCTCCGACCTCTTCGGCGGTGGCGGGATGGGCGGACCGGGCGGATTCGAGGAGGCGCGTCCGACGATGGAAGCGGAGCTCACCATCGACTTCCGCGACGCAGTCCTCGGCTCGACGATGGACCTCAACATCAACGGTCAGAACGTCAAGGTGAAGATCCCCGAGGGTGTGGCGGACGGACAGAAAGTGCGCATCCGCACGCGCGACGGAATGGATGTGAACGTGCTCATTCACGTTCGCGCGCATCCGTTTTTCGAGCGCAAGGGGGACAACATTCACATCGATCTGCCGGTCACCGTCGGCGAAGCCGCACGCGGCGGCGAGATCGATGTCCCCACCATTCACGGCCCGGTCCGTGCACGCATTCCGGCCGGAACGCAGGGAGGACAAACGTTTCGGATCTCGGGGAAGGGCGTGAAGAAAAAAGGCGATCACTACTATCGCGTGCTGATCGTGCTGCCCAAAGATCCTCCGGCCGATGCGGTCGAACAGCTCGAGTCGGCGTATCAGGAAAACCCGCGAGCGAATCTGAAAACGGCGCTGTGATCGGATGAACATCGAGTTGTTGCGCGCCGACATCTCGTCGATCAAGGTCGACGCCCTGATTTATCCATCGCAATCGCGGCACGTCGACGGCGTCGGCGAAGTGCCGTCCGGCAACGCCGTCGTGACCAGCGCCGGCAACCTGCTCTGCAAGTTCGTCATTCACGCGATCGGACCGCAGGTCACCGACGTCGATCAGAAGAAGATCCTGCACGACGCAACGCGCTCCGCGCTCGAGCGCGCGGAGGAGCTCGCGATCGCATCGGTCGCATTCATGGCGTCGCGGAACGGAATGTTCGGGTTCCCGATCGATTTTTGTGCGCCCGTGATGCTCGGCGCCACGCTCGAATTCCGCCCCCGTGCGCGATCGCTGCAGCGCGTCATCTACTGCCTCTTCGGCACCGAGTCGTACGAACGCTTTCGCCACGTGCTCGAGGAGATCGAGTCGTGAGCGGGAAGGCATTCGTCATCGGCGACTCACACATCGGACTCGGCGAAGGCGCCGAAAAAGATGTCCTCGCGTGGATCGATCGCCTCGAGCAACACAAACCGGCGTCGCTCTACCTCAACGGCGATCTGTTCCACTACTTCATCGCGCACAAGAAGTTCTACACGCCGGCGGTCGGCAAAGTGTTTGATCGCTTGCGCGCGCTGCGTGACTCCGGCACGGCCGTGCACTACGTCGAAGGCAATCGCGATTTCTTTCTCAAAGGCTCATTCGCGGAAAAGGCGGTGACCGACGTCGGACTCGAATACACGATCGCTGCCGGCGCGAAAAAGTACCTCGTCGTGCATGGCGACATGATCAACGATCGCGACTGGCAGTACCGCTTCTGGCGCGTCGCATCGAAAAATCCGATCTCGAAGCTGGGCGTGACTCTGATTCCCGGAAGTGTTGCGCGCAACTTCGTCGACAGCGTCGAAGCGCGACTGTCCAACTCGAACTTCAAACACAAATCGGTGCTGCCGGTCGACCTGATGAAAGCCTACGGCCGCAAGCGCGCCGCCGAAGGCGTCACCGATGTGATCCTCGGACATTTCCACGAAAAGAAGACCATCGACGCAGGCCCGACGACAGTCACGATCCTCCCGCCGTGGTACGAGACCGGCGAAGCGATGGCCATCGATCTCGCCACCGGCGCGTACGAGTTCGTCACCGTATGATCGTCACGTTTCTCGGCACCGGCACGTCCACCGGCGTTCCCGTCGTCGGATGTCATTGCCCCGTCTGCACCTCGGACGATCCCCGCAACAAGCGCCTGCGCCAGTCTGTGAAGATCGAAACGCGGGGCAGGCACTTCCTGATCGACACCACGCCGGACCTCCGCCTGCAATTGCTTCGCGATCCGATTCCGCGCCTCGACTTCCTGCTCTACACGCACTCGCACGCCGATCACCTGATGGGCCTCGACGACATCCGCCCGTTCAACTTCCGGCAGCACGAAACGATCGTGGCGTACGCGAGCCCGTTCACCGCGAAAGCGATCAAGCGCGCCTTCAGCTACATCTGGGATCCGAACGCGCAGACCGGCGGCGGCAAGCCGCAGCTCGAAGTGGTCGAAATCGACGAGCGGTTTTCGCACGACGGCATCGACATCATTCCGCTGCCCGTGATCCATGGCGACTGGACGATTCTCGGATTCCGCATCGGCGCGTTCGCGTACATCACCGACACGAACGGCATCCCCGACGAGACGCTGCAATTACTCGATGGCGTCGAAGAGCTCGCGCTCGACGGACTGCGTCCCGCGAAGCCGCACCCGACGCACTTCATCATCCCCGAGGCAGTCGAGGTCGCGAGGCGCATCGGCGCGAAACGCACGTGGATCATCCACGTCGCGCACGAAGTCGATCACGCGACGGTCGAAGCGACGCTGCCGGACGACGTGCGCCTCGCGTACGACGGATTGCGCCTGGAGCTCCCGGAGTGAAAGTGATTCCGAAAGTCGACCGCTTCGATGCGACCGTCACCGTGCCGCCGTCGAAGTCGTACTCCGTCCGCGCACTGCTCGTCGGCGCGATGTCGGAAGGAACGACAACGATCACGAACTGCCTCGACTCCGACGACACGCGCTACGCATTTGAAGCGCTGCGCGCGATCGGCTTCGAAGTGGGCGGTGCATTCGCGAAAGGGCTGACGATCGGTCCGCGCGTCAGCATGTCGGCGAACGAAGTGAATCTCTTCATCGGCAACGCCGGCACCGCGATGCGTTTCCTCACCGGCTGGCTCGCATTCACGCCGGGACGTTTCCTGCTCGACGGCGAAGAGCGGATGCGCAATCGTCCGATCGGCGATCTCGTCGAGGTGCTGCTGCAGATCGGCGCGGAAGTCGAGTACGTCGAACGCGAGGGCTATCCGCCGCTGCGCATTCGCGGCAAAAAGATGCGCGGCGGATTCGAAGTCGCGATCTCCGCCGACACCTCGAGCCAGTTCGCGTCGGCGTTGATGATGGGCGGCGCGACATTGCCCGGCGGGATCACCGTCGTGCTCGAGCGTGTGGCATCCGCGCCGTACATCGACATCACGGCCGACATCCTGATTTCGTTCGGCGCACGCGTGGAGCGCGACGGCAATCGCGTGACGGTCTCCGCGCGCTCGCTGCAGCGCGACGAGTACCGCGTCGAAGGCGATTACTCCTCGGCGTCGTACTGGTTCGCCGCAGCTGCCGCGACGAAAGGCATCGCGCGCGTGCGCGGGCTCGCCTCGCCGACCGCACAAGGCGACGCAGGATTCGTCGACATCCTCGCAAAGATGGGATGCAGCATCGATGTCGGCGACGAGATCGTCGTGCGAGGCCCGCAGCAATTGCGCGGCGGCACGTTCGATTGCGTGAACACGCCCGACATCGTGCCGAGCCTCGCCGCGATCGCGCCGCTCGCCGATTCGCCGGTCGGGATCGTAAACGTCGCGAACCTGCGCGTGAAGGAATCGGATCGCATCGCCACCGTCACCTCGGAATTGCGGCGCCTCGGCGCAACCGTCGAGGAACGCCCCGACGGCATGCTCATTCAGCCCGGCTGGTCAAATGAGCCCACGGTCATCGAGACGCACAACGATCACCGCATCGCGATGGCATTCGCCGTCGCCGGACTGGCGCGCGGCAACGTCACGATCGGCGACGAGCGCGTCGTCTCGAAGTCGTATCCCCGTTTCTGGCGTACATTGGATGAAGTAACAGCGTGATGCCCGGTTGGTACCTGTTTCTCGCTTTCATCTTCATTCTCGCGAACGGATTCTTCGTTGCCGCCGAATTCGCGATCATCCGCGTGCGCCCGACGCAGCTCGCGGAAATCGCGGCCGAGGGCAGCAGCCGCGCGCGCATGGCGCGGCGCATCACCAAGCGGCTCGACAGCTATCTCTCCGCGACGCAGCTCGGCGTCACGCTGATGTCGCTCGCCCTCGGCTGGGTCGGCGAGCCCGCGTTCGAAATGCTGATCCGTCCGCACCTGATGAGCACCGGCTTCTTCGGTGCCGCGATCTCGCATTCGATCGCCGCGACCATCGCATTCACGCTGATCACCGCGCTCCACATCATCATCGGCGAGCTCGGACCGAAGTACATCGCCATCGACAAAACGATGCCGACCTCGCTCTTCGTCGCGCATCCGCTGCGCGGTTTTTACGTGCTGATGTTTCCGGTGATCTTCGTGTTGAACCGTTTGTCGAACATGCTGCTCAGCGCGGTCGGCATCAAGCCCGCGTCGGAAGGAGAGATGGCGCACTCGCAGGAAGAGCTGCGCATCATCCTCGCCAGCTCCGAAAAAGCGGGCGTTCTGTCCGAGGAAAACCGCGAGATCATCGAAGGCGTCTTCCAGTTTTCGAAGCGCACCGCGCGGCAGATCATGGTGCCGCGCACTGATGTCGTCGTCCTCTCGAGCACGAAATCGATCCAGGAAAATCTCGACATCATCGCCAGGACGCGCCACACGCGTTACCCGCTTTGCGAAGGCACGCTCGATCAGACCATCGGCCTCATTCACACGAAGGATCTCTTTCACGCGCAGCTGCGCGGCCCCGGACGGTCGATGATGGACCTCAAGCGCGACATGCTCTTCGTGCCGGAGAACTCGACCGTCGAGCAGCTGCTGTCGCAATTCATCGAGCACAAGACGCACATGGCGGTCGTGCTCGACGAATACGGCGGCGCCTCGGGCATCGTCTCGCTGGAGAACATCACCGAAGAGTTGTTCGGACAGATTCAGGACGAGTTCGATCGCGAACGGCCGGAGATCGAGCCGCTCGGCGGCGGACGGTATCGCGTGCGCGGCGATTACCTCATCGAGGATCTCGCCGATCGATTGAAGGTCGATGTCGGCGAACCGGCGGAAGAGACGATCGGCGGTTATGTCGCGGCGCACATCGGACGCGAAGTCGCGCCCGGCGACATGTGCGAGCTCGGCGATTTGCGCATTTCCGTCCTTGAAGCCGAGCGCTTCCGCGTGCGATGGGTGTTCGTGCAGCAGACGAAAGCGCCGGAGATCGAGCTGATCGAAGAGGAAGAAGAAGGCGAAGCGCTGCAGTAGCAACGCCTCGCGAACCCGTCACTGACGTTTCATCAGCTTCGTCGGGAGGTGCGCAATGCGGTGCCACAAGCGGCTGAGGAGCCCTTCCTCATGCTCGTGCGCCGTATTACGCGAAACTCGTGATTCCTTCAGAATTCTGTCGGTTTCTTGAATTCGCATCTGCGACCTCCTTTCACTCCTGATTACTGCGAGATCCATGCTCAATGGCGCGGTCGTGATACTCGACGACGATGTCGCGCACGCGCTCCGGATCGTCGACGACATGAATGCTCTCCACGTCCTCGCGCAGGATGTTGTTCTCCGCGAGCACGACGTTCTTCAGCCAGTCGATCATGCCGCCCCAGTACTCGCTGCCGAACAGGATCACCGGAAAGTCGGAGATCTTCTTCGTCTGGATCAGCGTGAGCACGCCGTAGATCTCGTCGAGCGTGCCGAAGCCTCCCGGAAACGTGATGAACGCCTCGGAGTACTTCACGAACATCGTCTTGCGCACGAAGAAGTAGCGGAACGTCATCGACTTGTCGACGAACGGATTGAGCGTCTGCTCGAACGGCAGCTCGATGTTGCAGCCGATCGACAACGCACCCGCTTTGCGCGCGCCTTTGTTCGCCGCTTCCATGATGCCGGGACCGCCGCCGGTGATGATCGCGAATCCCGCTTTGCCGATCAGCTCCGCGGTGCGCACCGCGAGGTCGTAGTAGCGATTCGAAAGCTGCGTGCGCGCCGAGCCGAAGATCGACACGGCCGGATACACCTCGGCGAGATGATCGAATCCTGCGACGAATTCGCTCGTGATGCGCAGCACGCGCCACGATTCGCTCTGCAGCGTCTCTTCGCGAGACGGACGATCGAGAAGCTTTCGATCCTCCAGGGATTCGCGCGGTTTCGGCGGAATGTGGATCTCGGTCTTCGGATCTTCAGTCGGCATCGGCACATTAAACAGCAGACAGCGGGTCCGAGCGTGTCATGGCGAGCGAAGTCGAGCCATCCCCTGCCGGAGCACGTTCAGCGTGCGACTCGGAGGGGATCCCTCGACTCCGCTCGGGATGACACAGGTCCGCTGTCCGCTGTCCGAATCAACTACGGTCTCAGTTTGATCACCGCCGTCTCGATCAGCTTGTCGCCCGGCAGATCGCGCTGCCATGCAGTCGCCTTCACGCTGCCCGTCTCTCGCATCGTTCCGAACGCGGTGCGCACGTGGAAGCGCATCATCGAGCTCTCACCCGGCTGGATGTTGCCGAACGTGAAGTGATACATGTTCGAGCCCGGATCATGCGATGCAACGACGCCGCGATCCTGAGTCGCATCGAGCACGACCAGCTGCGGCGGCAACTCGACATCGACCAGCACGTCCTTCACATTGTTCACGCCGCGGTTCGAGATCGAGATGTCGAGATTGTCCTCACCCGCCTCGGGGAGATCCGTCGGATGATTGATGTTGAGCTTGAGCAGCTGGCCGCGCGAAGTCAGCGCCATGCCGCTCGTCTTGCAGCCTGCGAGACCGATCGCCAGCAGCGCGATCGAAATGATGGCAAGTATTGTGTTTCTCTTCATTGGTTCGATACCTCCGAGATGAAAATGAGTGCAAAGAGATGACCTGGTTTCTGGGAGTTGACGGCGGCGCGTCGAAGACGGCAGCAATCGTGACGGACGAGCATGGCGTCATTGCCGGACGCGGCCTTGCAGGTGGATCGAATCACCTCCGCCTCGGCATCGAAGAGGCCACACGCAATGTCGAGCGCGCCGTGAACATCGCGTTGGTCGAGGCCGGCATCGCCATTCGCGAGATCGAATATGCGTACTGCGGAATCGCCGGCTCCGATCATCCCGCGCATCACGAGCGCGTGGTCGAAGCATTGCGCGTTTTCTTTCCGCGCGGCAACTTCATCGTCGATACCGACGCCCGCGTGGCGCTCACCGGCGCGGTCGGATTCGGCGCAGGCGTGGTGATCATCGCCGGCACCGGCTCGGTCGCATTCGGACGCAACGAGCTCCGCCGCGAGGCACGCGCCGGCGGATGGGGACCGACGCTCGGCGACGAAGGAAGCGGCTACGCGATCGCACGCGAAGGACTCGCCGCGATCGTGCGCGCGTACGACGGCCGCGGCGAATCGACGGCGATGACGCAGCTCCTCTGCAATGAATACAGCATGTGCGATCCGAAGGACCTGCCGAGGTTCGTCTACGCGGCGACGACGCACGCGGATGACATCGCGCGCTACGGCAAGCTGGTGATCGAAGCGGCGCAGACCGGCGATCCGGTCGCGCTCGGCATCATTGACAACGCCGGACACGAGCTCGCGTCGTGCGTAATCGCAGTCGCGGAGAAGCTCGAGATGTTGTCGATTGCGTTTCCGGTCGCGTTCGTCGGCGGCGCGTTCAAGGCGGGGGAAGTGCTGCTCGGTCCGATGCGCGACGCGATCAACGCGAGTGCGCCGAACGCGACGATCGCGCCGCCGCTCTGCACCCCGGTCGAAGGCGCGGCGATGATGGCCGTTCGTGCCGCGAGTGGAGTGCGGCGCGAGCGGTGACCATCATCCCGGGGGTGTGGGCCGCCGACTCGGCGGCCTGCGCCGCCGGGTCGGCGGCGCCACACACCGGGATGACGCTCATGAGAAAGCACGTGCTCTTAGCGCTGCTCTGCGCGAGTCGGCACCGCCGCTCTGCACGCTGTTGAGAGTGTGGTGATGATGGCCGTTCGTGCGGCGCGAGCAGTAACGTCGTCCCGAGCGTAGTCGAGGGTGTGGGGCCGCCGACTCGGCGGCCTGCGCCGCCGGGGTCGGCGGCGCCACACAGGGATGACGGCTCATGAGAAAGTACGTGCTCTTCGCGCTGCTGGTCACGGTCGAGATCCTGCGCGAGTCGGCACCGCCGCTCTGCACGCCGTTCGAAGGCACGGCGAGTGGAGTGCGGCGCGAGCGGTGACGAGGGACCCGGGCGTGTGGCGGCTCGCGAACTGCGCCTTCCGTCCTCCCAGGTCCCTCGACTACGCTCGGGATGACGGCTCATGAGAAAGCACGCGCTCACGATCGGCACCGGACTGCTCGCAATCGCATTCCTCATCACCGGCCGCGTCACGCTCGCTGCGGCGAAGCGAGCAATCGACGTCGATCTGCTGCTCGTGCTTTTCGCGCTGCTCGTGGCGGTCGAGATCCTGCGCGAGTCGGGCTGGCTCGATCAGCTGGTGGCGTTCACGATCTCGCGCTTTCACACGACACGCGGATTCGCCATCGCATTGATCGCGATGACCGGCCTGCTTGCATCGCTGGTCACGAACGACGTCACGCTGTTCGTGGTGATCCCGTTCACGGTCGTCGCGAGCCGCTTCTCCGATTTCGATCTCGAAGACGCCGTGATTCTCGAGATCATCGCCGCGAATCTCCTCGGCTGCCTCACGCCGCTCGGCAATCCGCAGAACCTGTTCGTCTTTCATCGCTCCGGCTGGAGCGCGGCGCATTTCGTCGTCGTGATGCTGCCGTTCGTCGCCGCGAGTGCCGCCGGTCTGCTCGCCGCGGTCTTTCTCCTCGGCGCGTCACGTCCGCTCATCAAAGCAGATGTCGAGCTGCCGAAACGCAACGTGCTCGGCGGCGTCGCCGGCGCGATCTGCTTCGCGCTCGTGCTGCTCGAGATCGCGCGCGTCATCAACGGCTGGCCCGCGGCAATCGTCGCGCTGATCGCCGGAATCGTGTTTCTTCCGCGAAAACTGTTCGCGCTCGATCTCTCGATCGTGCCTCTGTTCCTCTTCGCATTCGTGATCGTCGAAGGATTGCCGCGCGTGCAGCTCGGCGGACACATCTACTTCAGCGCGATCGCGTTGTCGCAGGTGATCTCGAATGTGCCGGCGACGATTCTCCTTTCGCCGCTCGTGCACGACTGGAAGCCGCTGCTCTACGGCGCGAACGCCGGCGGCTGCGGCACCATCATCGCCTCGCTCGCCAACCTCCTCGGCTGGCGCATCTACGCAAAAGAATCGGGCCGTGACCCGCGGTTTTTCCGCAGGCTCACGGCCCTGAACTTCGCGTTTCTCGCGTGGATCGGCGTTATTGCCTGGCTGCTTTGAGCGATGCGTCGCGGATGCCGCGGAACTCATCGCCCGGATTCCAGTTCGGCATCTCCACCGCGTTCGCCGCTTCCCATCCAAGCCAGAAGCCGAGCTGTCCCATCTCCACCGCTTCCGACCAATCCCAATTCGGATTGAACTCGTCGCTCGGCTGGTGATAGCGATGCTCGCGGTAATCGGTCGACTGCTCCTTGCCCCATCCCGCCGGCTTGCCGATCACATCCTGTCCCGGATCGACCGACACCGCCGGCACGCCGACCTTGCCGAGGCTGAAGTGATCGGAGCGGTAGTAATGCCCCTGCTCCGGTTCCGGATCGGGCACGATCGTGATGCCCATCGCCTTCGTCACTCGCTGCGCGGTCGGGAAGAACGTCGTGCGCTCGATGCCGTTCATGTTCACGTCGCGCACGCGGCCGAGCTCGGGGATCGCATCGAAGTTCAGATTGAGGGCGATGCGGCCCGCGGGGATCGACGGATGCTTGCCGTAGTACTCCGATCCGATCAGCCCCTGCTCTTCCGCGGCGACCGAGTTGAAGATGATGGAGCGCTTCGGTTTCGGCGTGGTGTTCGCCCACACGCGCGCCATCTCGATGAGCAGCGCGCAACCCGACGCGTTGTCGATCGCGCCGTTGTAGATGTTGTCGCCCTGGATCGTCGCGTCCATGCCGAGGTGATCGTGATGCGCGGAGTAGAGAATCGCTTCCTTGCTCAGCACCGGATCGGAGCCTTCGAGCTTCGCCACGACATTCGCCGAATCGAACGAGCGCGACTTGCTGTTGATCGTGCCGCCCAGGTGATAACCGCCGAGGACTACCGGTTTGAAATCGCGTGACGCGGCGGCTTTCGTCAAGCCATCGAGATCCTGACCCGCCGCTGCGAAGAGCTGCTTCGCGACGTCGTACGTGACCCAGCCCGCAAACTTCAGCGCCGGATCATTCGGACCGCGCTTCAGATACGAATGCTCGGCGCCCCACGAGTTGCGCACGACGCTCCACGGATAACCGGCCGCTTCATTCGTGTGCACGAGCAGCACGGCGTCCGCGCCTTTCGCGCCGCCGATCTCGTACTTGTACGTCCAGCGGCCGTAATACGTGCGCGCTTTGCCTTTGAACAGATCGGGCTCCGACGCATTCGCCGGCGGATCGTCGACGAGCATCACGAGCGTCTTGCCCTTCGTGTCGAGGCCTTTGTAGTCGTCCCATTTGTACTCCGGCGCGACGACGCCGTGGCCGACGAACACGAGCTCGGAATCGAGTGCGTTCGTGTTCGTCACGTTCTTCGACTGCGATTCGTCGGCACCGACGATCTTATCGAGGTACTTCAGCGGACCGATCGGCGTCGCGCCGTTCTTCGTGAACGTGAACGTCGTCTTGTCCGAGTCGGTCGTCACGCCGAGGAGCGGGACCTTCTGGTAGTAGGTGCCGTTGTCGCCGTCCGGCTTGAGGCCGAGCGCTTCGAACTGTGCGGCGATGTACTCCATCGCCAGCTGATCGCCGCGCGTGCCGGGGCCGCGTCCTTCGAGCAGATCGCTGGCCAGGAACTTGTCGTGTGCGGCGATCGCATCTCCGCTGAACATGCGCACCGCGCGTGAGACGGCGGCGGGCGGCGTGACGGTGGAGTCGGCCGCGGAGAGCGGAAACGCGACGGCTGCCGCGAGGGGAAGCAGGAACCTCAGTCGATGCATGGAGTTCTCCTTCGGGGAAGTAATCAGTGCCGCAGGGCTGCGGGCCGGGGTAGCATATCGAAGCCCGGGGAGAAAGGAGATGTCATGAAACGTCGAAATCTTCTGTCCACCCTCGTTCTCTTCCTCACTCTCGCCGTAGGTTTCATTGCCGGTCAGGTTTCTGCGGACCAGCCGCGTATGCAGGCGGCACTCGAGCATCTGCGAGCCGCGAAACACGAGCTCGAGCGCGCTGACGCCGACAAAGGCGGACATCGCGAAAAGGCCATCGCGTACGTGAATGACGCGATCGACCAGGTCGAGCGCGGAATGCACTTCGACCGGCGCCACTGAATTCTTCGCCTCCGGGGGTAGGGACTTCGGGACTTATGTCACTCCTAGATCAGAGTGAGCATCAAGCAAGCCGACGTTTCTCCCCTCGGGGGCTGGCCGCATCTTCCCTTGTCCGAACGGGTGATCGACCGCCTCTGCGACATCCTCTACGCCACCGACGAGATCCGCGACATGATCCGCGTCGAGAACCGGGCGACAGACGACCGAATGACTGAGGTGGATGCGGCCGTGAGGCGCGTGTACGACGAAGTCAATGAGTTGATGAAGCGGATTGTCGATTAATTCAGTTGCTGAGTTGCTGAGTTTCTAAGTTGCTGGCGCTCTGTCTCGTGCACGCTCCCAGCAACCCAGCAACCCAGCAACCCAGTAACCCAGCAGCAACCCAGCACCTCAGCAACTAACTCTTGACTTTCTAAACGCGCGAACCTAACTTAACACTGTTAAGTAACGGAGGCGCGTTTTGGGACCTATCGAACGTCGACAACGAGAGCGCGAAGAAATCAGGACCCGCATCCTCGATGCAGCCCGCGAGCTCTTCGTCGCTGAAGGCTACGAAGCAGTGACGATGCGCCGCATCGCCGATCGCATCGAGTACTCGCCCACCGCGATCTACTTCCACTTCAAAGACAAGGACGCCCTGATGGGCGAGCTGTGCGCGGTCGATTTCTACACCCTCGCCACGCAGCTCACGAAGATCGCGCGCGTCGAGGATCCGATCGAGCGCCTGCGCCGCATCGGCAAGGCGTACGCCGGCTTCGCCGCCGAGTTTCCGAATCACTACCGCCTGATGTTCATGACGCCGCATCCGGTCGGCACTCTCCCCGAGGATGCGATGCAGCGGCACGGCAATCCGGAAGAAGACGCGTATGCGTTCCTCAAGGCTACCGTCGCCGAAGCGATCGCGCAGAACCGGCTGAAGCCCGAGCATGACGACGCCGAGCTCGTGTCGCAGACGATGTGGGCCGGCGTGCACGGCGTCGTCTCGCTCCACATCGCGAAGGAATGCGATCCATGGGTCGAATGGCGTTCGATCAAGACGCGCGTCTCGACGATGATCGACATCCTGGTCGACGGCCTGTCGAAGCAGAAGCGGAGCAAGTGATGGTCGATCTCGCAACCAAATCGCTCCTCCACGACAAGCTGCGCTTCCTGATCACCGTCAGCGGCGTCGCGTTCGCCGTAACGCTCGTGTTCGTGCAGGTCGGCCTCTTCCTCGGCCTGATGGACAACGCGTCGCTCACGATCGAGCACCTCAACGCCGACCTCTGGGTCACCTCGCACGACACGAAGAACATCGACTTCGCGCATACGTTCTCGGAGACGCACGTGAAGCGCGTGCGCGCGATTCCGGGCGTCGAGCACGCCGACAACCTGATCGTCTGGTTCATGAACGTGAGCCTGCCGAACGGCGCGGTGGAAGGCACCGAGGTGTATGCGCTCGAGGACTTCACGCGGTGGAACTTCCCGTGGAAGATCGAAGGCGGCAACCTCGAAGACCTGCGCCGCGGCAACTACATGTTCCTCGACGCGTCGGCGGAGAAGCGCTACGGCGGACCGTTCTCCATCGGCGAATACCGCGAAGTCATCGGACGGCGGCTGAAGATCATCGGCCGCTCCGTCGATGCGAAGTCGTTCACCACGACCCCCATCACGTTCCTCGATTTCACGCTCGCGCAGAGCCTCGTGCCGAGCGAGCTGCGCGGCAATACGACGTACATCCTGGTGAAGCTCGCGCCAGGCGCGAACGCCGAGCAGGTGCGCGCGGATATCAAACGCCGCCTGCCGTACAACGACGTGTACACCGGCCGCGAATGGGCGCAGCGCTCGCGCAGCTACTGGATCGACTCGACGGGACTCGGCCTCAACATGTACCTGACGGTCTTCCTCGGATGTCTCGTCGGCATCGTCGTCGTGGCGCAGACGCTCTACACGTCGACGATGGAGCACATCAAGGAATTCGGCACGGTGAAAGCGATCGGCGGCGGCAACGCCGACATCTACGCGATCCTCGGCAAGCAGGCGGCGATCGCGGCGGTGCTCGGATTCGCGCTCGGCGCCGTGATGGCGTACGCGCTCCGGCCGCTCATCTACAAGATCGATCTCAAGCTCGTCATCCCGCCGCAACTCTTCGCGATCGTCTTCGCCGGATCGATCGTGCTCTGCCTCGCGGCGGCAATGATCTCGTTCAGAAAAGTCGCGTCCATCGATCCGGCACTGGTGTTTAGAAATTAGGGGTACGTGGGCGCGTGGGTTCGTGGGCGCGTGGTGAAAACCTCCCCCGAGCCCCCGCACCCACGAGCCCACGCACCCTCGCACCCTCGCACCCAAGAGGTCACAAAATGATCATCGAAGCACGCAACATCCAAAAACACTTCACCGACGGCAAGGAATCGATCCCCGTCCTGCGCGGCATCGACTTCGGCGTCGAGCGTGGCGAGATCGTTTCGCTCGAAGGACCGTCGGGCTCCGGCAAGACGACGTTCCTCTCGATCCTCGGCTGCATTCTCACGCCGACGAAAGGCGATGTCGTCATCGACGGCGAGCGCGTCGAAGCGAAGAAACTGAACGCGATCCGCAAGCGCTCGCTCGGCTTCGTCTTTCAGCAGTTCAACCTGTTTCCGTCGCTCACCGCGCTCGAGAACATCGAGTACGCGCTGAACGTGAAAGGTATGCGCGGCAAAGAAGCGCGCACCGAAGCGCAGCGCGTGATCGAGGCGGTCGGCCTCGGCGATCGCCAGGCGTTCCTGCCGCGCGATCTGAGCGGCGGACAGAAACAGCGCGTCGCGGTTGCGCGCGCGCTCGCCGGCAACGCGCCGATCCTCCTCGCTGATGAACCGACTGCGAATCTCGACTCGGTCGTCGGCACGCAGGTGCTGGAGATGTTCCGCACCCTGGCGAAGCAGGAGAACCGCGCGCTCGTCATCGTCACTCACGACCCCAAAGTCCGCGCGGTCGCCGATCGCGTGGTGAAGATCCACGACGGGAGATTGTCATGAAGAAGTTGATTGCCCCCGCCCTCGGAATGCTCATCGTCATCATCACGGTCGTGCAGGTGCGCGCGAATCGTGTGACTCCGTCTCAACCCTCTGCGCGGGTATCCGCGCCTGCACATGTCGTCGCCGAGGGCCGCGTCGCGACGTATCCCGGCGCCGAAGTCACCGTCGGCAGCGATGTCGCGGGCACGATCGACAAGCTCGAAGTTCGCGAACAGGACGTCGTCCACAAAGGCGACGTGATCGCGACCCTGCGCGCGGACGATCAGCGCGCGTCGTTGCGGGAAGCACGCGCCCGCGTCGGCGAAGCGGACGCGGACATCAGGCTTTTCGAGCTCGAGACCGAGCGCGCGGAGCGGCTCTATCGCGAGAACATCGGCTCGAAGCAGACGTGGGAGCGGAGCGAACGCGATCTCGATGCGGCGCGTGCGCGTCGTGCGTCGGCGCAGGCGGAAGCGCTGCGACTCGAAGCAGTCGTCGAGAAGACCGTCATCAAAGCGCCGATCGACGGCGTGGTCATCGCCCGGATGCATCAGCGCGGCGAGACCATCAACGCAGGCGATTCGCTGATCACGATCGCCGACCTGCACCGCACGCGCATCGAAGCGGAAGTCGACGAGTTCGACTCCGCACGCGTGCGCAACGGCGGCGAAGTCTCGATCGCGGCGGAGGGCTACGACCAGCGCTGGAAAGGCGTGATCGAGGAAGTGCCGGGAAATGTGGTGAGCCGGCGGCTGAAGCCGCAGGATCCGTCGAAGCCGATCGACACACGCGTGCTGCTGGTGAAAGTCGCGATGGCCGAGGCGACACCGTTGAAGCTGGGGCAAAGGGTGGAAGTGGAGTTTCGGTAAAGATCGATGATGACGTGTCGATCGCAGTCATCCGATTTGCCGCGTGTCATCCTGAGCGAAGCGAAGGACCCGTATGTCGAGCTCGATGAACGGGTCCTTCGCCGTCTTCGCGGCTCAGGATGACACTTACGACACGCTTGGTGGCGTCTTCGTGTGCCAGCTCGTACTCAGCTGAAACAGATTCGCCGCCGCGAGCACCGCATCCTCATCGCCGAACTTGCCCACGAACTGAATCCCCGCGGGCAGTCCCTTCGACGTGAAGCCGGACGGCACGCTGATCGCCGGAAGTCCGCAGAAGTTGCCGATACCGCCGAGCGGATCGGAGAACGCGAGATCGGTTTCGAGGTTCGTCTCCATCGTCGTCGCGGCGACCGGCAGTGATGCGGCTGCGAGCACGTCGACGTGCTTGAACATGTCGTCCATCTTCTTGCGAATGATCGTGCGGATGCGCTGCGCGCGAACGTAATCGGCACCGGAGACCGTCGCGTTGACGTAGCCGCCGATCTTCCCAAGTGGATCAGTGAGCTCATTCAATCGTCCACTTTCGATCAGCATGTCGAACGCCGACGCGCCTTCAACCGAGATCGTCACGCCCGCCGCGATCTCCCACGGTCCTTCCGGCAGCGCGGCATCCTCGACCTTCGCGTGGGACTTCAACACGTTCAGCGCATCGCTCGTGATCCGCGCGATGTCGGGCTGCACGGTCGTCCACGCGTTCGTCACCCAGCCGATGCGCAGCGATCGCGGCGCGCGGGTGTACTTGAACGACGACAGCTCGGCGAGCACCAGTCCGCAATCGTCGGCGGTGCGCGCCATCGGTCCGATCTTGTCCATCGAGTACGCGAGCGCCATCGCGCCTTCGCGGCTCACGCGATCGAATGTCGGGCGCAGTCCGGAGATCCCGCAATACGCCGACGGGCAGATGATCGAGCCCCACGTCTCGGTTCCGATCGCGAACGGCGCGAGCATCGCGGAGACGATCGCACCCGATCCGCTCGATGAGCCGCACGTCCAGCACGTCTCGTCCCACGGATTCTTCGCGCCGCCCTGCAGCGATGCTGTCCCGAATCGATAACCCATGCCGCCGGCGAGCTCGATCATCGCAGCCTTGCCGATCAGCACCGCGCCGGCGTCGTGTAGTTTGCGAATCACCGCCGCGTCGCGATCGAACATCTGCTTCGCAAACGGACGCGCGCCCCACGTCGTCGGATAGCCCTTCGCCGCGAGCAGGTCCTTCGCCGCGTACGGAATGCCGTGCAGCGGTCCGCGATATTTGCCCGCCGCGATCTCGCCTTCCGCCGCACGCGCTTCGTTCATCGCGCGTTCGCGGGTCAGCGTCGCGTACGCGTTGAGCTTCGATCCGATGCGGTCGCTGCGATCGAGAAACGTCTGCGTCACTTCGACCGGCGAGATCTCCTTCTTGCGAATGTGCTCGCCCAATTCGCGGACACTCATTCCGACGATGTTCATTTCGGCGCCTCGTCCGGCATCACGCCGTTGTCGAGCGCGTACTTGCGCATCGTGACCAGGCTCCGCTCGTTGTCGCTGATCAGCCGCATGAGATCGACCTTCTGCTCATCGGTGAAGCTCGCGCCCCACTTCCTGACGATCCAGTCGTACCGCGCCAGCGCCTCGGGTGGCGTGATGGGAGGCGACTCCGTTCCGTACGCGGCGACACCCGCTGCACCGGCTGCCGTCGTGACGAAGAAATTGCGGCGACTCACTTTCATCGCTGATCTCCTTTGCGAACGATCTCCACACCCTGGTGGCCGCGACGGCCCGCGCCGCCGCGCTTTGCTTTTTCGAGCGTCATCAGGAATCCGAATGCGGGATCTTTGAACTGCAGGTGCCGGAGCAGGTTCCAGTGTTTGCGCACGTAATTCTGCAGAAACTCGAGGACGTGTCCGAGGGAGATGATGCGGCAGGGCGGAACGGCGGCGCCGGGTGGAAACGATGCGAACACGATCAGCCGCACGCTGTAGCCCGACGGCAGATGCGTAGTGCCGGTCTCGAGCAGCTCGTTGACGCCGCGGTCTTCGTCGTCGGGCGTTTCGCCGAACCGCGAGATCACCGCGCGCAGCACGCCCGGATCGCGCACCGCGCTGTTGATGCCGACGCGTCCTTCCTTCACCTCGCCGATGATCATGTCGACCGTCTTGCGCGGGATGCCGAGACCGGGATCGGTCTCGGTGATGTCGAGCCCTTTCGGTTGCCTGCGCGGGATCGCCGGCGCGATTGTCGGAAAGCGGAACGCGAGCATGTCGATGTCGGTGATGGTTCGCGTGCGGCGCCCTGCGCCAGCCATGATCGGATACTCGGCGGAGGTGAAATAGCCGTTGAGCTGGAGGTACGCCTGCACGAGCGCGACAGCGTGATCCATGGGACGAAGATAGCAGACAGCAGACAGCGGACAGCACCGTGTCATGGCGAGCGCAGTCGAGCCATCCCCCTGCCGAAGCACGCTCCTCGCGCAATTCAGGGGATCCCTCGACTTCGCTCGGGATGACACGCGTCGTCATCGGGATGACACGCGTCGTCCGCTGTCTACGCTACACTTCCCTCACATCAAAATGGAAAACGGCAAGCGCCCGCTTTACGACTGTTCGAAGTGCCCCGCTTACTGCTGCAGTTACGAGCGGATCATCGTCAACAAGCGCGACCTCGCGCGGCTGGCAAAGCACTTCGAGATCGACGTGGAGACGGCGCGCCTGCGTTTCACGAAAGTCGTCGAGAAGGAACAGGTCCTCCGTCATCAGAAGGACGAGATCTACGGCTCTGTTTGCATGTTCCTCGATAAGAAGACGCGCCGCTGCACGATCTACGATGCGCGTCCCGGCGTCTGTCACGAGTACCCGGACTGGTCGCGCTGCGGCTATTACGAATTTCTGAAGTGGGAGCGCCGTCAACAGGATGATCCAGACTTCATCCCGCTCAAGCTCGGCTGAGGCCGCTGAAATCGCGTCCGCGCGACACACTGTTATTTGCAGCATGTTGTACCGCGGTATCACTCTGTTTCTTCTCGCCCTGCTCCTCGCGCCGTGTCTCCTCGCGCAGGACCAGTCCTCATCACAGCATCTCGACGAGAACGTCTCCGTCGGATACGTGATGATCCCGTTCACGGTCCTCGGCAGGCACAGCGCCCCGATCACCGATCTTGACGCGCGCGAGGTCTCGCTGCTCGTCGACGACGTGCCGGTCAAGAGCGACATGTTCGAGAAGTCGATGGATGCGCCGGTGTCATTCACGATCCTCGTCGACGGCTCCGGCTCGATGGCGCTCTCCGGCAAGATGGAAGCGGCCCGAGCGGCGGTCGAGGCGCTGATCGCGGGCCGCAAGCCGGGCGACGACTTCTCGCTCTTCGTCTTCGATGCGACCGAGGCGCACGAGATCGTCCCGTTCACCGACAACCCTCAGACAATTCTGACGGCGATGTACGGCATCAAGCCGTGGGGCAAGACCGCGTTCTTCGATGCGGTCTCGACCATGCCGGAGAAGAGCCGGCTTGGGCGTAACCCTACACGGGCCATCATTTTGCTGAGTGACGGCATCGATAATGCTTCGACGCTCACCCGTGAGCAGCTCTCGAGGACTCTCGAGGGTCTCGGTATCCCGATCTATTCGCTCGGGTTGCGTGAAGCGGCCGAGGCGAAGCTGATGACGGGACAGACGGCGGAAGCGTCGTCGGACATCGCCCTGCTCGAGGATGTGGCGACGCAAACGGGTGGCCGTCTCTTCCTCGGCAACCGTCCGGAGCAGCTCGGAAAGGCAGTCGACCGTATCGAAAACGATCTGCGGGCCCAGTATCTGATGGGCTTTACTCCCACTGGTAAAGGTGCTGTAAAGTACCGCCGCATTTCGCTGAAGGTCGCGGGGCGAGTTCAGGCAGTCCGTGTACGCGCGGGGTATCGCGGCACCGAGCCCCCGGTTCTTACTAAAGCGAACGAAAGGAAAAGAAGTTGATGAGAATCGCAGCCAAGGTATCCCGTGTCCTAACGGTGTCCTTCGTGGCCGGAGCACTCGCAGCCGGATGCGCCACGAACAAGGACGTCGACCGGAAGATCGCGGAAGCGACCTCCCAGTCCCAGGCGACCACCAATCAGAAGATCGAGTCGGTGGCGTCGCAGGTGGAGCAGGTTCAGCAGCATCAGAAAGAGCAGGACGCGCAGCTCGCGACCCTGAGTCAGGAAGCGAAGGACGCGCTCAAGCGCGCCGAAGACGCAGGCATCCTCGCCAAAGGCGCCGGCAAGGTCGTCTTCGAGCAGACCTTCTCGGACGATAAGGTCAAGTTCAAGAGCGGCAAGTACGACCTCAGCAAGGACGCGAAAGCAGCTCTCGACGACCTCGGCAACAAGCTGAAGGGGATGGTCGAGAAGCAGTACTTCGTCGAGATCCAGGGTCATACGGATGACACCGGCGGCACGCGCTACAACGACGAGCTCGGCCAGCGCCGCGCCGACGAAGTGCGCCGCTACCTCTCGCGCCAGTACGGCGTTCCTCTGAACCGCATGTCGACGATTTCGTACGGCGACACGCTGCCGGTCGCGCCGAACAAGACCCGCGCCGGACGCTCGCAGAACCGCCGCGTCGTGGTGGTCGTGCTCGAGTAGTTTCTCCTACGCAGCGTTTGCACTCGGGCCGGCGTTCGCGCCGGCCTTTTTTGTTGCGAGCCCGAGGAGAAGGCCGACGGTGGCGGTCGCGAAAAGCGTGATGTGCACGGGACCGCCTTGCACGGCCCGAATGCCATAGACGAGATGCGCGACGAACTCCACTGCGACCGGCGCGAGCATCACCGAGAGGATCGCGAACGCGATCATGGTCTTCATTCGATACGCGAGAACCAGCGCCGCCACAAAGATCACAATATCGACGATCGCGCCCATGATCCAGTCAGTGTGCAGGTGAAGTTTCGTCGTTATGAAAATGAGCGATGCCGTAATGGCCAGCGGGATCAGATTCCGGATCATTCGCATGATTGAGCTCCTACTCGCAGGCGCCATTACAAGGTTTTTCCCAGAACGTTCCGCAGCCGTCAGGCGTAAACACACAGCGGAATACGCGCCTGCAAACTTCAGGACATGTCGGCCAGATGCAACACCAGTCGGAGTCCGTGCTGCACTCGCATTCAAATACGGTCGAGATTGCATGAAACTTCGTATTCATCGACGGCGCGAGCTGCAGCGCCCCCAAGCGCTGAAATACGAACTTGTATGTGACCGGATCAAATGCGGCTTTGCCATCAGCATCAGTCGCAGCAGCGGCTGATTCACCCGGGAATCCCACTGTGCGTCGGAGGGGCTTACGTCCATGATCCCGCTGTACAGCAGACCCACGGCCTGAAAAATCACGGCACGCTGGCCGGCTGTCAATTCGGGATGTTCAGCAAGATATCGCTCGAGTTGCAGAAGCCACAAATCCGTTTTCAACTGCGGCGTGAAAGCCGCGAATCGATGTTTCACGCTGGCTACGTCACGCGCAAGCAGCTCATCGTACTTGGACTCCACGGTTGCCCGATCCCCGTGAAGAAGAAATGGCGAATGCCCCTGCCCACATAAGGTCGATGCGAAGCCTGAAACAATTGCGATCGCAAGACACAGTCGGGAAAACCTCATACTAGACACCTTTCCGTTACTATTTCCGGCATGACCTACGTCAACATGGCGTGTATTGAGCCGCCTGTCAATGGATTGGATGTCGGTTTATGCTGTCGCAAAATGCGCAAACTGCTCGTTTTCGTGTTCGCCACAGACCGGCTTCTACAGCGATCCGTATTCCGACTACGGCCGGCTGCAGAGCGACATGGTCCGCGCCATCCGCCTCGTCGTCGACACCGGCATCCACGCGAAGAAGTGGACTCGTCAACAAGTTGTCGATTACTTCCACGCGCATTCATCGACTGACGAGCCGACGGTGCAGATCGAGACCGATCGCTACATCGCGTGGCCTGGGCAGGCGCTCGGCTACAAAGTCGGCCAGCTCGAGATCCTGCGGCTGCGCGCGAAAGCGGAGAAGGAGCTCGGGCCGAAGTTCGACCTCAAAGAGTTTCACGATGTGGTGATCGGCGCGGGCTCGATTCCGCTCGATGTGCTCGCGCAGCGCGTCGACAACTGGATCAAGACTACGAAAACGTCGCCACCACCGGCGCGTGATCGCTCGTGCCGGTTTCGCGCAGCGACGGACACGACACCGCGCGCGATGCGAGCGATTGCGATGCGAGCACGTAATCGAGGCGCCAGCCGATGTTGCGCTGGCGCATGTTCCGCCACGGCGCCCACCACGTGTAGTAATCGTCCGCGCCGGGATAGAGCCTGCGGCCGACATCGTCGAGTCCCTGCGCGATCAGTTTCTCCAGCAGGTCGCGCTCTTCCTGCCGCTGTCCGATGATGTTCGGCTTGCGCTCCTTCGGATGCACGTCCATGTCGGTGCGCGCGATGTTCATGTCGCCGCAGAGCACGAGCTTCGTCCCGTCCTTCTGCACGTCGGCGGCGTAATCGATCAACTCGTTCAGGAACGCGATCTTCGCCGCGTAATCCTTGCCGCCGTTCGGGACGTACACCGATGCGAATACCGTGTCGCCCACGCGCGCCTGCACGATGCGGGTCTCGTTGTCGAAGTGCGGATGCGAGAACTCCGGCGGCGTCTGTGCGGAGTCGAGCCGGATGTGCAGACCGACGCCCGAATATGCAGCGGCGCCATGCCAGTAGCACTTGAAGCCTTCGAGATCGCAGATGTTTGCAGGGATTTGCGCGGGTGATGCCTTCAATTCCTGCAGGCAGATCACATCCGGCTGTTCGCTCTGCACGAATGCTGCAAATTGCTCGTGTCGTGCGCGAATGCCGTTGACGTTCCAGGTAGCGACTTTCATGTTGCGCGGATTTTAAACAAACGCAGGAGAACCTATGCGCAAACTGGCCTTTCTCTCACTCCTCCTTCTCGCCTCCACATCCCTGTTCGCGCAGCCGTGGCGCGGTTCCGATCGCGGCCGCCGCGACCGCTACGGCTATCGCGACAACTACTTCGAGCTCACTCCGCTCGCCGGCTATCGCTACGGCGGCACGATCTACTCGAGTGATACGGGCCTATTCAATCGCGACGTCGACATTGCCGGTGACGCGACCTACGGACTGAATCTCGGCATCCCGATCAACGACTCCGGACTCAAGCTCGAGCTGCTCGTCGATCGGCAGCGCTCGCATCTCACGACCGGCGGCAGTGATCTCTTCGGTTCCGACCTCCGGCTCGCGCGCATCGACACGACGTACTACCAGGCCGGCATCCTGGTGCCGTTCTCGCGCTCGCGCAATCTCACGCCGTACTTCGCGCTCGACGCCGGCATCGCCACTCTCGACATCGACGTCCCCGGCACCTCGGCCGCGAACCGCTTCGCCGCATCGGCCGCGATCGGACTGAAGTTCCCGGTCGCCGACAACATCGGCATCAAGATCGAAGAGCGCGGCTTCTTCGCGAACACCGGTAGCTACAACAACGATCGCTGCGGCTTCTTCGACTGCAACAGCAGGAACGACACGAATCTGTATCAGGGGGAGACGACGGTGGGGGTGAGCTTTAAGTTTTGAATGTTCGGGGATTGAACGCAGAACGCAGAACGCAGAGTCAGAATTTAGAAAAAGAGACGTGCGCGAAGCGCCACCTCAATTCTTGATTCTGCGTTCTGCGCTCTGCGTTCTGCGTTCAATCCCCGGTCGGCCTACTGCCATTTGAAGAAGCGCAGCGCCAACGCAAAGCACACCGCTCCCCACGCCACCAGCACGCCCACCGGCGCCGCGATGGCCAGCCATCCGGCACCGTCGTTCATCACGGCGCGCAGCGAATCGTTGAGCGCGGTCAGCGGCAGCGCGCGGATGAACGGCTTCGCTGCATCGGGGAAACGCTCGTAAGAGAAGAAGACGCCGGAGCAGATCCACATCGGCACCATCACGAGATTCATCATGCCGCTCACCGCCTCGATCGTGGCGGCGCGCGACGCAACGAGCAGACCGATCCCGCTGAATGCGAAGCCGCCGATGAGGCAAAGAATCGCGAACGTGATCAGCGACCCGTGCACTTTCACGTTGAACACGAGCCACGCGAACACGATCAGGAACGCGACTTCGGCGGTGAGAAAGATCAATCGCGAGAAGAACTGCGCGAGCAGGTAGTCGGACTTGCGCATCGGCGTCGCGATGAGCCGCTTGAGCAGCTTCTTCATGCGCGCGTTCACGATGCTGAAGCCGACGCCCCACATGCCGGTGCCCATCAGGTTCATGCCGAGGAGTCCGGGAACGAGGAAGTCGATGTAGCGCGAGCCCTGCTCGCTGACGTGCTCTTCGCGCGATGTGAACTTGTCCGCACGTCCAGCAGCGCGTTGCAACGCATCATCCGCTTCGACCCGTGCGGTGCGCGCATCGGGGCGCGTCGGATCGAAGCGGTAGACCGGCTGCCGATCGCCTTCCACGAGCAGCGTGATCTTGCCGGTGCGCAATTGATCCTTCGCTTGTTCCGGCGACAGCAGGCGCGTCAGCAGCACGGGCGATTTCGACAGCGCGGCCGCCCACTCCGCCGCGTGCGGACCATGCACGACCGCGATCGGAATCTGGTCGGGCGGCTTCGAGCGGAACGCGAATCCGAGTGCGAGCGTCAGCAGCAGCGGAAACGCGAAGACCCAGAACACGGCTTCGGGCTCGCGGATGAATTCGCGGACGCGCGACTTGGTCAGTTCGACAATCGCCGGATCAGGCATCGCGCAGCTCCCGTCCCGTCAATGCGACGAACAGATCTTCGAGTGTCGCCGCATGCGTCGACAGCGTGACCAGCTTCGAGCCGCTCTTCTCCACGATTGCGATCAATCGCGGCACCGCTTCCGCGAGCGAGTCGACGCGCAGCTGCCATCCCGGACCGCGTTTCGCGCAGCCGTGGTAGCCAACGCAGAGATCATCGAACGCTTCGGCCGGCATCGCGGGCTCGCTGGTGAACTCGATGATGTTCGGCGCGTCGAGCTTCGCGATCAACTCATCCGGCGTACCGCGTGCGATGACCTTGCCGTGATCGACGATCGCGATGTGATCGCAGAGGCGCTGTGCTTCATCCATGTAGTGCGTCGTCAGCAGCACCGTGCCACCGCCCGCGCGAAATCGCGTCACCACTTCCCACAACTGCAATCGTGATTGCGGATCGAGTCCCGTCGTCGGCTCATCGAGAAAAAGAATGTCGGGCTGCCCGACCAGCGCGCAGGCGACGGCGAGCCGCTGCTTCTGTCCGCCCGACAATTTGCCGACGCGCGAATTCCGTTTTTCTTCGAGCGACAGCGTGCGCAGCAGCTCGTCCGGCTCGTGCCCTTCGCGATAGAAAGAACGGAAAAGCGTCAGCGTCTCGATGACCGTCAGCTTGTCGGTGAATTGCGTTTCCTGCAGCGAGATGCCGATGCGTTCGCGCAGCTCGCGCGCGTGACCGTTCCAGCGCATGCCGAGGACTTCGACGTCGCCGCCGTCGGCAGGCGTGAGTCCTTCGAGAATCTCGATGGTCGTCGTTTTGCCCGCGCCGTTCGGGCCGAGGAGACCGAAGCATTCGCCGCGCGCAATGATCAGATCGACGCCGTCGACTGCTTTGACATCGGGGTAATGCTTGCGCAGATCGCGGCAGTGAATCGCGGACTCTGACATGGTCGCGCGACGATAACATTACGGCATGACGGCACAGAACAAGCCTCCCCGAACCTTCGATGAATTCAGCGCCACGTTTCCCAAACTCCGCGAAGCGTGGGACCTCCTCGGCGATGCAGCGAAGGAAGGTCCGCTCGACGAGAAGACGCAGCGGCTGATCAAGCTCGCGGTTGCGGTCGGTGCGATGCGCGAAGGCGCGGTGCATTCGAGCGTACGCAAAGGACGTTCGGCCGGCGTGACGGAAGCGGAGATGAATCAGGTCGTGGCGCTCGCATCGAGTGTGATCGGGATGCCGAGCGCCGTCGCGGTGTGGACGTGGATTCGCGATGAAAGCAAATGAGCTTCGCATCGGCGTCGTCGCTGCCGGCGTGAATCGCGCGGACCTGTTGCAGGCCGCAGGGCATTACCCGCCACCGCCCGGCGCATCCGAAATTCTCGGTCTCGAATGCGCGGGCATCGTGCGCGAGTGCGGTTCCGGCGTCATCGGATTCACGCGCGGCGATCGCGTGATGGCGCTGCTCGCGGGCGGCGGATACGCGGAGGAAGTCGTCGTCGACGCGGGCTCCGCGATGCATGTGCCCGAAGCGCTGAGCGACGAAGAAGCGGCGGCGATTCCGGAAGTGTTCCTCACCGTCTTCCTCACGATCTTTCAACTCGCGCGAGCGCAGCGCGGCGAGTCGGTGCTCATTCACGGCGGCGGCAGCGGCATCGGCACCGCAGCGACGACGCTCTGCAAGCTCGCCGGCATGCGCGTGCTCGTCACGGCGGGCTCGGACGATAAATGCGCGCGTTGCATCGAGCACGGCGCGGATGTCGCGATCAACTACAAAACCGAGGACTTCGCGGAGAAGGCGAAGGGCGTCGATGTCATCCTCGATCACATCGGCGCGCCGTATCTGCCGCGCGATCTTTCCGCGCTCGCAACCGGCGGACGCGTCGTGATCATCGGCAGCATGGGCGGCTCGCGCATGGCGGAGATCGACGTCAACTCGCTCCTCGGCAAACGTCAGCAGATCATCGGCTCGACGCTGCGCGCGCGGCCAGTGCACGAGAAGGCTGCGCTGGTCGCGGCGTTCGTCGAGCGCTTCGGCGACGATCTGCGCGAAGGACGCATTCGTCCGGTGATTTCGGATGTGCTGCCGGTCGATCGTTTTGCGGATGCGCATCGAAAGATGGAGTCATCGGAGCACTTCGGAAAAATCGTGCTGCGCGTCACGTGAGCGCGAACCCCGCCCAGATCTTCACGTCGATCAGCACATCGGGATGACTGGCGATCCATGCGCGGAGGCCGTCGTGTGCGATGAGATGCACGGTGATCGCATCCTCGGCGTCGCCGGTTTTCTTTACCGAGCTCGCGCGATAAAAGCTCACCAGCTCCGAGGTGATGCCGGGCGAGGTCGGACACTTCGCGAGGAATTCGACTTCATCGCACGTGTAGCCCGTTTCCTCTTCGAGCTCTTTGCGCGCAGTCGCGGCCGGATCGTTCTCGCCGTCATCGCCGACGAGTCCGGCCGGCCAGTCGAGCACCTTCGTATCGACAGGGCGCCGGTATTGCTCGACGAAGATGAACTTGCCGTCATCCGTCGCCGCGATCACCGCGACGGCTTCTTTGCCTTTTTTGCGCTCGACGTACTCCCAGCCGTCGCGCTCGCAGACGATCACGTGCTTGCCTTGGAAGATCAATCGATACCCCCATCGGAGCGCGGGCGTCCTCGCCCGCAGTGCGCGGGCGTCCCGCCCGGGCACCGAATGGTCGCCGGCCGAGACGGCCGCCGACTGCGGACGAGACGTCCGCGCTCCATTCAAAACAGCGTTCCTTGTGGCAGCCTGCGCCGGAATGCGGCTGTGCTCAATTCGTAATTGCGTTCGTTCAATCCGAGGCGGCGGCAGCTGACGTCGAAAATGGCCTGGATCTGCTCGGCGAAGATTCCTTTGCCGCGCTGCCGCACGCGCCACGTCGAATCGTAGAGCTTTCCCTCGCGCAAATCGCGGATGCGATTCATCACCTTCTCCTTGCGATCGGGGAAATGCTCCTCGAGCCATTTCTCGAACAGCGGCGCGACCGCCCAGGGCAAGCGCAGCACGACGAAGCCCGCTTCGACTGCGCCCGCGTCGCGCGCGGCGGTGAGGATCTTCACCATCTCGTGCTCCGTGATCGCCGGTACGACCGGCGCGACCATCACCGCGACCGGCACTCCTGCCTTCGCAAGCTGCTCGATGGCGGCCAGCCGCAGCTCTGGCGTCGACGCACGCGGCTCCATGATCCGCGCCACCTCGGGGTCGAGCGTGGTGATCGACAGCGCGACTTTCGCCGTGTTGTACTTGGCGAGCTCGGCGAGGTGATCGACATCGCGCGTGATGAGGTGATTCTTCGTGATCATCGCGACGGGATTGCGAAATTCGGCGAGGACGCCGAGGCAGCGGCGCGTGAGCTCGAGCTTGCGCTCGACCGGCTGGTACGGATCGGTGACGCCGCACATCATCAGCGTCTGCGGCTTCCAGCTCTTCGCGTTCAGCTCTTCGCGCAGCAGCTTCGGCGCATCTTCCTTGACCATGATCCTGGTCTCGAAATCGAGTCCGGCGGACATGCCGAGGTATTCGTGCGTCGGACGGGCGAAGCAGTAGATACAGCCGTGCTCGCAGCCGCGATACGGATTGAGACTGGCGTCGAAGCCGACATCGGGACTGTCGTTGTATGCGATCGCGGTGCGGCTCGGATCGCGCAGGTAGTTCGTGTGCGGCGCGCCGTCGTCCTCGGTGTACTCGTCGTCGCGGATGTACTCGAGCGTCTCGAAGCGGTTGTGTGGATTCCAGCTGGCGCCGCGGCCTTTGATTGCGCTCATGTGAGCACCGCCAGGCCGGCCAACTCTCCCGATCGTAGAGTCGCAGCAAAGCCGTGTGGCGCCGCCGACCTCGGCGGCGAACGCCGGCGGGTCGCCGGCGCCACACTGCTGGACCAGACGGCTTCGCCCTTTTTCGGTTCACACACACTGCTCCGTTCTAAAGACTGTCGCGGGAGGATCATTGGTCTCACGAATCGAGCGTATCGCGGGCGTCAAGAAAATCTACGAGCGGTGGAATCGCGAGCTACGTTTCGTGAAGATTCTTTAATCGGCGGAGCTGCGGAAACCGCATCGCGATCAATGCAACGACCACCAGCGTCATCGTCCCGCCGAAGATCACGCTCGGCACGACGCCGAGGAGTTTCGCGGCGACGCCTGACTCGAATGCACCGATCTCGTTCGATGCGCCGATGAAAATCTGGTTCACCGACGACACGCGTCCGAGCATTTCGGTCGGCGTGCGCACCTGCAGCAGCGTGCCGCGGATGATCACGCTGATGTTGTCCGCCATGCCGCTCGCGATGAGGACGGCGAACGACAACCAGAAATTGCGCGACACCGCGAACGCGATCATCAGCACGCCGAAGATCGCGACGACCGTGAACAGCGTCACGCCGGCGCGCTGCATCGGCGGACGATGCGCGATCCACAAGCCGATGAGAATCGATCCGATTGCCGGCGCGGCGCGCAGCATGCCGAGGCCTTCGGGGCCGGCTTTGAGCATCGTCGCGAATGCGGGGAGGAGTGCGACCGCGCCGCCGAAAAGCACGGCGAAGAGGTCAAGCGTCATCGCGCCGAGCATCACCGGGTCGGCCGTGATGAATTTGATTCCGGCGACGAGACTCTCGCTGACCGGCGTCCGTGTTTCGATCACGGGCGCGGTCCGGCGTTTGATCGCAATGACATAGCACAACGAGAGCACGAGCAGCACCGACACGCCGGCATACGCGCCCGCCGGTCCGATGAATCCGTACGCGATGCCGCCCAGTGCCGGCCCGAGGATCGCGGCGAATTGCCACGTCGAGCTGCGCCACGCGACAGCGTTCGGATAGATCTCGCGATCGACGACTTCCGCAGACAACGCCGTCACCGCGGGACGGGTGAAACTGCGCGCAATGCCGCTTAGAAAAATGACGAGGTAGATCGGCCACACGCTTCTGAATCCGGCGAGCGTGAAGAGGAGCAGCGCGATCGCGGAAAGGAGAATGCCGAACGTGCCGGCGATCGCGATCGTGCGTCGCGTGACGCGATCGGCGAGATGTCCCGCATACAACGCGACGCCGATGAACGGCAGCGCCTCGGCGAGTCCGATGAGGCCGAGAGTCAACGGATCGCCGGTCTGTGCGTACACCTGCCAGCCGACGACGACGATCTGCGCTTCGCGCGCAACGGTGGCCGTTGCATAACTGAAGAGAATGCGCCGGAAATCGGGGCTGCGGAGGGAGGCGTAGGCGTCGTGCAAAGGCGGAGTGCGGCGGCCGTGCCGCCGCTGCATTGTCGCCGCGACGGCCATGCCGTCGCAACCGCGGCATGGCCGCGGAGTGTAAACAAGCGGCGGCATGGCCGCCGCACTCCAAAAGCATAAACTGATGTCCTTCATGCACGAGCAATGGATTCCGCAAAGCCGCGCCGAGCGGCTCATTGCGTCGGGGCGATCCGTGCTCGCCGCCGCGTCCCTCGGTGCGGTCTATCTCGAGCCGGCCGCGCATCCACAGCTCACCGCGTGGCTCGCCGGCCTCTACACGCTCTACGCGCTCGGCTTCCTCGTCTGGACGCTCTTCGGTCCGGCGGGACTCGAGCTCCGCGTCAGCATCGCGACGCACGCGCTCGACCTCGCGATCTTCGGCGCGATCAACTATCTCTCCACCGGCGGCACGACCAGTCCGTTTTTCGTCTACTTCGTCTTCAGCATCGTTTGCGCGATGCTCCGCTTCGGGCGCCGCGGCACGATGATCACCGCGGGCGCCGCGTTTGTCGTCTTCGTCGTCAGTTCTCTCGCGCACATCGAGAGCGGCGAGCTCAATCGCTTTCTGATTCGCGCCGTGTATCTCGTCGTCGCCGCGTCGCTGCTCGTCTACATGGCCGATTACCTCCAGCGCATCCAGGCCGACCTCGCGCGCATCGCGCGCTGGCCGCGATCGCTGACGCAGAATCACGAGCGGCTGATCACCGAGGTCCTGCGCGAGCCGGCGCTGATCTTCGATGCGCAACGCGTGCTACTCGCCTACGAGCACGTCGCGACGCGCTACGCATTTCTCGGCAAACGCGACGGCAACGATCTGCGCGTCGAGTCTGTGCCGCGGAACATCGCCGATCTCCTGCTCGACAGCAGCAGCGCGATCTTCGTCCGCAGCGGATCGTTCGCCGCGGTGACACCGACGGAGACCGGCACGCTGACACAGGTCCGCGCCTCGCGCACGATTCCGCTCGCGGTGATCGCGCAGTACAACATCGAAGACGTCGTCGCGACGTCGTTCAACGGCGACTTCGTCCGCGGACGATTGTTGCTGCTCGATGGACGCCCGCCGCTGCTCGAAGAAGTGAACCTCTCGCGCATCGCGGGCGCGGTCATCGCGAGCCGGCTCGATCACTACCACGCGAGCGAGCAGCTGCAGCGCGGCGCGGTCGCGGAGGAGCGCGTGCGCGTCGCGCGCGACCTGCACGATTCGGTGCTGCAGGCGCTCACCGGCATCGCACTGCAACTGCGCACGATCCCGCGCGTGATGGTGCGCGATCGCGCGGAAGCGGAGGTGCGCCTCGGCGAGATCGAGCAGGTGATCGTCCGCGCGCAGAAAGATCTCCGCTGGTTCATCGAGCAACTGCATCCGGAGCGGCGCCGCGACGACGACGAATCGGCGGCGATCGTGGAGCGCATCGGATCGATGTCGCAGCGCTTCGAACAGCAGTGGGGATTGAAGGTGGAGAACGACGTCGCGGCGGGGATCCATCAGCTGCCGATCGCGATGCGGCACGAGGTCTACACGCTGGTCAGCGAAGCGGTGGCGAACGCGGCGAAGCATGCGTCGGCGAGATCGGTGCACGTTACGGCGGATGTCGACGACGGCGAGGTGTGGATCGATGTCGCCGATGACGGAAAGGGATTTCCGTTTCGCGGGCGCTACGGCGTTACGGAACTGACGAAGATGAAACAGGGGCCGGCCACATTGAAAGAGCGCGTGACCTCCCTCGGCGGATCGCTGATCGTCGACTCGACCGATCGCGGCTCGCGCATCGAGATCCGCCTGCCGCTTCCGGAGGGAGCATGATCAATATCGTCCTGGCTGACGATCATCCCATCGTCCGTCGCGGACTGACGCAGTTCTTCGAGGAGGTCGATGACCTGCGCGTGGTCGCGGAGTGCGAAGACGGCGAGAGCGCGCTGGACGAAGTGCGCAAACACAATCCCGACGTGCTGATCGTCGACTTGCGCATGCCGCGCGCGAGCGGCCTCGAGGTGCTGCGCCGCCTGCGCAGCGAAGAGAAACAACCGGCGACGATCATTCTCGCGGGCAACATCAGCGATGACGAGGTCGTCGAAGCGATGCGCCTCGGCGCGAAAGGCGTCGTGTTGAAGGAGATGGCGCCGATGCTGCTCGTGCAGTGCATCCGCAAAGTCGCGGCGGGCGGCGTGTGGCTGGAGAAGGAAGCGATCGGCCGCACGCTCGGCAAGCTCCTGCAGGGCGCGGGCGAAGCGGCCCGCGCGCGAAACATCCTCACCAATCGGGAGATCGAGATCGTGAGGATGGTCGCGGAAGGATTCGGAAATCGCGAAGTCGCCGAGCGCCTCTTCATCAGCGAAGGAACGGTGAAGTCGCACCTGCACACGATCTACGAAAAACTCGCACTGAAAAGCCGCGTGCAGCTGGTCGCCTACGTCCGCGAGAACGGACTGATGTAGGACAAGCTCTCCAGGGGGTTGGTGTAGGACAAGCTCTCAGCTTGTCCCCCCAGGGGGCCGGGGGGGCAAGCTGAGAGCTTGCCCTACACCAGACACAACACACACAACACGCACACACACACACAACACGCACACGCAGACGCACACACAACACACCCACGCACACACCCACACACACCCCCCCACCCCTCACTGACACGCGCCCGGCCCGATCGTTCCACTGTTGTATTGATCGAGTATCGACATCCACGTATTGACCTGCTTCTGCGTGTTCTTGTTCATCGCGGACCAGTCGGCGGAGTTGTTCGATGCGAGGAACGTGTCGACGCTCGAGAGCAGCGAGCTCACCGCCGCGGGCGAGGCGCCGCGGAAGATGTTGAGCTTCGCAGCGAGCAACTGCGCGTAGAGCTTGTTCACGCCATTCGATGCTTCGCCGTTGAACGAGAGGACATTCACCGCCTGCGCGGCGGTCGTCACCTTGACGGTTTTCGCGCCGCCGGTCGCGCCGAGGGATTGCGGGAGCTCGGGTGTGACGCGGTCGGGATTGTGGCCGGTGAAGCCGGCGTGCGTTTTCCAGTAGCCGATGCCGAGGGTGCAGTTCGGACCACCGCCACCACCGGTGCTGCCGCAGGAGCCGGTGTAAATCTGCGTCGTCGCGGCGGCGATGAAGACGTGCTCGCCGTCGAAGAGCGACGCGCCGTTGATCACTGCCGCGACGTTGTCGCAGGTCACCGAGACATTCGTCACCGGCACCGAGCAGGCGAACGAGCCGCCGTTCGGCGCGGTGTAGAACGCGGACGCCAGCGGGCTCACGAGCGACCAGCCGGTGGAAGTGTTGTCCGCATTGGCGACATTCGCGCCGCTGTCAACGACCGACGCGCTGGTATGCAGCTCGGTCGCAGGCCTGCCGAATGTGTAGTCGGCGGAGCCGTCGAATGTCGCGGCGTTCGCGAGCGTCGCGGTCGCGTTGATCGTGCCATTGACCGGACCGCTTCGAGACATCGAATACGTGCAGACGAGATCGCCGCCGGCGGTGATCGTGTACGGCGCGGAGCCGCCGCATTGCAGCGAGGCCGGTGTGCCGGTCAGCGATGTGACCGTTACGGACATCGGCGCGGGATTGTGCACGGTCACCAGGCCGCTGACTTTCCACGCGCTGTCGACAGCGTTCGGAGTTGCGGTGATCGTGAAGCCGACCGTTGCGGATGCGCCGCGCAGGATGGTGATCGGACCCGGCGAATTCGAGGTTTTCGTCAGCGTCCAATGCCAGTCGCGCGTGTACGACGCGTCGGCCGACGGCACGACGAGCAAACCCCAGATGTTGGTCGTGCACTGGGCGGCGCTGCCGGAGTCGTTATCGGCGAAAGCGGTGACGTTGGAGATGTGTGCTCCGGCGACGGCGTCCGTCACGGGGATCGTCCACGAATTCGAGGCGCCGGCTGCGAGCGTGGCGAGCGAGAGCGTGCCGCCGTCGGAATCGATGACTACGATGTTCGTCAGCGGCGAGCTGCCGGTGTTCGTGACCGTGATCGTCGACGTGAAGGTGTCGTTGACGAATGCGTCGGATGCGCACGTTTTCCGGACGGAGAGGCTGGAGTCATCCTGAGCAAATGCCGGCATCGCGAAGAGCAGGCAGAGGAACGTCCATGTGGAGAATCGCATGCGGGCAAATTAGGTGCGACGTTCGGGTGCAACCATCTGCGGAAGGGTAGATTTTTCTATACAGAACGATCTATATCGAACGATAGAGGCCGCAAAAACCGCCTGAAAAGACGTTGGGCCGCCGATGCGGCGGCCCTACGTGCCCCCTGTCCCTGCCTTCACAACCTGCGGAGGAGGAAGCGTTGGACCCGTCCGCCCCATTGTCCGCGAGAGGATGTTGTGAATTGCCGACAAGATACGGACAAAGAGCGCTGGTGACCATCCGGAGGAAGGTAGGTTTTATCTATATCTTTCGATATATATCGTTTTCGAAATGCTCTTCACGAAGTACCTGCGCGACGGCGTCCGCTCCGGTGCAATCACCTGCAGCGTTCGGGTGTGGCACCGGCCGCGCGTGTCGGCCGGCAAGCGGTACGCGATGGAAGGCGGCGAGATCGAAGTCGATTCGATCGAAGAGATCACGTTCGATGACGTCACGCCGGGGCTCGCGCGCGCCTGCGGCTTCGGAAGCGTCGCCGATCTGCTGAAAGTGGCGAAGCACGGAAGCGGCGAGAACGTTTATCTCGTACGCTTTCACTACATCGCTTAACCGGGCGGAACGCCGGCGACCTCCGTGGTTTTTGCACTGAATCGTTTATGCTGCGTGCTGGTCAGTCCAAGGGGTCCCATCATGCTCAGAGAGGAACGGTCGGAGCGGTGCCGGCGACAGGTGCTGGACGCCGCATTGCGATTGTTCGCCCAACACGGCTACGGCGCGACGAGCGTCCGTGAGATTGCGGAAGAAGCCAAAGTCTCGGTCGGCGCGGTCTATCACCACTTTCCCGACAAAGAAGCGATGTTCCGGACGCTGATCGACGAGTACAAGACGATCACGACCGAGCCGCGCTTTCCGTTTTACCGCGCCATCCGCACGGGGTTGTTTCCGAACAATCTCGAGCAGCTCGGCTACGCGGCGCGCGACAGCGTCCGCCAGTACCGCGATTACCAGGTGCTGTTCTTCGTCGACGTGATCGAGTTCCAGGGCGAGCACGTGCGCCAGTTCTACGAAGGCCTCGCCGAGCGGTTCACCACGTTTCTCGACGAACAGAAAGCGCGCGGCGACGACATGACCTCGCGCCTCCGCCCCGGCGTCTCCCCGAAGTCCGCGCTCATGCTCGCGTCGCGGATCTTCTTCAACTATTTCCAGATGGAAGTGCTGTTCGGAGTATCGGAGCCGTTCGGAAAGAGCTCGGCGGAGATGGTGAGAGAAGTGGCGGATATTCTTCGCTTCGGTGTCGGGACGGAGTGATAGAGAAACTGAGAGACGAAGAGACTGAGAGACGAAGAGACTGAGATTCGTGGCTCCTCAGTCTCGCCGTCTCTCTGTATCTTTGTCTTACATGTGGAACCCTGATCAATACGAACGATTCAAAGCCGAGCGCGCGCAGCCGTTTCACGATCTGGTTGCGCTGATCGAAAAACGTCCTCGCATGCATGTCGTCGATTTCGGATGCGGGACGGGCGAGCTGACTCGTTCCCTGCACGAGCATCTCGCGGCGGAAGAAACGCTCGGCATCGATAACTCGGAGACGATGCTTTTGAAGTCGAGCGCGTTCGGGGGCGAAGTCGTTCACTTTCGCAAAGGCGACATCGAAGCGTTCGTCGCCGATCGTCCGTTCGATCTCGTGTTTTCCAACGCTGCATTGCATTGGGTCGAAGAGCACGAAGCGCTCTTCACGAAGCTCGCGGGCTTCCTCACTCCGCACGGACAGCTCGCCATCCAGATGCCGGCGAACGAAGACCACCCATCACACGCCGTCGCCCGCGAGGTCGCCCAGTCCCTCGGACACGCACCGCGCATCTCGTCCGTTCTTCCCGTGGAGCGTTACGCGGCGCTGCTCCATCGACTCGGCTTCGCACGTCAGCACGTGCGGATGCAGATCTACGGACACGTGCTCGACGAGCCGCGCGATGTGATCGAGTGGGTGCGCGGATCGCTGCTGACGGATTACCAGCAGCGGATGTCGGAGGCCGGCTTCACGCGCTTCCTCCAGGTGTACGAAGAACGGCTGCTGCCGGTCCTCGGCGATTCGCGGCCGTTCTTCTACACCTACAAGCGGATCCTGATCTGGGGCAGCTACTAGTGCTCCTGTGAGGTTCGCTTGCGCGCGCGTGTGGACGCGGGCGGCGTGTACAGCTCCTCATCCTCGAAGCTCATCTCACCGGAGCGGCGCGCCTCCAGAAACACAATCAGTCCCGCGGTCACGGTGACCGCGCCGAGGACTGCGACGAGCACTTCCGGGTTGCGGCGGACGTAGTCGACGGCATCGTCGAGCCACGCTTCAAAGTCGATGTTTTCCAGCCGCGTGCGCAAGTGACCGACGACCAGGTCCTTCACGCCGAGCTTGTCGATGAGCTCCATGATGGCGTCGGGTGAGAGCGCTGCCGCGGCCACATCGCGTACTGCGGCGGTCTTCGCGCGCGTCTTCCCCGTCCGCCCGTTACCGCTTTCTTTCGCAGTGGTAGGCATAGTTTCCTCCACTGTTTGAAAGTGCAAGCGGCAGGCCGCACGCTCGGAGTGCGGCGGCCATGCCGCCGCTGATTTCTTCCGCGACGGCCATGCCGTCGCGCTGCCGCGGCATGGCCGCGGCTGTCTAGAGCGGCGGCATGGCCGCCGCACTCCTCATTCCTCTGCGAGGATGGTGTGCAGGGCGACCATGATGGTCAGCGACGCCAGGATGACGAGCGCGACCAGGAATGTGATCGAGAACTGCGCAGTCGCCGCATCGGTCGACGTGCCGATGACGAACGCGCCCGGCGTCAGGCGATGAATCCAGCGGCTGAGCACGTCCCACTTCCACGTCATCACCGCGGCCCAGCACGCCGCGATCACCAGATACGCGCTCATCTGCACCGTCGTCATCGGACGCGTGACTCGTTCCGCCACCGCAGTGTTGCGCAGCAGTTGCGCTTTCAGCCACACGACGGATGGATCCGGCAGCATGTGCTCCCGGTCGGGCATCGCTGCGAATTTCACCATCCACGCGGCGGCCGAGCAATCGGGGCACGTGTCGATGTGCGCGCGGAGCTCGTCGCTCCACCCGCCTTTCCGAACGTCCGCTTCGCGGCGGCAGACGTCGTCGGTCATGACACGATCCCTTTCTTCCGGAGCAGCTCGGCCAGACGCTTGCGCGCCCGGAACAGCAGCACCTTCACACTCTTCGTCTTCACGCCCAAGGCCTCGGCGATGTCCACGTGCTCAGACTCTTCGACGTGCGCCAGCCAGAGAAGTGCCCTCTCGCGCGGTTTCAGCTCGGCAAACGTTCGCATCATGTCGTGACGAAGATCGGCCGTATCGCGCGACGTGCCTTCCTCGATGATCACCATCTCGCGCCCGCGCTCGCGCTTCGTTTCGCGGAAATGATCGAACGCGAGATTGGTCGCGGTGCGGAACAGGTAGCGGCGCAGATGATCGTCGTTCGCCACCTGCGGATTCGCGCGAAGAAAGCGGAAGAACGACTTCTGCAGCAGATCATCGGCGATCGCCGGATCGCCGGTCATGCGATAGATGTACGACCAGAGGCTTCCCGCATTCGCGCGATAGAACGCCTCGAAGCGAGCTTCATCCATGGGCCGCGGAGCGCGCTTCGGAGGCGCGGTCCGTTCCATCGGAAGAGTCGCAGGCAACAGCATCATCGCGTCCGCAGTCATGAGTCATCACACGTGCAGTTCGGACGACTCCTGGTCCATCAATCCCCAGTTACGCGACAGCTTGAGCGAAAGAAGGGCGGAGAGGAAGAGGCCGGCGCCGAGGAAGAGCAAAAGAAAACCGGTGACGATGCAGAACTCGTTGTAGGTCGCGGGGAGGAATCCGATGATCAGGAAACCGAGACCGACCATCGTGATGACGAGCGACTTGCCGATTCCGCGGATGATGCGATCGCGCGCGCTGCGCTTCGGTCCGCTCTCGATCTCGCCGAGGAACTGCCGGCCTTCGTCAGTCTTGAGGAACGCGAGCAGCTCGGGCGCGGAGCCGAATTTGTCGATCAGTTTGGTCTGAACCCCGGCCTGCATCTGAGCGCGGCGTTCTTTTCCTCTGACCGCCGCGACGATGATGATCGTGACCATCGCCATCCCCGCAGGCCCGCAAATGAGCGGAACCAGAAACCAGAATTCCATGAAAAAGCCTCCAGAAGTGTGAATCCGGAGGCTTATACGGGGCGGGCGGGGTTTGGGTTAACAGCAATTTCAGTCGCGGCGCGGCGGGATGGCCGTCGCGCTCGCGGGGATCTTCGCCTTCTCCGCGTTCGCCCAGTCGCAGATCGCGTTGCGGTCCGCCGGCGAGAGCGGCGCGTCGTGATGCATCCACAAGTACGACGGCAACGGCATCTCGCGCTTGTTCACCTGTTCGCAGATCTCCTGGAGCTTGCGCGCCTTCCGCTTCTGCGAGTAGGTCGCCCACTCCGAAAAGTTCAGCTCCGCGCGGCCGTCCTTCACGTGATCGCTCAGCATCCACGACACCGGCGCGATGTTGGTGTACCACGGCCAGATCGTCTTGCTCGAGTGGCAGTCGTTGCACGAACGGCTGAGGATCGTCTGCACGTTCGGCGGGATCGACATCGTCTGCTCCATCGTCTTCGTCTGATCGACCGGCGGATTGGTGCGCGACGGCCGGTAGAGCTGCATCAACACGAAGATGACGACGAGCGCGAGGAGGATCCGTTTGAAGATTCTCATGACGTACTAACGATTGACCCAGATCTTTCCATCCTTCATCACGAAGCGGACTTTCTCCATCACGCTGATGTCATCGAGCGGATTGCCGGGCACGGCGACGATGTCCGCGAGCTTGCCCGATTCGATCGAGCCGAGCTGATCGTCCTGCCCGAGGAGTTGCGCGGCGACGATCGTTGCGGAGCGGATCGCCTGCATCGGCGTCATACCGAACTTCGTCTCGTACGTGAACTCGCGCGCCTCGTTCAAATCCCACGGAAAACCGCCGACATCCGTGCCGAACGCAATCTTCACGCCCTTCTTCAGCGCGCGCTGGAACGAGTCGTGGTGATACGCCGGCATCTTTCCCCAGATCGCGCCGCCCGCCGCGGTCCGGCCCGGCGCGACGTACTCCGTCACCGTCAGCGTCGGCACGAGGTACGTGCCGTTCTTCACCATCACGTCGAGCAGCTCGTCGGGAATCGCGACGCCGTGCTCGATCGTATCGACGCCGGCAGTCAGCGCGTTCGTGATTCCCGGCCGCGCCATCGCATGCGCCGCGACTTTGTGCCGCAGGCGATGCGCTTCATCGACGATCGCCTTCATCTCGTCGGGCGTGAAGGTCGGGATCGATGACAGCGTGCCGTCCTTCGCCACGAAGTACGAACGATCGGCGTAGACCTTGATCCAGTCCGCGCCGTGCGCGATCTGTTCGCGCACCGCCTTGCGCGCGTTCTCCACGCCGTCGACGATCTGCACGCCCATCGGATACGACACCTCGGGCGCATAGCCGCTCGGTCCGTAGCCGCCGGTGACCGACATCGCGCGCGTCGACACGAACATGCGCGGCCCTTCGATCACGCCGTTGTTGATGGCGTGCTTGACGTCGACGTCGGTGTACATCGCGCCTTCGGTCTCCAGATCGCGCATCGTGGTGAAGCCGTTCTCCAGTCCGATCTTCACCGCGCGGCTCGCCCGCAGCGCGCGATACGCCAGCGATTCCTTGAACAGCTGCGCGTCGTAATCCTCGGCCGTGATGTCGCCCTGCAGCAGGATGTGCGTGTGCGTGTCGATGAGTCCCGGCAACAGCGTGGCGTCGCCGAGGTCGATCACCTTCGCGTTCGCGGGAACGGCGATGTTCGAGCCGGCGGCTTCGATGTGATTGCCGCGGATCACGATCACGGCGGGCGCGATCACGGCGTCCGATTTGCCGTCGATCATGCGCGCGGCGCGGAGGACCGTGATGTCGTCGGCGGCGAAGAGCGGCGTCGCAAAGAGAAGCGCAAGGATCAGGCGTTTCATGCCGCGGTATTGTAGAGAGCGAAATGCGCTACACGATCTCCGAATACGTGCGATGGGAAGACATCGACGCCGCCGGCATCATCAACTACCAGGCGTATCTCCGCTTCTTCGGACTGGCGGAGGTGGAGCTGTTCCGCCACTGCAATCTGTCGTACAAGGTGATGTTCGACGAGCTCGGGATCTGGCTCCCGCGCGTGCACGTCGAGTGCGATTTTCACCAGCCGGTGCGGCTCGATGACCTGCTCGCCGTCGACGCCTGGTTCGGCCACATCGGCACGAGCTCGATCCACCTGAACTTCGCCGCGCGGCAAGGAGATGTGGTGGTGGCGACCGGGAAGTACATCCTCGTCGCGGTGGCGCAGGGGACGTTTCAGCCGATGCGCGTGCCGGACGAATTGCGCGAGCGCGTGGCGGAGTACGTCGAGCAATAACGTGACAGACATCTGATCGCAACCGCCTCACGCTGCGATCATGAAACTGCTCATCTCTCTGCTGCTTTTTGCCTCGATCGCGCGTGCAAATCCATTCCAATACTCGTGGCAGGAGCTCGCGCCCGGCGTGTGGGCGGCGATCCGTCAGGATCCGTTCGAGTTGCCGCAGGAGGGGAACGCCGTCTTCGTCGTGACCGATCAGGGCGTGGTCCTCTTCGACGCCGGCGGCTCTCCGCGCATGGGCGAATCGATTGTGGCAAAGGTGCGCTCGGTAACGGACAAGCCGGTCACGCACGTGGTGCTCAGTCACTGGCACGGCGATCACATGCGCGGGCTGCAATCGATTCAGGCGGCGTTTCCGCACGTCGCGATCCTCGCCCATCCGTTCGCGCGCGACTTCATCTCATCGACGCAGGATCGCTGGCTGAAGCGGCGCGTGAGCATGGTGCCGAACATCCGGAAAAACGTCGGCGCGATGCTGAAGAACGACCTGATTCCTGAAGAAAAGAGGTGGTTGCTCAACGGACTGCAAGCGACCGAGGAGCTCGATCGCGAGAACAACCGCACGACGTTCGTCGTCCCGAACGCGACGTTCACCGATCGCCTCACGCTGCACCTCGGCACACGCGAGATTCAGTTCCTCCATCTCGGCAACGCGCACACCGCGGGCGACATCATCATGTGGCTGCCGCAGGAGCGCATAGTCGCGACAGGCGACATCGTCACCGCGCCGATTCCGCTGATGCCGAGTGCGTACACGCGTGATTACGCCGAAGTGCTGGCGAAGATCAAAGCACTGGAGTTCCGCACGCTCGTTCCCGGACACGGCCTCGTGCAACACGATGCGGCGTATCTCGGTCTGCTGACCGATCTGCTGCGCGTCGTCACCTCGCAGATGAAGTCGCTGACCGGCATGACGAAAGAGGAGGCGATCGCGAAAATCGATTTCAGTTCCGTCGAGAATCGCTTCACACACGGCGATGCGTTTCTGGCGAATCGACTTCACGATTACGTGAGCATCGGCTTGCCGGCGGCCGCGTATGACGTGGAGAAGGGAGTGGAAATGAAGGAAGTGTTTTGAGTCACCCGTCATCCCGAGCGTAGTCGAGGGACCTGGGGGGCGGGGGGCTCGGTTCGCGTGCCTCCACCCCCCCCAGGTCCCTCGACTACGCTCGGGATGACGGGTGGAACCACAGCACTCTCACTTTCGTTCGAACACCGACGCGATCGTCTCGATCGGCACGCTGCGCTCGAGGTACTCC